>NZ_JABBDR010000156.1 GCF_018854495.1 Acidithiobacillus ferruginosus
GCTGGGCGGATGGCCTGATTTTGCTGGGTTCTCCGCCTGCCGGTGAGGAGCTATTTTGAGACAAAACGATGAGGCCGCTCATTTTGCTATGCCCCGGCGCTTCACCCTGTCGGTGAAATTGGACCATTGCTCCACCCGGAAGGCCCGAACATCCCTGACGGATGGTGGAAACCACGACAGGTCTGTAAGAGCGTCCATGGCATCCATGAGGTTGGCCATATCTTCATTCTCGCAGACATAGATGCTGCCCTGCACCCATCGGAAACCAAACCCGGCCAAGGTTGCGCCAATATCTGCATAGGCGGCGGCAACACTCTTTGGGTGACGCTTGGAGACGTCCTTAACCGTCAGATCAAAGGCAATGGCGAACACTAGCGGGCCTCTGGATCGTCTAGGGCGTCTTTAAGGGGATACTCCAACCGTTCCCCTGTCTGCGGCACCTCAATCTCGACAGTCCAGCCCTTCTCCGTATCGTGACCTTCCTTGAGTATCTGATATGAGATTCCGAACGGCCCGAACTGGCGGAACGCCCCGATCAGCTCAGGATGCGGAAATCCAGCGGTATGCAGATGCATAGAAACCCCCTTGTTTCATGGCTGTATATTGTATTTTCTAACTGAAACATCCTACTACGATATCTCCACTCTATGTGCTTTTATGATGCCATTTTTTTGTCTCGCGATGCTGGACGCCCGCCAAGGCGTCCGTTTCTTCTGGCTGCCTCTGCCTTGGCGGGGCTTTTTGATATACCCCCTTTCCGTCCAAGGCTGCGCATCCATGCCGATGTGCCGAGAACCCCCCGCGCCAATGCAGGGACGTACAGATCAGCGTCCAGTCGCGGGAAGTGTAACCCAATGCCATGCCCTTCAATGACGATCTCTGCCATATCTGCGGGAGTGGCGTTCTCCATGCCCTGAATCAATGCCGGTGGGATGTGTAGGCCAACGCCGTTATTCAGCTCGACCACGACCTTTCCCGCGGTTTGGTCATAGTAGGCGGACTCCGCCAGTGGGCCAGCGGCAAGCGCCTCCTGTCCACGCTGATTTGCAGCGTCCCAGTCGCGCTCAAGAATTTTTTCTATCTGATCCATGGTGTCTCTCCCACTCTCCACAGAATAACGCCAATCGGGATATGCTTTCTTCCAAAATGTGACGCATCTCCGTTCTGGAAAATCCGATATTTTCCCGTAGCTCCGGTGGCCCGTCCGGGCAATGCAATATCAATACTGCCCTACAATCCCCTTGTACCACATGAACATGAGCGGGACGATGATCGTTGAGGTAGATCACTACCCGCGCTGCGTCTATGCGATCAATGGTGGGCATAATGCCGTTATCCTAGACGCGCTTGGGTTTATATACAAGGCATCACCCCCAGAGTCTCCACCAAGGGCGGTTCTTCTTCTCGTCGAGCCGTAATTGGTTCTGGCTTCTGGCTAGCAAGTCGCGCAGCCACTGTTCGCGCTCCTCCGCTTTGTGCAGTTCCTCCTCACGGATTCGCAGAATGTCACGCACTCGATGAAGTTCTGATTCTAGCTCGCTGATAACAAGAATATTTGGGTCGTTAGCATCTCGGACACCCTTTGTGTCCTGATTCTCTGTTGTGTCATGTAGGACACCAAAGACTCGTAGCAGCTCAGACGTATCAACAACTGGGTTGCCTTGATGGTCCGACCCCACGCTAACCTTTCCAGTATTGATATATGAGCGATAAAAAGTGCTACGAGAAACACCAGCTAACCCTGCCGCTTTTGTGATGCTTACCTGTGCCATAGAGCTGTCAGCCCCCGGATCGTTTTGTGTAGCATAGGACGTGTCACCTTGCGCCACAAGAAATCAGTCGATAAGCCGGACTTGGCCGTCAGGCTTGGTCTGGATCGAGTTGTTTTCTTGCTCTTCAAGGAACGGCAAATCCGGTTCCAGACCGTCCAAGATAGTCTGAGATGGTGGTGGTTCGCCTGTTCCTCCTGGTAGCTGCTGCTCGCCTCGCATGAGTACAGGAACCTGGCGCAAGCCTGGTCTATCATCAAGAGGCTCGTTTTGTTCAGTCTCGGACGCAATAACTCGTGCTGAAAATACGCTATACCGGATATCACTGCGTGCTCTCGACCACGCTACACGTGCGTTCACGATATATGCCAACGCTCCACCCTTCCCCCCGATCTGTACAACCTCGATCCATCGCTCTGAAACCAAGATATTTATGGCGTTTCTGACGCTGTTCCGGTGTACTGGCCGCTCACCGGGGCTCGCCATAAGCTCTCCTAGTGTCGCTTGCGACGCCACGACCGCGTTATTGGTTGAGGACATATGCGCGACTAGGACATGGGCGAGGCGGGCCGCCATTGGCGCCTTGGCGATTAACCGTGACCAAGCTTCATGGGCGGCACGTTCGGTCTGTACCCAAGTTGATCGTTTTGAGTCACGTGCTGGCGGATTACCGATCTCAGACATTGTGCACCCCTGCCTAAAAATGAGTGCTATATGCACTGTATTATGTGCATATAGCACAGTATTGGTTACTTATAGCATGTGCATACGGCACAATAAAGTGTGCGTATCGCACTAACCTGCACAATCTAGGCTGTGCAGGGGTGCACAATCTAGGCTGTGCACCCCCCCCCAAACAACATATTGATTTTATTGGGATCAGGAATCTCGCCTATATCTATAATCTATCGGGCTCCCTAGGCTTGTCACACCAACAAGGAGTGGGCGCTTGCCACGGCTTCGCCGTGCCGCCCACAAACATTCCCGGCGGGGACCCTGCTGGTCCCCCTGTCCTCGCCTTCGGCTCGCCGGATCGACCCCCTCTGGGGACGTTGTCCCCCACTGCCTAACGGCAGCGGCTCCCTCTTTCTCGTTTTCCAGTTGGGCGGGCTTTTTTTAAAAGAGATATAGCTCCAGCCCCGCAGGGGCAAAGAACAGCGAGGAGTGGCGGGCGATTTGCTTGCAAATCGTTCGACGCTACCGCAACCGCCCAGAGGGCGGAATGCCTGCTACGG
>NZ_JABBDR010000157.1 GCF_018854495.1 Acidithiobacillus ferruginosus
ACGCTTGCACGTCCGCGCCGTAGGTGACCCCGTGCAGCGCGGCCAGGTGCTCGCCGAGATATATTCTCCCGAGCTATATAGCGCCCAGCAGGAATATCTCATCGCCCGCCGCCAGGGTGGGACGACGGAAGCCCCGGCACTGCTGGCGGCAGCCAAGGCGAGACTGCGACTACTGGGCATGCCGGAAAAGCAGATTGCGGCGCTCGCCCGGCGCGGCACAGCGGAGCGGGACGTACCGCTCATGGCGTCCGCTTCCGGGGTAGTCGAGACCCTCAATGTGCGCCAGGGCGGTTATGTCTCGCCGCAGACAAATATCTATGAAATCGCTAATCTCGACCGGATATGGGTCAATGTGGCGCTCTATTCCTACCAGTTACCGTGGGTACATATCGGCGATGCCGTGCGCCTGCATCTGCCCGCCTATCCCGGCAAATCCTGGGAGGGACGCCTGAACTTTCTCTACCCGACCCTGGACCCCCAAAACCGGACGGTGACAGCCCGGCTGAGTTTTCCCAATCCGGGCGGGATATTGCGCCCCGGCACCTACGCCACCACCACTATTTTAGCCAGCCCCGAAGAGGCCCTGGCAGTGCCCAACAGCGCCGTACTACATACCGCTCAGGGGGATTATGTGATGCTGGGTGAGGGCCAAGGGCACTTCCTGCCGGTACAGGTCGCCCTGGGGCCGGAGGCCGACGGCTGGGTAGCCATCGATAAAGGACTCAAGACGGGGGATCGGGTGGTGGAGAGCGCCCAGTTCCTGCTCTATTCCGAATCCCAGTTCCAGTCGGTGAAGGCTCGTATGCTGGGGGGCAACACGGCGCCCACTACGAGCACCACGCCGGGTGCAGAGATTTCCCTGCCGCAGAACAGTGGCCTGACGCAGAGCCACAAGCCCCCTGCGTCGGCCATTTCTGCCGGGGATGCAGGTGCCCTGCCCACGCCACCGACCGCATTCGGTCAGGGGGGCAAATCTCATGATTAGAGCGATCATGCGTTGGTGTATGGAAAACCGCTTGCTGGTCGTGATCGCCGCCTTGGTATTGATCGTCGGCGGTACGCTGGCGGTGATCAACATCCCCCTGGAAGCACTCCCCGACATCTCGCCCACCCAGG
>NZ_JABBDR010000158.1 GCF_018854495.1 Acidithiobacillus ferruginosus
CCGCCATTCCAGCGGCGGTCGCCATCCGCCAATATTTCCACGGCATCAAAATCGCCAGAGCCCCATCCGTCGTCCGTCATTTCCGCGTCGCCGCAGGCGCCCTCGCTGCTGCCTATGCCGCCGTCAACCGCGGCCGGGCCTGCAATACCTGACATCACCGACGGCGGCCACCTCGCCATCTGAAAGGAGAAGCACCATGAACGACACCGACCGCCAGGCCCGCATCCATCAGCTCCAGAACCATCGCCACGCCCTGCTCCAGCGCCGCGAGCAGCGCGGGGCGCCGGTCGCGTCCATCGACATGGAGCTGAACGTGGTGCGCAGCGAGTTGCAGGCGCTTTATGAAGTCGGACGGCTGCAGGCGCCGCATCGCGCGACGCCCACACCACAGCTTGCCTGATCGGGAAGGTTTCGCACGGCCCGGCACGGATTCCCTTTGCAACGTCGGGGGTGGCCATAAACCCCTTGCGCGTCATCGGATAACGGTGACGTGAACTCCGGGCACTTCCGCCCAGTTCACCGTGCCGATGGCGCTCCCTGCGGCGAGCGCTTTTTCCACGACATCCGCACCCGGCTCGTCGTTGAGATAGGCCAGCAATGCCGAGGCATCGAGTACCGACCTATTCATGTTCCGCTTCGTTGCGCCGCTCGGCGATCAGCTCATCCGCCAGTTGCCGGTCCTTCGTGGTATCAGGGGCCAATTTGCGTAATAGGCCGCGCCCTCTGCGGGCCGCTTCTCCAGGGCTGATCAAGCGCAGCATCCCATCCTCCTGCACCGTCAGGATCAAGGTGCTGCCCTGTTCGATGCCCAACTGGTGACGAACGCTGACGGGTAGCACCAGGCGTCCGCGCTGGTCTACATGAACGTTGTATTGATGGGTATCCATATACATTTCCCATAAAATATGCAAGGCCCATTCTATCCATATTGTCCAGCAGAAGGGAAATCTTCCCCGCGCAGACTGTCGATGCCCAACACACCACCACGCATCGTCCGTGCCCCTGCTCACCTGAGCCCCTTGCGCAGTCAGCCGGACTCTGGTCTACACTGAAGGTCAGGCGGGTATATGGGGTATATCGGCGGAACCACGTCAGGAGAAGCAGCATGGCAACGGATTTACGGGCACTCAGGAAGCAGATCGGGCAAAGCATCTGGCTGGACAATCTGTCGCGCACCCTCATCCATGAGGGCATTCTGCGGCGTTATATCGACGAGGACGGGATCAGCGGGGTGACCTCCAACCCCAGTATCTTTCAGAAGGCGATTCACTCCAGCCCCTACTATCGGGACGACCTTGGCCGGCCCGCGGACTCCGCGGAACAGTTGTACGAGCGTCTGGTGGTGGAGGATCTGCGTAACGCCTGCGATCTGCTGCAGGCGGTGCATGTGGAAACGGACGGCGACGACGGCTGGGTGAGCTGGGAGGAGTCGCCGCGGCTGGGGCAGGATGAGGCCGCCACGGTGGCCGAGGCGCTACGGCTGCGCGGGCTGGTGCAACGGGACAACCTGCTGATCAAGGTGCCGGCCACGCCCGCCGGTATCCGTGCCTTCGCGACGCTCATCGGTCAGGGGGTGTCGATCAATGTGACCCTGATGTTCGGGCTGAAGCATGTGCATGAGGTGTTGGCGGCCTATCAGAAGGGCTTGACGCAGTGGGTGGCGGGCGGTGGTGATCCGCGTAAGGTGAAGGCGGTCGCCAGTCTCTTCCTGTCGCGGGTGGATACGCTGGTCGATCAAAAGCTGGAGGCCGTCGGCACGCCGGAGGCGCTGGCGCTGCGGGGCAAGGCGGCGGTGGCGATGGCGAAGTCGGCATACGCCATCTATCAGGACGTTTTTCACGGTGCGGGCTTTGCGGCGTTGCGCGCTGCGGGCGGGCGGCCCCAGTATCTGCTCTGGGCGAGCACCAGCACCAAAAATCCGGCCTACCCCGATCTGCTGTATGTCGAACCGCTGATGGGGCCGGAAACGATCAATACCCTGCCCGACGACACGCTGGTCCGGCTCCGTGACCACGGCCGCCTGGCGGCCCGGGTCGAAGACGGCAGGGCCGAGGCGCAGCGGACCATGGCGCAACTGGCCAGCCTGGGTATCGATATGGACGGCGCCGTGGCGGAGCAGTTGCAGACCGAAGGTCTGGCCGCTTTTGCCAAGAGTTTCGAGGAGATGCTTGCGGAGGTGGGGCGCGCGATGGGGTGAGGCGCGCGCCGCGTCGAACCGATACGCTCAGAAGCCGACGGTGTTGAAACCGGCATCCACGTAGGTGATCTCGCCGGTGATGCCGGAGGCGAGGTCGGAGCAGAGGAAGGCGGCGGCGTTGCCGACTTCTTCCTGCGTCACGTTGCGGCGCAGGGGCGCTTGTTCTGCATAGTGTTCCAGAATCTTGCGGAAATCGCTGATACCGCTGGCCGCGAGGGTGCGGATGGGGCCGGCGGAAACGGCGTTGACGCGGATGCCGTCCGCACCCAGCGAGTAGGCGAGATAACGGATGCTGGCTTCGAGACTGGCCTTGGCGAGCCCCATCACGTTGTAGTTGGTCATGGCGCGCTGGGCGCCGAGGTAGCTGAGGGCCAGCAGGGCGCCCTGTCGGCCCTGCATGAGCGGGCGCATGGCCCGGGCCATGGCGGTGAAGCTGTAGGAGGATACCTCGTGGGCGATGCGAAAGCCCTCGCGGGTGGTGGCGTCCAGATAGCTGCCGTTGAGTTCCTCTTTGGGCGCGAAGGCGGCACCGTGAACGCCGATGTCGACGCTGCCCCAGAGCGCCCCGATCTTCTGCATGGCGGCGGCCAGTTGCGCTTCATCCATCAGGTCGAGTTCCAGGGGCTCCGGCGCCCCGATCTGGCTCGCCAGCTCTTCCACCCGGCTTTTGGTGCGTTCGCCCTGATAGGTGAGCAGCACTTCGGCGCCCTGGCGATGCATGGCCTGGGCGATGCCCCAGCAGATGGAGCGGTCATTGGCCACGCCGACGATCAGCGCCTTTTTTCCTACCATGAAACCCATTGCAAAAACTCCCTATGACAGAATGATCAGCGCGTATAGATGGTGAGGCGTGAGCCCGGTTGAATTTCGCTGGCGGAGGCCAGGCGATTCCACTGAATCAGCGATTTGGGCTGGACATGGAACTGCTGGGCGATCTGCCAGAGCGTGTCGCCGGGACGCACCACGTAAGTCGTCGTTCGCGCTCGGCTCGCGGCGCGCTCCTGTCGGTGGCTGATGGCGGCGACCATGGTTTGTGCCGGGATGTTCAGCACCTGTCCAGGATGGAGAATGGTCCGTTCGGTGAGGTGGTTGGCGCGGGCCAGCACGGAGACGCCGACCCCTGCGCGCTGGGCGATTTGCCAAAGGCTTTCACCGGGCCGCACGGTGAGGCGCCGGTGGCCGCGCGCGGCCGTATAGACCTGTGCGGGTCCGGCACCGCCGCCACCCGGAATGTGCAGGGTTTCGCCGATCTGCAGGTCACGCGCGGAACGGATATGGTTCCAGCGCATGAGGTCCTTGACGCTGACCCCGGCCCGTTGCGCGAGCTGGGAGAGCGTGTTGCCGGGACGCACGGTGAGCGCCCGCGTCCGGCTCCGGGCATAGACGGCGTTTTGCAGATGGCCGGACCCACCGGCGCCGTAGACGACCAGGTGTTGCCCGACCTGCAGGTCGCGCGCGGAACGGATGTGATTCCAGCGCTTGAGATTGGTGACACTGACCCCGGCCCGTTGCGCCAGATGCCAGAGCGTCTCACCGTGGCGAAGCGTGATGTGACGGAAGGCCGGCCTGGGCACCGGTTGCGGCGCAACGACGGGCTGTGCGGCGGCTTCCTGGGGCATGGTCAGCAGCGCGGTTTTCAGGGTGGCGGCCTTGTCTTTGGGCACCACCAGATGGTAGTCGGCCGGGGCGACGCCGTAGCTCAGCCCGGCATTGAGGTGCTGCAGTTCGCTGACCGGCATGTTCATCAGGTTCGCCGCCACGTTCAGCGCCACGGATTTGGGCGTGGTCACGACCGCGATGTGTGCCGCGTTGGGAATGGCGGGCAGGGAGACATGGTAGGCCTTGGCGTTTTGGATGACCTGCGCCAGGGCGAGGAGTTCGGCAACGTAGTCTTCGGTCTGCTGCGGCAGGGCGAGATCCCAGAAATCGGTGGGCTTGCCCGCCGCGACATTCTGCTGGATGGCGGCGGAAACGGTACCCTGCCCGGCGTTGTAGGAGGCGATGGCGAGGAGCCAGTTGCCGCCGAAATAGTTGTAGAGGTAGGAGAGATAATCGAGGGCGGCGTTGGTGGAGGCGATGAGACTCAGGCGGGGATCGCCATAGCGGGTGTTTTGCAGGCCGAAATTGCGTGCGGTGCCGGGTATGAATTGCCAGAGGCCCGCCGCGGCCGCCGGGGAGTAGGCCTTGGGGTTGTAACCGCTCTCGATGGCCGGCAGCAGCGCCAGCTCCATGGGCATGCCGCGTTCCGCAACGGCGTTCACCACGTAATACAGAAAGGGTCGGGAGTTGTCGAGGATCTGTTCCAGCTTGCCCTGGTGTTGCAGGAACCAGGTGCGCCATTTATCCACTTCCACGCGGGAGACGTCGCTGATGCGCAGGCCGTCGTCGATATGCGTCCACACATTGCCGGCTCCGGTCTGGTTGCCAAAGGCGCCCGATGCCTCGAACTGCTGCAGGGTGGCCGACAGGCCGGAGACATTGCCGACCGGCGCCGCTACCGGTTCGCTGCCTTGCAGGTCCACGTTCTGCGCGCTGGCGTTCAGGGCCTGTGCTACGCCGCTCTGGAGGTCACCTTGTTGCAGGCCTATGGTTTGGCTATCCGCCCATGCCATAGGAATGCCGCCGAGTGCCACCAGCGTGGCCATAGCGATGAACCGCTTCTTCATAGTCCCTCCTGGCGGGCCGGATCCACAAGGGGTGTCCCGCAGATATAATCCCTTATACAAGGATATCATTGTAAACATGAGGTTGGCATAAGACTTGCTGCCTGCTACTCCGATAGTAAGCAAAACGAATGCCTTCCGTCAAACGATGTTCGTCGCGCCGTGCAGGATACCGGCGAGTCGGAGAGGCTGTTATCATCGCCCTTTTAGCCGCCTCAGGTTGCGCATCATGTCCGTCCGTACCCGTTTTGCTCCCAGTCCCACCGGTTATCTGCATATTGGCGGTGTCCGCACCGCACTCTACTCGTGGTTGCACGCGCGTCAGCAGGGTGGGCGCTTCATTTTGCGTATCGAGGATACGGACGTGGAGCGTTCGACGCCGGAAGCGACGGTCGCCATTCTGGAGGGGATGGCCTGGCTGGGGCTGGACTGGGACGAGGGACCGTTCTATCAGATGCGGCGCATGGACCGCTACCGGGAAGTGCTGGCGCAGATGCTGGCGGCAGGAACGGCCTACCATTGCTATTGCAGTCGGGAAGAAGTGGACGCCATGCGCGAGGACCAGCGCCAGCGCGGTGAGAAGCCGCGTTATGACGGCCGCTGCCGGCAGCGCACGACGGCACCGGAGGGGGTTGCGCCGGTGATCCGCTTCCGCAGCCCGGACGACGGCGAAACGGTGGTGGAAGACCTGATTCACGGTACGGTGCGCTTTCAGAATAGCGAAATGGACGACCTGATCATCGCCCGCTCCGACGGAACGCCGACCTACAATTTCTGCGTGGTGGTGGATGACTGGGATATGGGAATCACCCATGTGATCCGCGGCGACGATCATCTCAACAACACCCCGCGGCAGATGCAGATTCTACAGGCGCTGGGCGCGCGGGTGCCGGTTTATGCCCATGTGCCGATGATTCTCGGTCCGGACAAGCAGAAGCTGTCCAAGCGTCACGGGGCGGTGAGCGTGCTGGAATACCGTGAGCAAGGCTTCTTGCCCGACGCGCTGCTCAATTTTCTGGTGCGACTGGGCTGGTCCCATGGCGATCAGGAAATCTTTACCCGCGAGGAAATGGTGGAATTTTTCCGCATCGATGCGGTGAACAAGGCGGCCTCGGCCTTCAACCCGGAGAAGCTGCTGTGGATCAATGCCCAGCATATGCAACGGCTGACGCCGGAGGGTTTGGCGCAGCATCTGCTGCCTTATCTCGGCGGCGTGGGGGTAACCGAGTCTTTGCTGGCGTCCGGACCGGAACTCCCGGCGGTGGTGGCGTTGTTGCAGGAGCGGTCCAAGACCTTGGTGGAGATGGCGGCGGCGGCGGAGATGTTTTATGTGGCGCCGGTGGCCGGCGAACCCAAAGAGGTGGAAAAGCATCTGCACGGGCAGGGCGCCTTGCTGGCGACCATGACCCAGGCGTTGGGCGCGTTGCCGAACTGGGAGGCGGCGGCGATTCACAGCGTAATTCAGGAACTGGCGGTGACCCATGCTGGCGGCAAGATGGGCAAGGTCGCGCAACCCCTGCGGGTGGCGGTGGCCGGGCGGGCGGTGTCACCACCCATTGACGCGACTCTGGCCTTATTGGGTAAGGAAGAGACGTTGGCGCGTCTGCGGCGGGCGGGGCG
>NZ_JABBDR010000159.1 GCF_018854495.1 Acidithiobacillus ferruginosus
GCCCTGGGTGCGCGTTTTGATGATCGTGTCACGGGCAACCTCGCCAAATTCGCGCCGCACGCACGGATTGTGCATGTGGATGTCGACCCCTCCTCCATCTCCAAGAATGTGCGGGTGGATGTGCCCGTCGTTGGCGATTTGCAGCAGGTGCTGCTGGAGATGAATCATATGCTGGAGGAGAACGATCAACGCAACGATCCCCAAGCCATGCAGACCTGGTGGGCGCAGATCAAGGAGTGGAGGGACCGTGACTGTCTGCACTATAACCAGGATGATCGCGTCATCAAGCCGCAGTTCGTGGTGCAGAAACTCTTTGAACTGACGGAAGGTAACGCCATCGTCACCTCGGATGTGGGACAGCACCAGATGTGGGCGGCACAGTTTTATGGTTTTGACCGGCCACGGCGCTGGGTCAACAGCGGCGGGCTGGGCACCATGGGCTTCGGGCTCCCGGCGGCCATGGGCGCACAAGTCGCCGAGCCGGATTCGACGGTGGTCTGCATTACGGGCGACGGCAGTATCCAGATGAATATTCAGGAGTTGTCCACCTGTCTACAATATCGTTTGCCCGTCAAGGTGGCGTGTCTCAACAATCATTATCTGGGGATGGTGCGCCAGTGGCAGGAGTTCTTCTATGAGAACCGTTACGCGATGAGTTATGTGGATGCCTTACCGGATTTCGTCAAGTTGGCCGAAGCCTATGGGCACGTCGGTTTGCGCGCCCAGACGCCTGCCGATGTGGAACCGGTGATCCGCGAGGCGCTGCGTCTGAAAGACCGGATGGTGTTCATGGACTTCCAGGTGGACCCGACCGAGAACGTCTACCCCATGGTGCCTGCGGGTGCAGCCCTCTCCGAAATGATTCTGGTATGACCATGCGCCATATCATTTCCATTTTGCTGGAAAACGAGGCGGGAGCCCTGTCGCGGGTGGCGGGGCTGTTCTCGGCGCGTGGCTATAACATCGAGGCGATGACGGTCGCGCCGACCCATGACCCGAGTATCTCGCGGATGACCGTGGCTACCCGCGGCTCCGACGAGATCATGGAACAAGTCCTCAAGCAGCTGAACAAGCTGGTGGAGGTGGTCCGCGTCCATGACCTGACCGAGGGACCGCATATCGAGCGTGAGTTGATGCTCGTCAAGGTCCATGCCATGGGGCCGGATCGCGAGGAAGTCAAAAGGCTGTCGGATATTTTCCGGGGGCGCATCATCGACGTGACGGACCGCTCTTATACCATGGAGCTGACTGGTACCGGCGAGAAGCTGGACGCCTTTATCCAGTCTCTTGATCCCGGCATGGTCATCGAAGTGGTGCGCAGCGGGGCCAGCGCCATCAGTCGCGGCGCAAAGGCCATATAGGACCGGAACAATCAGTTTATCATCCCTTAACCGATATTGAAGAGGCTCAACATGAAGGTTTTTTACGATAACGATGCCGATCTCGCCCTGATCCAGAAGAAGAAAGTGGCTATCATCGGCTATGGTTCCCAGGGCCACGCCCATGCGTTGAATCTCAAGGATTCCGGCGTGAGCGTAGTGGTCGGCCTGCGCAAGGACTCTTCCTCCTGGGAGAAGGCCGTCAAGGCGGGGCTGGAAGTCAAGGAAGTGGCTGCAGCCGTGGCCGCAGCCGATGTGGTGATGATCCTGACCCCCGACGAAGGCCAGGGCGCGCTGTACCGCGATGAGATCGCACCGAACATCCGGCAGGGCGCGGCACTGGTATTCGCCCACGGCTTCAACGTCCATTTCGGCCAGATTCATCCCCGTGCCGATCTGGACTGCTTCCTGGTGGCGCCCAAGGGCCCGGGGCATCTGGTGCGTTCCACCTACACCCAGGGCGGCGGCGTGCCCAGTCTGATCGCGGTGCATCAGGATGCCAGCGGCAATGCTACCAATATCGCCCTGTCCTACGCCAAGGCCAACGGCGGCACCCGTGCCGGCGTGATCGAGACCAGCTTCCGGGAAGAGACCGAAACCGACCTCTTCGGCGAACAGGCGGTGCTTTGCGGCGGTGCCACGGCGCTGGTGCAGGCGGGCTTTGAAACGCTGGTGGAAGCCGGCTATGCGCCGGAAATGGCCTACTTCGAGTGTATGCACGAGTTGAAACTGATTGTCGACCTCATGTACGAAGGCGGCATCAGCAACATGCGCTACTCCATCTCCAACACCGCCGAATACGGCGACCTGACCCGCGGCCCGCGCGTCGTCAATGCGGATACCAAGGCGGAAATGAAGAAGATTCTGACGGAAATTCAGAATGGCCAGTTCGCCAGGGAATTTATCCTCGAGAATCAGTCTGGTAAGCCGACTATGCAGGCCATGCGCCGGATAGGTGCCGAGCATCCCATCGAGGTGGTGGGCAGCAAGCTGCGTTCCATGATGACCTGGATTGGTCAGAGCCGGATCGTGGACCGCTCGCGTAACTGAGTTCGCAGCCGGGATCAGCGGCGATCTGCATCGGGCGGAATGGCTGTGGGCAAAAACGCAATTTGCCTGTGGCGATTTCGCCCTTTTATCGTTGTCCGGCTCCTGATACGCTCCGCGCATGAAAACAGACTATCCATATCCGTTGCTGGCGCGCGAGGGCTGGCCTTTTATCGCGCTCTTTCTGGGCGTGGCCATCGTGCTCCAGGTACTCACCAACAGTTGGTGGGCATTGCCCTTCTATCTGCTTTTTCTCTTCAGTCTCCAGTTTTTCCGTGACCCGCGGCGACCGTTGCCCACCTTGTCGGAGCGATCGGTGCTGTGCCCGGCCGACGGCAAGGTCATCGCCATTGAACAGGTCGAAGACCCCTATCTTTCCCGTCCCGCGCTCAAGATCAGCATTTTTATGAACGTGTTCGACGTGCACGTCAATCGCATGCCGGTCAGCGGACAGGTGCAGAAGGTCTGGTATTTTCCGGGTAAGTTCTTCAATGCTGCGCTGGACAAGGCATCTCTGGAGAATGAACGCAACGCCCTCTGGATCAGGACGGGCGACGGTAGCGATGTGACCGTCGTGCAGGTGGCAGGCCTGGTCGCACGACGTATCGTCTGTTATGTCGCTGCCGATGCGGCAGTGGTGTCGGGGCAGCGCTTCGGCTTTATCCGCTTCGGTTCGCGGGTGGACACCTACTTGCCCCTGGGTGCCCAGCCTTTGGTGGCCATAGGGGAGCGGGTGCGTTCCGGCGCCCAGTGTATTGCGACCTTGGGCGTGCGGCAGGCATGAATCCCAGATATCCACGCCGTGGCGTTTATGTCCTGCCCAATCTCTTTACCACGGCCAGCCTTTTTGCGGGTTTCTACTCCATCATCGCGTCCATTAATGGCCACTACCGAGTGGCGGCCATGGTCATCTTCATCGCGATGATGCTCGATGGGCTGGATGGGCGTGTGGCACGGATGACCCATACGGAAAGCGCATTCGGCGCGGAATATGATTCATTGGCGGATGTGATCGCTTTTGGTATGGCACCAGCCATTCTGGTTTTTCTGTGGGGGCTGCGGGATTTCGGTAATTTTGGCTGGCTGGGGGCCTTTGTTTATACGGCCTGTGGTGCCCTGCGCCTGGCCCGCTTCAATACCCAGATACATAGCGCATCCAAGCGCTACTTCCAGGGTTTGCCCATACCTACGGCAGCGGCCGTGTTGGCCAGTCTGGTTTGGGTGGCGGTAGGGGAGGGATACCCCTGGCTGACGCAGATCAGCGAATATCTGGCGCTGGGACTGGTCTACGCGCTGGGTCTGCTGATGGTCAGCAATGTTCGCTTCCGCAGTTTCAAGGATTTCGACCTGCACGGGCGGGTGCCCTTTGCGTTGGCGATTCTGGTGGTGCTGGCGGTCGCCCTGGTGGCCGTGCATCCGCCGTTGGTCCTGTTTATCGCCGTGATTTCCTATGTAGTGATAGG
>NZ_JABBDR010000016.1 GCF_018854495.1 Acidithiobacillus ferruginosus
GGCAACTCGCCGAACAGACCGAATTAACGGCCTGCACTTAAACCAAATGGCCTCCACGAAACCCGGGGCGGTTCATTCATCATGAGTAATGAGAAATCCAACCGACCCGAACTGATCATTGACAACGAGCGCTACGACTGGGATGAGGAGACCATTACCGGCAAACAAATTCGTGTTCTTGCGTCGCTCCCGGACGACGTCCAGATATTTCACAAGGTTCCCGGACATCCCGACGAAGAGGTCAAGGACGACACGGTCGTCGATCTGACTAAACAGAAGGGTCCCGACCGGTTCTCAACGCAGGCAGTCGGCTCGCAGGCGGGGTGATGCACGATGCCGCTGCTCCTCAATTCAGATTATGCGGAACTCGCAGAACGCGGCCTTGACTACGTCGAAGATGAAGAGCAGCGCTTCCTTGTGCTCCAGAATTACCCGTTACCAGATGAGCTCTACCATGAGAAAATCTGCGACGTCCTTGTCATAATTCCGCAGAACTACAACCAAGGCGGCATCGACATGCTCTGGACACATCCGCATCTAACGCGCATCGATGGCAAGCCCATTCCGAACATGAACCACCCCAGTGGTAGAGATAACCGCACCTATGGCGACAGGGAGTTCTGCCGGTGGTCGCGGCACTGGAATAACGCGCCAGTCATATGGCGGCCTGGCAAGGACAATGTTGTAACCATCCTGCGCCGTATTGTCTGGGCCCTTGGGAACCCCGACGCAAAATGACGGCCGCCCGAATTACCCTGCTTGGCTCGCAGCACGATGCACTCGCGAACCACCTTGGCTCACATCCTGACTGCCATGAGAAGGCCGCAGTCGTGCTGTTTCGCAGGCTCCACATTCCGGTAGAAGGTCTGCCCGATTCTGACCGCTATATCGCACAGGAGGTGATTCTTTTCGAGGACGCGTGGGTAACTGGCAGCTCCTCAGCACACATCGCGTTTCCCCTTACGCCGCTGCGCGAGCTATTCCGTAGGTGTGAGGAAGAGGGCCTTGCCTTTGGTTTCGTCCACAATCACCCGGGGGGCCCCGCAGCATTCTCAGCAATCGACGAACAAAACGAGCGCACGTTGCTGACAGCGCTAAGTAACCGCAACGGCCTTGACGTCACTTTCGTTGCGATGCTGTGGACAGAAGGGCAGTGGCTAGCCCGAACACGCACCGCTTGCTTCCCGAAGATGGCCATACCAGTTCGGCACATCCTTGTTCTTGGAGATCGGATTACCTTGTATGGCTACAAAGAAAGCACAGATGAGCACACCGAAGTTCAGGCGCGGCAATCCGCCGCGTTCGGCAAACCCTTTGTCGACATGCTTCAGTCTCTACGCGTCGGCGTTCCCGGAAACGGCGGTACAGGCAGTCCGTTCGCGACCCTTGGCGCACGCGCCGGCATCGGTGAGCTCGTATTGATCGACAAGGACCCGCTCGCGGCCAGCAATCTCAATCGGGTCAGGGGTCTGATGAGAAGCGATGTCGGAGAAATCAAGTCTTACGCCCTCAAGACTTTCATCGAAGGCATCGGTTTATCCGTTAAAGTCGCCGCAATCGCGTCGGATATCGATATCGACCAGGCGGCCGTTGACGCCCTCGCCAGTTGCGACGTTATTGTCGGCTGTACCGATGATTTTGCTGGCCGTGAACTGATGAACGCGGCACTCTATGCCTACGCGCAACCCCTAATAGATATCGGACTAGGCGGTAAGGTCGACAATGGGCCCGACGGTCACCCCTACCTTCGTTATCACTTTGGGCGCATAAGCACCATTCTGCCCGAGAGTGGCCAGTGCCTTTTTTGTCAGGGCGTCATCAAAGACGTCTGGATTCAGGCCCAACTCGCGCGGCGCGAAAATCCCGATATCACCAGCGACGAGCTCAAGGAGCGATATCTCGAAGATGGCGGGACGGACGCGCCCGGTGTTGGGCCCTTCACCAGCGCCGCTGCGGATTTTGCCCTCGCAACGCTGTTCGATCTGATAAAGCCGTTCCGGCGATTTCCGCCAGAGCTTCGCCGCGACATGCTCTTCGTCGATTTCGTGAAGATGGAGATCAACAGCCACAAAACAGCGGGGAACTACGACTGTCCGTATTGTCGTGCGCACGAATTCCTTCTACTGAAAGAGTCTTGCAGACTCAATCGACCATTTCTCGGTAAGCGTGATGAGTTTTATTAGTAGAGTTGTCGCATGGATTAGTGGTCTCTTCGCCCCAGCCCCAGCCCCGGCATCAGGTCAGGTGCCGGAGCAAGCTCTGCCATGCGAGGTGCCTGTCCATTTTCCCTCTGTGTTGTTTGTCGATAAGCCCCCTCGTAATGAGGACATCGTGGCTGGCTATCTATACTGTGTCATGACCGCAGACAAGCCAAAATGGGCACTGTTCAAATGCCCTTGCCGGTGCGGTGATGTCGTTACACTCTCGCTCCAACCGGTGCACCGCCCCCATTGGCGCCTAACACGCACGCTCACCGGGCGGCCGACCCTGTACCCGTCGGTTTGGCGCGATAAGGGTTGTCTTAGCCATTTCTGGCTACGCGACGGTCGCGTTTCATGGTGCGCGGATACTGGAAGCTCCCCCGACCTCCGAATGTCGCGTTGAACCCTGATGTCTTCATGTTCTGAGCCGATTGCTTTCCCAGTCGGTTATTAGTTCATGAAAAGACGTACAGCCGCTTAGATATCGTCGGTGAGAATTATCGTGCTCCAGTGCCTGGCTATGGCCGAACACCGGTCACCCCGGACGATACCAATGACAGTCTGTTGCTGGTACAAGGCAGCTTAGGGAACCTCTGATCTGGCGTTTTGGTATACTGGCTGGCATCAGCGATGCGTAGGGGGATGGCATGGCCGGGCAGATGACCTTTGCGGAAGAACAGGATCTTTCCCGTCGGCGGAAGCCGACCAAGCGGGAGCGCTTTCTGACGGAGATGGATGCCGTCATTCCCTGGGCGCGCCTGGTGGCCTTGATCGAGCCCCATTATCCCCGAGGCGGGAGCGGCCGCAAGCCGATGCCGTTGGAGCGCATGCTACGCATTCATTTTCTGCAGCAGTGGTATGCCTACTCGGATCCTGGCATGGAAGAAGCCCTCTACGAGATCCCGCTGCTGCGGCGCTTTGTGGGGATTGATCTGGGCCGGGATTTCGTTCCCGATGAAACGACCATCCTGAAATTCCGTCGTCTGCTGGAGCGGCACGACCTGGCGCGCGCGATCTTCGAGGAAGTGCAGGTCGTCCTGCGGGAGAAAGGCCTGCTGCTCGCCGAAGGCAGGATGGTGGATGCCACCCTGATCCATGCGCCGAGTTCCACCAAAAACCGGGAACGGAAACGGGACCCGGAGATGAGCTCGACGAAAAAGGGGAATCAGTGGTACTTCGGGATGAAGGCCCATGTGGCGACGGATCTGCAAGGGATTGTCGAAGCGGTGGAGGTCACGGCGGCGAAGGTCCCGGACCACAAAGCCCTGGACGCCTTGCTGACGGGAGAAGAACCAGTCGTCCTGGCGGACCGGGGCTACGACTATCCCTCCGTCCACGAGCGCCTGGCCGCGCAGGGAACCCGGGACGCCGTGGCCTTGCGCCGCACTCCCGGGCAGAGGAAAGGTCTGGCGGCCCTGAAGCGCTACAACCGGAGTGTGGCCCGGATCCGTGCCTTGAGAGAGCACGCCTTTCGGGTGCTGAAGTGCCAATTCGGGTACCGCAGAACCCGCTATCGGGGCCTGGCCAAGAACGGCGCCCAGCTCACCACGCTCTTTGCCCTGGCCAATCTCTACCTGCTGCGGCGTCGCCTGCTGGCTGCCTGAGGCGTACTGCGCCCCCAAATCCGCCCCCAGGGGCGGAATGGACGGGATCTCGCCCACAAAATCGCTGAATGGGCCTGTTTCGGGCAAATGCGCGGGGAGAAATCGGCGTTTCATGCCTGATCAGGAGTTCCTTAACTGTTTCGAAGTCGGAATTTGTTCTGGTAGCCTGACAAATGAGGCAGATTCGGCGTGGCAGGGGACCCCACGTTTCTCCAGGCATGAGCCAGTCTCATTCCCAGAGGCCACGCCAAATCTGCTTCATACCCCCGCGATAATACGGAGCAGCGCCATGCCAGTAGAGAACCTATCAGCCATTGTCTTTTCCAAGGCCCCACCGCCGCCGAAAGGAAAAACATCACCACGCAGAAAACCAAAAGAAATCGACCAATACGGCTTGTTGGGTCAGGAAGAGTATGGGGTTCGGCGGGAAATCGAGGGCGATCAGAAAATCCTTCATCACCATCGCGTGCAAGAGATACAGTCTTGCGCAAAGAGGGCGGCCGCTCAAAAGGCGAAGGCAGCCGCCGCAGGCCAAAAAGCCGTAACGCCCGCCAGACGGCCGCGCAGCCAGCATCGTGGTGCCGCGCCCGCCAAAGGGGAGGGGGATGGCGACAGTGACCCTGACCCTGACCGACTGGCTGTCCCGCTCGTATTAGATCAACAAGGACTAGCCAACCTACTCCTTCTCAGTAAGAAAACGGTCCAAAACATTGCGTCCGTCGCACCTCACAAACTACCGAAAGCCACCTATCTACCGTGTTCCAAAGCGCCACGTTATCTGCGCGATGATGTGCTTGCATGGCTTTATAGCTATCGTCAGGCGGTAGAACCACCTCCCAGAAAAGTCGGCAGACCCCGCATAGCCACCCAGCGTCAATGACCTCGCGTCATGGCCGGCTACGTTGGATGGGCAGCCATCCTCAAATGCAATCATGCGCTGAGCACCGATAATTTACGGCGGGCGCTCCAAAACAGCACGGACTCACAGGATATTTCCGAGCTTCAACAGATACTGGACACGAGGACCGCTTATCGCAAGGCGACCAACACAACACCACCAGCTGACCTTCATCCGATTCTACAATTGATGGTGACGCGGATGCCGCAAAAGCCCTATTTTTCTGATGATCTGTCGCGAGGTATCAGGATCAGGGAGAAATCAGCGGCGCTTCGTCATCGTGAAATCCAGCCGAATCAGCCGTGGGAAAGGCAATGCCTCGCCTTGGATATTGACCATACAGAGCAGCTTGTAGGGTTGCCACCTCCAAACGTAACAGTCACGAATACGGCAAACGGGCATCGCCATGTCGCCATCGTTTGGAAAAAGCCTGTGCTTGTTGGACCCAATGCAAGTCGCAAGGCAGAGGCATATTACACAGATATTGCTCGTGCTGTTGGTCAGTGTTGGAAAGCTGATCCCAACTATACGGGTTTGTTGATGCATAATCCGCTGCATTCGCATTGGCGTACGGAGATATACCAGCCAGAACCCTACGAATTGAACGACTTTCGTGATGCGTTACGCATCGTACGAGAAATGCCGACAGCCGCGAATCACCCACGATTTAAGGGTGGCGAGTGGGTCGACCGGTACGCGGCATTGGGGCGCAACTGTGCCACCTGGGAGGCGTGCCGGTGGCCAGCCTATTCTATGGGCCGGGATGCTACTGTTGATGCGGTACTGCGGTTGGTTGAGAGTTACAACGCCACGCACAACAGTCCCCCTTTAGGACATCGCGAATGCAGGCACATAGCCTTATCCATCAGCAACTACGTCTTGGCAAGCAAACGCAAAGGTCACAGCATGACGGATACTGACTGGCGTCAATGGGTAGAACATACCCATACGCCAGAGGTGCAGGCCAGACGCGGGAAGGCCAGCGGCGAAGCCAGACGCGGTGCCAGCGAACAGGAAAGGGCCACGGCACGGCTGATGCGGGCCGATGGCAGCAGCTATGGGGTCATCTCTCAGGTGCTGGGTATCCCTGAATCCACGATTAAGCGGTGGTGCAAAAATTGATTTTCACAGGGGTCCACGAACCTATTTCAGGATGAAAGCCGGAGCTGCGGCGCAGCGGTGGCATCAGTCCGGCCAACCGGCTTTTTAGGTTGGCCCCATTCTCCGGGAGACTGAGGGGTACGGGGAAAAGCAGTGGCAATCGATGATGGCAACACCATTTTGTCCCGTTGCGTCGGGTTACGAGTAGCATTTTGGGCACAAGGCGGTTGATCTACAGACGGGAGAGTGATGTGTGAGCCATTCGCCCTCGACGGGGGCTGATTCATGGGTGAGCACGGTCACGCAATTTTTGCATGCACGCTTGCACCGCCCTGGCTTGCCAGATGGCATCATCCAGGGCGTTATGGGCGACCCCTTTTTCTTCGACGGGGATACCGCCTTGCGGATAGGCCAAGGAAAAAATGGTACGGCAGTCCCGGTCGACATTATACCGCACCGGCCAGCCCATGCCCGGACCCAATTCTACCCGGAACCGCGCGTACAGGAGTTGTAGTTGCGCGGAATCGAAAGCGGGTCCGTTGGACCACAGCCGCAACCTTTCCCCTGCAATGCGCTGCAGAAAGCGGGAGAACTTGCCCAATCCGGCGGCCACTGAATGGGCACAGGGGCCGTGGAAGGCTGCATTACGCGCTTCAAGGGTTTGCTCCATCCACCATTCAATGGTGTCGATGTCCACCAGGGCACCTTTGTCGATCTGCTCTTGGGCAGGCAAGCGGATGGCAAAGGTCTGCCCGATCTGGTCAGACTCTGGATCGAAAATGACGGCACCAATGGTGAGCACTACCGCTCCCAGTTGGGTGGACAGCGCCTCAATATCCAACATCACGTCATGCATAGCTATCTCCCTTGCTCGTGGCATTCGTTTCCACGATCCGGTATTCCCGTGCCCGGCCTTCATCGGGATAGCCCCAGGGGTTGCAGAGCACCCGCGTCTTGCCGATGCGGTAATCCATAGGATCATGCACATGACCATGAATCCAGACGTCGGGCTTCCAACGCTGAATGCGACGCTCCTGATTGGAGCAGAAGCCACCCGATATGGGGCTCCCGGCGAATCGGGGATGCTGGCTTTTGTAACTGGGCGCGTGATGGGTAATCACCACCGTCGGCCCCTCGTGAGAATGATGGTTGAACTGGTCCTCCAGCCAAGCGATGCTGTCCTGGTGGACCTTGAGAATGGTTTCCGGGGTGATGCTGCCGGACACGCCCTTGCAGGGTACAAGCCCATCATGAATCACCTCGAAGTCGGACATCATGTGCCGACAGTTGCGCATCTGTTTCCCGCTGGCGAAATCCGTCCAGAGGGTGGCGCCCAGGAACCGGGTGCCACCGATCACCACCGACTCGTTTTCCAGCAGAAACGCCTGGTGGTCATGGGCGATGGCATCCCGGTACTTTTGCCGGTCATCTGGGAATACGCCATGGTAATATTCGTGGTTCCCCAGCACAAAAATCACGGGACCGGCGTAGGCCAGACGCAGCTTGCGCAAAAACTCCGTGTAATACTCCGGCATGGTGTCCACGTCGCCAGCCAGGACCAGCACGTCCACACCGGATAGCCCGGTCAGCGTGATGGATGAATCGAACTCCAGGTGGAGGTCGGAGGCGTAGGCGATTCTCATAGTTCATCATTCAGTGCGTTTTCGGATAGGCCACCGGCTCAACGAGCGCCGGTTCACCGAACTCCATCAGCCTGCCGTCTGACTTTGCGAAATATTGCCGCCAAAAGTCCTTCAGGTTGATCAGTGCCTGCGGGTCACGGTAGCCATTCCGTGCAGCCAGTGTCCCGGTTGCTGCCGGCGGCATGACGGCGCCGCCCAGCACATATACGGATGCGCCACCGAAATTACCGATCAGGTGATTCCTTATCGCTTTGCCCATCTCTACCGCGGGGTTGATGACGCGCACCGTGCCGTTGCCATAGAACGTGGTGACGCTAGAGTTCTCCAGCCCGTCCGTGATAGCAAACAACACCTTTTGAGCGGCGGGATCCCTTGCAATGGCCGGAGCCACTGTTTTCATCGCTATCATGATGTCCGACTGGTCCAGGCTGCTCGTGCTGCTTTTCATGATGGATGCCATGCTGGTGGCCACCATCTTCCTGGCGAATCCGTATTGCATGCCAAGACACACGTTCAGATGCCTTGCTGCGACCATGGATGTTGACCCTATGCGGGATGGGGCCAGGGGCTTTTCGACGATACCAGTATGCACGACCTGCAGGAAGTGCCCCTGGGAAAATGCGGAGAACTCGGCGATGACGAACTTGGTTCCGGGCTTCAACATGCGCAATGCGTTGTTCACCGCCGACTGCTCCAACGCGGGAGGCAGTTTGACCGTCTGGTCCATAAGAATATAAATCAGATGGGCATAGGGCTTTGCTGGTGGAGCGATGTGAGTCGCCGCATAGCAACTCGGCACATCATTGACCAGGCCTGCCCATGCACTTGCCGGGGCAGCCACCAGAAGTACCGCTACCGTGAGCCGGATCACCCGCAGGACATACTCAACCATGCCGGACCCCAAAAAACCAGAGGCAATATGATGGCCTTTCATTTCTTCAATCTCCCAATGCGTCGAGAATCTCTTGCGACAGAGCCGCAGGCTCCGCCGCGTTCCGTTTTTCCTTGGCCGCCGTCAAGGCCGACTGGAAACGCTCCAGGTCTTTGCGGGAAAGATTCTGGCTGGTCACAAACGACGCCCGTTCCTCTCTGGATGGCAAAGACAAGGTTTTTTCTGCCAGGGCGCGCATCTGTTCATCGCTCCACCCGGACGCTTCATGAGACTGTCCATTCCCGGCAGGCTGGTCGCCAGAGTCGACCGTTTCCCGCGGCGGACGGGCATCGGCCATATACATCTTCATGAAATCGAACGTACCGGGTCGATACGATGGGTTCAAGCTGGACAGATTATTTCGCAGGGTCGTCATACGCATAGTCGCCCGTTGCGATACAGGTTTGACAACATGCTTCAAAAACGTGTCATAGGCAGGATACCCCATGGTCTCCTTGTGCGCCTTCTCTGCGTTCCCACCGAAAAACCCGTATTTGTACCCGGTGACCACCCCCAAAAACTGGGTGAACACATAGATCACGCCCAACAAAAGGACACCAACATCATTGGCGCTTTTTTTGTCGCTGATGATGGCGTCAGTGGCTTTTTTCTGAGATTGATGGGCGGCCTGCGCAACGGCTGCAGGCAACGGCGCATCTCCTGCCGCTCCCGTTGTCGATGGCGATGAGAACATGTTCTGAAAACTCTGCGTTCCACCTGCTGCCGAAGCGGAAGACGGTGCCGACGACATGCCAACAGCTTCACTGTCCAGGTGCTTATTCAGTTCGTCGTGGCGATACCATGTGGACAATACGAACGCCAAAAGGATAAGTGTTGTCGCGGCAATGATGTTCAAGTATTTCTTTTTCGCGTCGCCAAGCGTGATAATCTCCAGGCGAGCCGCCAAGCGAGTTAACGGAGCATTCAATTCATCCTTGTCTTGATCCATGTCCGGGGAAATAACCCCGATGGCTTCGACGGGCTTATCATGTCCGCCCACCACGAATCCGCCACGTTGACGAAAATTGGCTGCAATATGAGACACCAGCGAATTGTGATACAGATCATGCCCTGCGTTGTGCGTGAAGATCAGCGTAATGACAGCCAGCACGAGCGCTAGCGCCGCGCCGATAAACAGCGCGCCGTCCGGCGTGATTTCCCGCGAAACCAACGGAGCGATCAAGGCGCCCGTGCCGAATGCTTCGGCAACGGTGAGACCAAAGAGAGTCGCCCATGTCCAGCGGCTCATGGGTTTACGGTCACTCTGCTTCGCGAGCACCAGATATTTGCGATACTGGTCGAAGCTCTTGCGGGTTATCTCGGGTACGCCGTTTTTGTAGTAATCATACAGCGCTTTTTCCACAGGAATGAGTGTTTCCGGCGAATCATTGTTCTCGCCTGTACGCTCATCCCCTCGGCTCCACTTCGCCATTTTCCCCAAAAAGGGCAACCATACCCAAAAATCTTTACCCAACAGCGAAGTAGTGTAACTGCTCCACACCAGAAATACGGTGGAAAGCAGCACCACGGCGACCACCACTATTTCAATGACTCGGGACATATCAAACATGACTGTGTTTCTCCTGTTCGGGAATCAATGTTGCAGGCTGAAAATGGGCTGGGACATGTATTTCTTCCCATTTAAGGTGTAGTACAGTCGAGAGCCTCCCTGATATTCCCCTGTGGGGACCACCATATCGATGCATTTGGCCGGACCATTGACGAACACGCGATATAGGGTTTTGTTCTGGCCACGGTAGACATTGACTGGCACCTTGCCGCTAAACACGGGAGCCTGCCGTGTATTCCCATGGTAATCCTTGTAGATCAGGACGTCGGGACGCGGCACGTAAGTCCCCGCCCCTTTGAGGACGTTGGCGTGGGTGATGGCCACCAGATTTTTTCCAGCATGGGCCACCCACACCGCGTCATAAAAGCCGGAGACGTAATCCCTGGGCGGAAGCGTCTGGCCGCTGGCCAGATTGCGCACAGCGGTCACGGGGTGCGGATGACTGGACAGGCACGCCGGGACGATCACCGGAGCATCCGCCTGAGCGGAAGAAATCAGCCCGAACATAGAATGGGACGCCGGAGCGGCACCCAGATCCACCGGGATGCCGTTCCCGGACAGGGGCGTTCCGCCAAAACCATCACCGGCACCCATACGCGCCCGGGCGTGAACCGCCTTGACCGGCACGGGCGCCGGAATCGGATAACGCACGGCGGGGCCGACGTTCGCCTCCGGGGTTGGTGCCGACACATTGGGCTGCGGTACAAAATCGCCGGCGTTCACCGTCCGTCGCTGCACATAATCCTGTATATCGGATACGGTGGGCACATCCACGATCTGCACCCGGTTGTTTTCCTTTTCGCCACGAGCGGTATGCACCGGAGCGATGGGCAGGGCGTCACCGGCGCCCTGATAATAGATGTTGCCCGCAGGAACTCCGTTTTCGGCGAAAACGGTGGCCACCGCGCGGGCGCGCTGCTGTGACAACTTCGCGGCGCTCATGCCGGATATGGCCTGATCCATCAGGTTGGTATGCCCAACGATCAGTATCTTGTGGTTCACAGCCGCCAGTCGCTGCTCCGGCGTCGCATTGGCGGGGAGATGCTTTTCCACCACAGCGGGCGCATATTGCCGCGCGATCTGCGAGAGATAGGCTTGCGCCTGCGGCGTGATCAAAGCCGTCCCGGGGGCAAATTCGCCTCCCTTGTTTTCCACCTGCACATCCAGGCCGATGGCGGCGGACGGCTTTTGCGCCGGGCTCGTCGGGGCGACGCCTAGCTTGGCGGACGTGATCCTGGCGCTGGCGATCTTTAGGTCGTTCGCCTTGGCGATTTTGTATAGCTCACAGCGTCGCGCGTCCAGGAAATGCCCTACCAGGAAACCGCCACCGACGCCAACGACTGCGCCGACGACCGCACCCTCCACGCCATGGGTAAGCCCGCCTACAAGGGCACCTGTCACTCCGCCCAGAACCATGCCGATGTTCCGGTCGTTGTTGGAGCAGGGACTGGGGCTGTCGAAGATGCTGGAAAGCGTGTTTTCCCTCTGCGAAGCGCCGCCGGGGCTTCCAGGAGGGGCGGACACCGTGGCACACCCGGTCATGGTGGATACAATAAGCCCAATGGCGATCGCCCTGGGAACATGGGAAGTCTTCTTCTTTTTCAAGGAGCATCTCCTTTGCAGTACTTGTTTTGCGGAATGGAAAGGGACTATCCGGTTATTGTTATGGCGAACTTCCCCTATCGTCCGACATAATATGCGCCGCGGGCGCAGCCGACAATATCTCCGCCCGCACGAAGGATTTTCCACCCGCAGCGTGCAGGGACAACGCTTTCGAGTAGCTGCTATATATGCTCATCAAGCGTTTCTCATCCATATCCATTTCTTTTGCCGTAACTTGCCAATGGAAAATACTAATCCCAGTCCCGCAATCGCAAACTTCCACGCTGCTGCTTCTCGAATCCGGCATCAAAAGGCATAACCGCGTTCAAAATATCCCCAATCTGCACCGGCTTCCCGCCCCAAACATCGGCGCCAACATCCATGGAACCCGGCAATGGATCCATGTTGCCATGAACATGACCATACAAATGCACCGTGCCTTGCCACATGCCAGGCCATTCCCGCATGGGGTAGTGGCAGAGAAAGACGCTTTGACCATCCACGCTGATTTTGGCCATCTCCCGTATGCTGGCCCAGCCTTGCAGGCGGCAGCCTGTGACGCCATCCGTCCGATCATGGTTGCCGATGATCAGATGCTTGGTGCCATGCAGCTTTTTGAGCAGCCCGTTGACTGTCTCCACCGGACGCATGGAAAAATCCCCCAGGTGATATACCGTATCTCCGGGGCTTACCACACTGTTCCAGGCGTTGATCAACGCACGGTCCATCTGTGCGCCGTCCCGGAAGGGATGCTCCTTGCAAGGGATGCTCCCTGCAAGGGCGCTGGCAGTGCCGAATGATATTGTCATGCCCGAAATGGCTGTCGCTGGTAAAAAAGGTGCGCATATTCATTCCTGAAATCTTCAGCGGTACAGGGCGTCCACATCCACGCCCATGTCTGCCCCCAGAGCCACATCCCGCAGAATCTCCGCCCACCAGGGCAGAGGCTCCGCGCTTTGCCGGAGGAGGACGCCCCTCTCTATTTCCAGGAGTAAGGGTGGCTGATAGTCGGCCTGCAGGTTCAGGTCCACCGTGGCGCGGTTATCGTACACGCGCAGGCGCCGCGCAAGATGCGCCACCAGCGCGGCGTGGATAAAACCGCCGAACAGATTGCGTTCAATCTGGGCCTCTGGAATCTCTACCCGATCACTGCGCAGGGCACGGGATCGCACCCGCTGGACCAGCGTATCCAGATCATGAACACCCACATAATCCAGATCCACTACAGCACCTGCCCGAATGCTTTCGAGTACCTGATCGAATCGGCCCGCAAGGGAGAACGTGGTTTCCACCAGCAGATTTCGACGGGCATCCAGGCCCCGCCGCCAGTCCGCATTGGAGAGCAGATAGGCCACCTGCAATTCTGGCATGGGTTCATTGGCGGCGGGAATCAGGCCCATGGCCCGATCTGCGTCATCTTCGTCTGGCAGCCATTGCCGGATGGCCTCACGGGCCATCGTGACCAGGCGCGCGTGATCTTTCGGAAGCGACGGCAGATAACGATCCACGTCGACCCATGCGCTTTCCGCAATGCCCAACTGGCGGCGCAGCGGCGCGGAGAGGAGCGTTTTGCCGGAACCGATACTGCCGGCGAGATAATGCAAAACCGGTGCACTCCCGTCGGCACGATGACAGTAGATCCGCGCTTCAGCCATTTCTTCCGCATAGTGGGCCAGTCGGATAGCCACGAAACGCCGGTAGGTTAACGCATCCTGTTTGGGATCGGCGGGCAGCCTGCGTGCGGCGAGAGGTCCTTCCGGTGGCAATCCCTTTTGTTTGAATCTGGCTTCCCGCAACTGTTGAAAGGCAGCAGGCGTCAGTCCGCCGTTGGCGTGCTCGGGACAGGCCACATGCCAGTAGGCGCCACTGACCAATAAGGTGCCCGGCAAACCGCAGTGCTCACAGATCCGACGTGAGCGGTCACCATAATCCTCCACGATCTGAAACAGGCCGTGTTTCTGCGCGTCCGTCAGTGTCGCGTCGTAGCCATAGTAATAGCGCAGCGTCCCGAATTTCTGTTTGACCTGGGTGACGTGGATACCTATGCCGTTCTCCTGGCAGAAGGTCTCTACCGCCTGAGACAAGGCGCGGAGTAGTGGATACCAGCCGTCTTCGCACTCAAAATGGTTTTCCCGGCAGCCGCTGTAGAGTGCCGGATAATCCCGTCGCAAGGCGTGTTCCAGGGCGATGTCCATGTGTTTTCTCCTGTATCTAATTTAGAACGCGGGCGCATTTCCCAGCGCTACGCTCTCCATGTCGGTTGCGGTGGCCATCCAGCCCTGCTGTTCCTGATGGCAAAACAGGGTCAAGCCCTGATCGCGGTATCGCTCGGCCTGATCCAGATGGGCCGCACCCGTATCCAAAAACACGTGTCCGGCGACCTGCAACAATGTTCTCCCGCGCGGCGGCGTGATGGTGTGCCCGACATAGGTGCGGGACAGCGCGGCCGGAACAATGGGCACCTCGTGGGACAGGGCATAACGCAAGCTCCGCCCCCAAAGGATATGCTCCTCCCAAGTACCCACCGCGTCATAGCCGATAATAGGATGCGGCTCCAGCCAGCGGGGATGCTCTGCATCGTCCAGATCGGCATCATTCCAGAACACCGCCACGCCATCCTCGCATTCTGCCGCCAGTTCCGCGTGCAGTACCTGAAATCGCCCTGCAGGAGCCGTATTCCCAGCGTCGACGATGCGTACCAAAGGCACCTGAGACAGCGCCGACCGCCACCGTTCGCACGATTCTTCATCCATCCGATAAGGACGGAACCAGTCCCAGCCGCCATTGCGGGCAAAGAGATCGGCGTAGGCCGCGGTTCGTTGGGCTTCCTCTCGCCGCATCTCCCGCAAATGCCCCAGATTCAACGTGGCCAGCAGCATGGCGTCGTGGTTGCCCAGCACCGGATAAAACCAGGGCGCCTCCAGCAGATCCAGCGCTCCGGCACTGTTCGGGCCGCGATCCACCAGGTCACCCACACTGAACAGGCGATCCGTATCGTAGTCGAAGGCCACATGATCCATGAGCCCGCGCAGGACATCGGGATGACCGTGCAGATCCCCGACGATGAAATCCCGGCCCTGAAGATTGGCCGGATGGGCGATGACACGCGGATTCATGAAACCTGCTCCTCCAGTTCAGTCACCTGATTCAACCGCACGCCGGTACCTTCCCTCGGGTATCCGAAGGCGTTGGACCATATGCGCACCGCACCGATACGGTAATCCACCGCATGATGGGTATGGCCGTGCATCCACAGCCGCACCCCCTGATCACCGGTGCGCGCCACCGTTTCCTCCAATCGGCTGGCGTAGGCACCGGACAGATCATCCTGCCGGAAGGATTGGTAAATGGACTCCCATGCCGGCGCATGGTGGGTGATCACGACCTTGTGTCCGGCCCAGGGCTGGGCGATCGCGTCCTCCAGCCAGACTTTGCTGGCCAGATGCACCTCCAGGGTATCCCGCGGCAAAAAACGCCGGGCACCCCCATGACACCGTATCCGCTTATGATCCTGCATGGTCTCCTGGGCCGCCCGCATGGCATAGGGGTCGCCGCCCTCAAAATCGGACCACAGGGTGGTTCCGAAAAAGCGGATATTGCCGATATCCACGCCTTGTCTTTCCAGCAAAGTACACCGCGCCATCAGATCCTCCGGCAAATGTCTGGCCAGACCTTCCCGCCATTTTTCCGGTGCCCGTTCGACGGATAAACCCCAGTAATCGTGGTTCCCCAACACCGCCACAATCTGTAGAAAAGGATCGGCCACAATTTTCAGCCAGTCGGCCAGCTTTTTGGGCGTGCCGAAGTCTCCCGCCAGTACGAGAATGCTGTCCCGGTCCGTCGGCAATGACGCCAGACGGACGGTGGCGGGTGGATTCACATCCACATGAATGTCGGAAATCAATCGGATGAACATGGTATTTTTCTCGTAAAACGTATGGCCATAACGCCATGCGGGTGATTTTCATCGCGCCGATCCTTATGGGTTGAATACCCTTCCCATACTCACTGCAGACGCCTCAGTGCCCCATCTTCATCCATCTGTGCTTTGGCCTCCAGTTGCAGCAGAGATCGTGTGATCACGGCCAGCCGCCGCAGTGAACTGGGTTTACGCTGAAATCGCCGTCGCAATGCCCCGGCCACCTGTGGATTCAGGGACGGCAACGCCCAGGGTTCCGTGCCCAGATCACGGGCGATATCCTTGAGGATATTCGTCAAAATACGGTCAAAATCCTCTCTTGCGGGTTCCCCCACCCGAATGATGGTGAAGCGCGATTGCAAGGGTTCGGGCAGATCCTCCACATCATTGGCCGTGGCGGCCCAGTTGACGGACGAATAATCCACCGGCCCAAGCAAAAATTCGTCCGTGACGCGACTGGCCGTCGCCGGTTCCAGCATCGTCAGCAACGTTTCCCAAAGGCGGCCGTTGTTCCGCCCCGTGCCGATTTTCTCCATTTCATCCAGACAGACCAGCGGGTTGGCCAGGCGGTTTTCGAGCATGAATTCGACCAGATAACCCGCCCTCGCGGAGCTCCACCCGCGCGCTGTACCCTTGAGCATCATGTTATCGTTCATCCCCGCCATCGTCATGAATGCCGTTGGCAACCTCAACGCCTCCCCCAGGCTTTGCACGAAGCGGCTCTTTCCGAGCCCAGGATTCCCCACCAGCAGGAGAGGGCGGAACTTCAGCACCGGTTGTCCAGTGACGCGATTGAGCGCCCATTCATTCTCCAGCATATCCATGGCCCGCGACATCCAGGGGTATTCCCTCCGCAAATTCTCCGTCCAGGACAGGGTGCCCGGCCAGGTCTGCAAGGGCAGGGGCCGAAGCAACGGTTTGAAACGCTCCAACGCCTGATTTTCCTTGTTGTCATTTCCTGGGGCGATACTGTTCAGTATTTGACGGCTGGGCTCCGAAGCGGGCTTGTTCCGGAGCAGCAACATCTCCGCCTGCCATTTCAACCCCGTCAATTGCAGATCATCGAAGGACAACGCTCGCATGATGCCCAACACCTCCTCGGCCAGAGCGGCATCTTTCCGCCCCACGGCCGCCTGCAAACCCAGCCCGAAGGCCACCAGACGCATCATGCTAAAGCGTTGATTCTGGTTTTTCCAAAGGAAATCAGATCGTTCCTCTTCGGCCTGCCATCTCTGGAAAGCCTGCAACCAACGGGGGTCGTACGCCGTCCTGCCAGCCTCAATATTCATTCGCAACAGCAGCATCTGCCCCATCAAAGAACCCCATTCCGCGCCGATCGCCAACCACTGTTCGGCAATGTTTCGATCGTTTGGCAGTCGGCTATCCCCTGCGAGATAACAGCGCCCGATATCCACCAACCCTTCGCGCACACTCAGATCGACGATGTTTTTGGGTTCGCGGGCGGACACCAGGTCGAAATCTTCATCCAGCAGCCTCAGTTCAATGCTGTCCCAGATCGCAAGAAAGACGTCTGTGTTCCGTTTGCCGGATTCTTCCACGTCATTCTTCAGTTTTTCGCCCAGAGCGAGCAGTTGGTCGATACATTGTGCGGTCATGTCAGCCTCCTTTTTGCGGAATGACAATGGTGCAGAGTATAGCGATGTAATACACACAAGTCAACTATCCTGTCCTGCAGCATGGTTTTGCAGTTTTCCGTTTTTTTATGCATATCTGTCAGCACCCGGTTTGCAGGACGGTGGCGGCGGGATACCATATAATGCAGATCGTTCAAAAGCGCTGTCCTAGAGGTGTTCATGTCCATCCGTGCCTACCCGATCCCGATTGAAGATTTGCGTAACGTGCTGACGCTCTCTCACCTCAGCCTGGTGGAAATGGCGCGCAGATTTGGGGTGAGCAGAAGCAATCTGATGGGGGTCGTCGGCGGCAGGCGGACGCTCAGTGATGACAGACTCCTGCAGTTGGTGGGCTGGGCGGGGCTGGTGGCGGATATGGATGCTTCGGATACGCTTCACCTTGGTTCTGGAATCCATCTTTGGAAGATCGCTTCCGAAACACAAATGGAGGCTTTTTTGCATCTGCCCACGGGGATGTTGCCGGAGAATTTGCGGTGGAGCGTGGCGCTCGAATTCCCACCCCAGGAGCGGGACTGGATCCACCTCAAGGCCGAAGTTGGCAAGGACTGCTGGTTGCTGCTGTCCGTCCGGCCCGTCTATTTTGCGTTGCTCCGGGATCGTGTTCCGGGCGTTGGACGCCCCATGGGGATGGTGAGTCTACAAAAGCCGCTGAACCAGATCATCGCCACTACCGGTGCCAAGGGTTTGTATGTTGCGTGGGCGGAGCAGCCACAAACGCTCTCCTGGGTAGAGCCCGAGATGCGGGAGCGCTATGGAGAGGATTTGTCTGCCTGGATGGCTTGGGCGCGTCAAAAGTTGGCTTTGGACACCAGTGAAATGAGTGGCCAGACCAATCCACCGATGGCGGTACCAAATGATGCGCGGGATGATACGGTTCCTTGTGATCAGGCCTGGGCACTGTTTGCTCACCGGCTGGATGTCGCCGGCGCCGCGCACCAGGATGTGGCGGATATGCCGGTATTCAACATGGAAACGGTCCACGATTACCCCATAGGCATGCTGCGGTTGGATCGGACATGGCTGGGCGACGCCCTGCTGGAACTCGGGAAAACTGGACGGCTGCGATGCTATGTGCGGGCAGACGGTGCTGCGGTAGTGGTCATAGTCTCGCCGTCGGCCGCACGCTGTGGATTGCCGCAACCCTGGGTCGCGCCACCAACGGCGGAAGGCTACCTGATATGGCATGACCAAATCCTGGAGATATCCGCTCACGTCGGGGCGGATGACCATTGTATCGGGCCGGTGGTTGCATCCTGGAAGCGCGGCGCAAAAATTCCCTTGTAAATAGTGCCCCGTCTTCGCGGTAGGTGGACTGCGGGACGTTCATCTTCGATACGGAACCATATCGAAGATGAACGTTTTCATAACAGACCGTTCGATATGGTAGCAGAGTGTATTAGCACTTCCTGTTTGTCACCATTTTGGTGTTATTTTGGCGCCATTTTGGTGCCATGCTGGTGAATGGTGACATCTTGTCGATATATTGGTGACATGATGGCGCCATTTTGGGCGCCCGGTGTATTCTACTGCTGTCGTTGGTCGGTTTTTGGTGCCCGGGGGTCATCGCGGATTCAATGGGATTGCGCCATGGGTTGCCCGACGGCAAAACTGCATTGAAGAAAATCTGTAAACGCAGTTTTCGTGGGGCTTTTTCTATCGTTAAAAACATGCGTTCGATAAACCTAGCAGGGGGAGTGTTGAGCATGGATCGGATTTTTGTGCGGGATCGTGTCCAGAAGAAGGCGATGGAATTCCGTGCATACCGACTCTCATCTTCGCGGCTAAATAGCCGCGAAGATGAGACTGCTTAGGCCGTGGCTTCGGCAATCGGTACTGCAGCCCACCATGACCGGATGCCTGCCGTCATTGGCATCTGGGATTATGACCTTTGGCTGAACAGGACAAGACAGCGCTACAGGCGTTGATGAAACCCCATGCCGAGTAAGTTGCTGGAGGGTTGGCCGGTGAGTAAAGCGGTCAATAATCCCAAAATGGACGGGCCGGAACTGATGGTACGGTAACTTGCTGACTGACCGCCTGTCCAGCATACTGATCCCATAAGAATACACTGTGATCGGTACATGGATTGCAGTATTCCGCAGAAAGGGAAACCGCATGGCCGCAGAACAAAGTCCTGTCCTCATCCTCACCATCAACGACTGCCCCGGCATGCGTGTGGTCCGCGTGATCGGGCCGGTCTATGGCACGGGTGTCCGATCCCGCAATATCGTCGGCAATTTCCTTGGTGGTGTCCGCGCCATCTTTGGTGGGAAGCAGGCTGGGTATCTCAAAATGATTGCCCAGACCCGCGATGATGCCCTGAAACAACTGGCCGAGCATGCCCGGTCCCTCGGCGCCAATGCCGTATTGGGGATGCGTTTTGATTCCGGTGAATTTGATGCCGGGCAGGGGCAAGCCATGAATGAGGTTACGGCTTATGGGACGGCGGTGGTGGTGGAAGAATGAGGATAGCAGGGCCATGTCAACCTTCCATATAACCTGCTGACGCAGTAGTACAAAGGCCTTTTCTGGACTTCTCAGGATAAATGCGGTAACTTTTGCTGCGTGGAAGCCCCCACACTCTCTCCAGACCAGCAAGTCAGCCTGCACCGTGTTCAGGTGCGTCCCATCCTGCCCACGGAGCGGGAACGTTGGGATACGCTGATGCAAACGCATCACTACCGGGTCTTTCGCCCATTGGCGGGCTGTTGTAACCTGCGCTACTAGCCACCCTGGATGACCGCTGGATAGCGTTGCTGGGCTGGCAAGCGGCTGCTTTTCAATGCCAGGCGCGGGATCGTTGGATCGGCTGGTCCTGGATCCTGCGCCGTCAGCGCTTGCATCTCCTCGCCAATAACGCCCGCTTTCTGATTCTGCCCGGAGAATCTTTCCCGAACCTGGCGTCCCGTATTCTGGCGCTGAATCTGCACAGACTCTCTGCCGATTGGCAATCCGTCTATGGGCATCCCATCGTGCTGGCCGAGACCTTTGTCGAATCCCCCCGCTTTACCGGTGCCTGTTACCGGGCCGCCAACTGGGTGGATGTCGGCTGGACCAAGGGCTTCGCCCGTCGCCCTGGCGGTGGCTATGTCCACCACGGCCAACCCAAACGTCTTCTGCTCTTTCCTCTCCACCCACAGGCGCACATCTGGCTGGCCCAGCCGTAGCCCCAATCCGAATGGACCCATACTCCCATGCAAACCGTTACCTTGAGCGACGCGCAAATGGAAGGCTTGCGCCAAATCTTTTTCCGTCTGCCCGATACCCGAAGCAAACTGGGCAAGCAGCATCCCCTCCCGGCCATCCTGACGGTGGCCGTGGCCGCCGTCCTGACGCGGGCCGAAAGTTATGTCGCCATCGCCGAATGGGGCGGTCGCCTGACCCAGACCCAACTGAAGCGCATCCGCGCCCGCTTCAATCCCAGAATTCAACGGTATGTGGCCCCCTCCGAACCGACCATCCGGCGCGCCTTGCAAGGCGCCGATGTGGAGGCCCTGGATGCGGCGATCGGTGCCTGGCTACTGGGTGCGGCAGGCTTCGAAGCGGTGGCCGTCGATGGCAAAGTCCTCAAAGGCGCCGTGCGCGCAGAGGGGGCTCAGGTGCATCTGCTCAGCGCGTTCCTGCATGGACAGGGGTCACCATCGCGCAAAAGGAAATCGCCCGGAAAACCAACGAAATTCCAGAACTGCGCCATCTGCTTCAGGACGGCGACATCGCGGGCAAGGTCGTCACTGCCGATGCCCTGCATACCCAGCGGGAAACCGCCCGCTTCCTCGTCGAAGACAAAAAAGCCGATTATCTCTTCACCGCCGTCAAAGGCAATCAACGAAAACTCCGCGACGGTCTGACGGGCCTCCCTTGGGGCGATTGCATCAGACAACCCTTTACTGGAGCGGCTGTTCAAATTCGAGTGGATTGGTGTAGAATCAAAAAATAGGATGGTTCCCAGATTTTGGCCATGACCATGCATGCTTATAACATACTGAGCGGGTGATTAGCCCAACAGGGACTGACTATGGATACCAGCAGCGCTCATAAAACCACCAGCCGCGACCGTAAAAATTGCAATCCAATCGGAAACACCGGATGAAAGTGCCGGTTTCGGATGCCACATGGCGAGCATTGCAGCAATTGAATATCCGCTTTGGAACCGCACTGAATGATACCATTGAGACCCTGGCGATCGATGCGGAACTCCATAATATTGTTGGAGGAAAGACTAGAATATGATCTTGCAACAGGGTGATCCTCCCTATAACCTGCTGAGACCCGCTCCCGATTTCGACTCGGACAGAGTTTGTGACGGCCTCGTCTGCAGCACCTGAGTGCGCTCCTCTGGGCACATTCACCGCGCAGGACACCCTGCACCTAAAACGTTTTGGGGATTCCCTCGGCCCGCGCCTGCCGCATCTGGCTGAAGACTTGTACAGGCAATTACAAAGTCAATCCGACACCAGGAACCTACTCAGCGACGCAAATCAGGCGGCCCGTCTACAGGCTATGCAAAAAGAGTGGCTGAAGAATCTGTTTACCGGTCAATACAATGCGGCATTTTGGGATACCCAGCGCACCATGGGGGAGCGGCATATCGAGTTGGCCATCCCCTTGCCACAGATCTGGGCCACCTTCACTTTTCTCCGGACGTCCCTCGTGGGAGAAGCTATTCGAGCCGCCGCGATGGAACAGACGGACCCTGCAGCAGGGATCAACCCCCTGCTGCATTTGCTGGACACCTGTCAGTATGTGATGAGCACGGCCTATGAACGCAAACGTCTGCACGATGCCATCCTGGCGCTGCGCCAACTGGCCCGCGTATATGATCTGGAAGAGTTTTTCCATGAAGCGGCCAGACTGGCCATTACCGTAGCTCAGGCCGACGGTGCCGGTCTGCTGTGCCAAGGGGACGGACAGCTAAAGTATCGATTTTTTCATGGCCTGCCGATGGCATACCAAGCCTTTGCCAACTGGTCATTTCCCGATCATTTGGGTACATCGGGTGCCGCCGTACAGCGGGAAGAGGCGATTTATGTCTCAGACTACCCACAGTCCGTTTATGCCATGCCCGAGTTTGTCGATGCTGGTCTGCAGGGCAGTCTGGCCATCCCTATTCCCGGTCCAGAGGGCATTCAGGGGGTACTGGCGATTTCCTGGTTTCAAAGCAGGCCGCTGGCACGGATTCCGGAAGATCGTTGGGATCACCTGCGCCTTATCACCGACATGCTGGGGGCCAACCTTTACCGTGAGAAGCTTGAAAACCGCATGGAAGAACTGGCCACACGGGATATGTTGACGGGCCTTCCCAACCGCCGCGTTGTCATGGAGTGCATCACGACCGCCATGGCCCGTGCAGAACGCCATCAATTTTTATTTGCCCTGCTCTTTCTGGATCTGGATGGCTTCAAACCCATCAATGATCGCCTCGGGCATCACACGGGAGATGAAACGCTCCAGCAGGTGGCGCACGATTTGAGCAACGCCTTGCGCGGTGAAGATAGTATCTTGCGCTATGCGGGCGATGAATTTATGGTGCTCGTCCAAGACATTGCCCACATCAATGAGGTCGAGGCGATTGCCCAAAGAATGGTGGAAACCGTGCGCCGTGACGTCCAAAAGGGGGACCTTACCCTGCCGCTCAGCGCGAGCATCGGTGTCAGCGTGTATCCTTTTGATGATGGGGGTGCCGAAGAACTCGTTCACCATGCCGATCTGGCCATGTACGCGGCCAAACAGGCGGGAGGGGATCAATGGCAGTTTTACGATAATGACATTGGCCAGACTTTGGCCGAAAGACAACGTCTCGTCCATGATTTGCATCACGCCCTCGACAGAGGGGAATTCGTGTTGCACTGGCAACCCATCGTCACCCTGTCCAAAAGACGCATCAGCGGCGCTGAAGCTCTCCTGCGCTGGCAACACCCGACCCGGGGATTGCTGAGTCCCGGGGACTTTCTGGAGATTCTGGAATCCCTGCCCCTGATGCAGACCGTAGGACATTGGATCATAGAGACGGCCTTCGCACAGGCAGCGCAATGGCATAGCCAGGGGCACTGCATCGATGTGCATATCAACCTCGCGGCCACGCAACTCGAAGACATGGAATTACTCGATTTACTGAGAAAAAATCTACGCCGCTATCCCGCCATTCACCATGATCATATCTGGCTGGAGATCGTGGAAAGGGTCGCTTTGCGCGATATTCCGGCCACAGCGACCATGATCAGGGCCTGTCGTGAACTGGGTCTGCATTTTTCGCTGGATGATTTCGGGACCGGAGCGGCAGCGCTGCAGTATCTAGTGGAGTTGGAATGCAGTGGGATCAAACTCGACAAAAGCATGGTAGCGCCCATGCGGGATAGCCCCAAGCATCACAACATAGTCCGCGCCATGGTGGACATGGCAAAGGCTTTGTCGATTCACGTCGTGGCGGAGGGAGTTGAAGATAATCACACCGCAGAGATTCTGGATGCCCTGGGTGTGCAGCATGCTCAAGGATATTTGTTCGCAAAGCCTATGGATGCCGCTGAAATGACCCGGATTCTGGGTTAAACCCGGGTTTTATTGTTACGGGGAGGAACGTATCGGTTCATCGATTATGCCGGGCCGACGGACTCGGTGGTGGATCCCGACACGGGAGAGATCCGCTGTGACTTCTATCAATTAATGCTACACTAGGGACTATGAAACAACTGTTTACGCCGTTTGATTTACGCCAATTGACGCTACAAGGTTCTCGGTACAACCCGGCGTAGCGTTTCCGGGCTTTACCCGTTTCGCAGCGTGGAACCGGTAGACTTCGAATCTACGCTGGAACGAGACTTTCTGATTCGCCTGGAAACGGATAGGCGGGTACTGGATGTCGTTTCGCAACCCACGACTATTGAATTTGTTGGCCCTCGCGGGCAGGTCTATCCCTATACGCCGGACTATCTGGTGACCTACCGGGCATATCCTGGGCCTGAGCCATCGTCAATTTTGGTGTATGAGCGTGTTCTAACATAGCTTGGGCGGCGTCCTGTTGATCATCCGGCAGGGTTTCATTAGCCGGTCATCCATCGATGAATTTCATTCCCGCAAAGAGATCACGCACTTTCTCCGGATGGAAAATGGCGATCCAGTGCTTTTCGGCCTGCTGCAGCATCTTGAAGCCCAATCCAAGGAAGCTGTTGCGCGACACGCAGTTTTTGGTGCGTGACGTCCGGTGGCGCACGGTGGCAAAGGTCGATTCAATGGCATTGGTGGTGCGGATGTGCCGCCAATGTTCGGCCGGATAGTCATCCGCCACGTCCGCTAAATTCAATCGCGGAATTTGGGGAGAATGCCTGACGGGACAGGTTGACCGAGTGCTGCTAAGATGACACAAAACAGGGGTCTGACGTGACACGGAGGACCGGTTAGAGTCCGGCCGGGAGGTAGAGGGGAAACGATGACGGAGCAGATTCACGAGGTCCGCCAGCACCTCTTTGCTGACCGCTATCGGGTCAGTTCTTGGCTGCATGCGACCAACGTCTTGGCGAGACTCATTCGGGATCATATTTTTTGTACCTTGTGGCTGGACGGTCAACCCGAGAGTTTCAATACGCTACTGCTCGATATGCAGGAGGAGCTTCTCTGGGTGGATGTTCCGCTCAATTTTCCGCAGAACGTGCGCCCGGAATGGCCCGTTACGATTATTACCCGCATGGATGGTCTGGTTAGCGGATTCCGCAGCAGCATAGTTCGGATGGAAAAAGAGGCAGTCGTGGTCCGTTACCCGGATGCCCTTTATCAACTGCAGCGCCGGCAGTTATACCGGGTCCCGCCGACCGTGCAGGATCCGGATCAGGTAGCGGCATATCGGCAGGGCGCGCAGATGATTACAGGACGGATGCAGGATATCAGTGCAGGTGGCTTGCGCATGCTTAGCCGTTGTCCAAAAGATTTTCCCTTTCAGCCGGGAGAGCAGATACCACAACTCATCTTCGGTATTCGTGACAGTGCGCCACTGCGTATGCCAGCTATCGTACGTTTTGTGGATGCTTATGCGACTGGTGCCTCCGGTGTTATTCTGGGGCTCGCGTTTCTGGATCCGCCCGCCGCAGATCAGGAAAAAGTCGCGCAATATGTGCAGGCCCGTGACCGGGAAATCGTACGTTTATTGAGCATTGGTTTACGCAGTTCTGCCAAGGCAGAGCCTACGTCCTGGAAAGGCCGGATCAAGCGCTGGTGGAAAACATGATCACCGAGGATGAATGCTGATGTGGTTTCTTTTGCTGGTTCTCGCGCTGATTATTATTGCTGCCCAAGCGATGTTGTGGCGTTTGCAGCGTCGCTTGCTGACGAATCTGCAGATTTCTCAAGAGCGTGTGCAGGCGCTGGAGGAGACTGTGAGACGCCTTACCGTCGGCCACACGACAAAAGAAACGAATGCTTCCCACGCCGCGCGCGACACGCATGGCGGAGGTCTCAAGGTCCAGTCACGGCCGACGGAGGAGAGCGAGGAGAAAGGAAACCGTTATCGGCGCGCCCGCATGCTGGCCGAGTCGGGGCGTAACGCCTGCTATATTGCGAGCGCCTGCCAGATCGGTGAAGAAGAGGCGGAACTCCTGATCCGCCTGAACAATCGGCCGCCGCAAAAATGACGCCTTCCGCCAGCGCCCTGGCGCCCATGCGCGTTGTTGGCGCGGTACTTATTCCAAATGCGGCACCAGCGCTTGCGAAAACCATAACACCCGGCACCCTCCTGGAGGGGCGGGTGTTACAAAGCGCCAATGCGCAGACGCTCATAGCGGTAGCGGGGAAGACGCTGGCCTTTCAGTTGCCCGGCCAGTGGGCAGCGGAAGACCGCTTGCAGTTGCTCTATTTGGGAGGCCGTTCCCATCCCGCCTTTTTGCTCACGACCTCGGCAGCAGCGTCGTTGCCGGATCGTGTGGGCTTGTCGAGTACGGCGCAGTCTCTTCTGGGTTTGTCTCCAGCCGAGAGTGGCAGCGGGCTCCGCAGCTTACAGCCATTGCTGCCGCAGCCACCCTCAGCAAGTGCCCCGCTCGCGCAGTTGCTGCAGCAGTCCATAACGCAGAGTGGGCTCTTTTATGAAAGCCATCTGGCGGCTTGGGTGCAAGGCCAGCTGTCGCTGCAAAACCTGCGCGCAGAGCCACAGAATGCGTCCTTATTGCCGGTGCCAGAAGGCCCTTTACCGCAGACGACACTGGCGGTCAGCCAGACCCCGGAACGTGTCTTACCCGATCGTGTCGCGGGGGCGATGACGTACACGCAGATTGCCGATTTGGGAAAGCCGGCTATCCGCTATGCGTCTGCATCGATGACCGGAGATCTTGCCGGCCTTGTGGGCCGCCAGATTCAGGTGCTGAACCAGCAGCAGATCATCTGGAGCGGCCCGGTTTGGCCGGGGCAGTTTGTGCAATGGATGGTCAGCCGACGCGAGGAGCGTGTGGGAGAGAATGCCCGCTCACCGGTGACGAGGTCGGAGACAGCGCCGCATTGGGATAGCACATTGACGCTGCAAATGCCCCATTTGGGGAATATTCAGGCGAAGCTGCATTTGCATCGCGACACGCTGAGCCTGGCCATCACTGCGGATCAGGCGGCAGCTTTAAGAAATCATTGGGGGGATTTGAAGGCGGCTTTGCGGGCGCTGGGCCTGCGTGTAACGCAGCATGAGATTCGCGCATTTGATGGATAACCAGCCAGAAAACCCACCCAACGCCGTGGCCTTGCGCTATAGTGGCAAGGATTCGGCGCCCATTGTCGTGGCGAAGGGGCGGGGATTGGTTGCTGAACAAATTATCGCGAAAGCCCATGAGGCAGGGGTTTTCGTGCATGAATCCAAGGAACTGGTGAGCTTGCTGATGCAGGTTGATCTCGACCAGCAGATTCCGCCACAACTCTATCAGGCCGTCGCAGAAGTTCTGGCATGGGTTTATCGCATAGAACAGAACGGGGCCAAGAGTCCCCAAGATCCTCTGAAATAAGGGCTATCTGTGTCCATTGGACAAGTAGAGTATCGTCCCGCCGCGAGATACACCAAAATACGGGCACCTTATATGGACGCCTCTATGTGAGCAAGTGATGTTTGGCGTGTTGCACGGTAGATTTGTCCTAAGAATAATTCGGATATAAACCAGAGCAATACTCCTCGATGCTGGACACCGATCCCGATTTCAGATA
>NZ_JABBDR010000161.1 GCF_018854495.1 Acidithiobacillus ferruginosus
GAGGGTGATAAAGGGGCTGGCCCGACATCCTATGCCCGTGTTGATTCTGGCCAGACTTGCCGTCGATCAAAATCACCAGGGCAACGGTACCTCAAGTAAACGCTAGTCCAGAATAGTGTACGCCTGTGCGTGTGCAGTTAGCTCACCATGGGCAAACGATCACCGAGGTTCAGGCCCCACTTTGATACCTGCTGTGAAACTCCCTGACGAATCGACCGGCGGCAGTGAGTCGGGTGCCGGCCTTCACCGCTGACGAAAACGGTCACTCAGCTACTACGGTGCTGCGTCAATGTCGGCAACTTGCACGACACCAGCCATTGAGCGGAGCTAACGCTACCGGCTGCATTGGCCGAACGTCCGTTTCTTATGGGCTATATGCAAAATCTGGTTGGAAACCTATGGCCTCAGTGTCCAAAACTCTGACGATACTTGCTGCGCCATGGGTTGGAAAATGAATGTCTGTGAGGAGTGTGTGCAGAAGCTTTCTGGTTGGAGCGAGATGGTGTACAGTTTGTGAAACATTTACCTGGACTCTCTCCGGTTAGATAGCTCCTGTAGAGTTTTTCTGCCGAAGGGCCGGTCCAGACTGGAAGCGGACGTTTGAATAGGCTAGAGTTGGCCTCATGCTTACCCGTGTCCGAGAGGGAGAATTTCATTGTTTTGTCTCATGTTGGCTTGTCATCGTAAAGATTGTAAATACAAGCGAGTAGGCTTTTGAATTGAAGGCGGCACATGGGACACAATGATACATAAAGTCTTACTAAAAATAGGCGCTATACTTCGCCACAGCCAGCTAAAACCAACGTCAGCGAGCGCGCCGTCCATCCAGAAATATACGATACCAATACATAGGGCATACCCATATATAGTTCATTAGTGTAAACATTTATAGATGAACTATCTTGCCCCGGCGACAGTCTCTGTAGCGGGGCTATCGCCTAATGCGTGGACATATCGGTTTACCAGGTAAGAACGCGCCCGGCAGCGACTAATGAAGGTAACGCTGCGCTGGGGGTGAGAAGCGGAATGGGCTTGCTCAGATCATCGGCTGTCATGCCGTTGAGCTCCAGAGATTGCAGGCAGCCGATAATGCGCACGCCATTGTCTTCAGCCAACTTCATGAAAGCGGCCACGCTCTTGCCACCTGGCATTGGAAAGATGGACTCAGCCTTGCCTTTACCCAGCAACTCCGTAGCTGGACCTGTAAAGTACATAATGACATTCTGCTCTGCGGCGGCTGCTGTAGCGGCGAGGAAAAAGGCCGAAGGCAATCGCTTGGGATTTTCTGGTCCAGTGATAAGGACGATAACGAGATCTGCAACTTGTACGTCGGACATTTTAACACCTCCTATTTTTCAGATAAAATATTTCTATCATAGTCCTAATTTAGCATCTAACGAGTATTTTCCAGCTCCTGTGACGTACAGAAGAAAACATCCACCGATAATGCTAATGTTTTTGTAAAAATTGATTTCACCATCGAAATGGGCCATACCTGTCATGGTCCAGTAATGATGGCCGATCAATGCGGTTCCTAGTGTGTAAACTGCTAACAAGACAGCTAGCGGTCGGGTAAATATTCCGACAATTATCGCCAACGAAACAAAGAGCTCCATAAAAATTGCAACGAGCGTAGAAATTGGTGGCATCGGAGCGCCTACTTGCTGCATATAGGCAACCGTTCCGGAGTAGTTTGTCAGCTTTTCCCATCCAAATATGAGAAACAGTAAAACAAGTAGAAATCTGGCCACCAGAATTGCTTCACCTTTTATTTTATCAGAACCGAACGTGTTCATTGCCATTCTCCTAGACTAAATTAATTTTGCCAAAGCGTAAAGATGGTACGCATTAGACTAACCGGCCTTCCTTCATATCTTCAAAAGCCTGCAGTATTTCCTCCCGAGTATTCATGACAAATGGTCCATACTGGACAATTGTCTCATGCAACGGCCGACCCGCAATCAGCAGTAAACGCGTGTTTGTAAGAGCCTTGATATCCACACCATCGGTTTCTGGGCTGTTCTCGAGTATGGCCATGCGCTGGACAGGCACGTGTGTGCCGACGATTTCCAGCGTCCCGCGATATGCATAAAGAAAGGCGTTGTTATCTGCAGGCAGTTGCTGCTTAAAGTGTGTGCCTTCGGGCAATTGCAGATCCAGGTAGAGCGGATTTGTGCTCTCCCGCGTTACCGCGCCAGTGACTCCATGACTCTCTCCGGCAATTACCGTGACGACGACCCCTTCCTGTGTCACAAAGCGCGGCAAATCTGCGGCAGAGAAATCGCGATACCACGGCGGTGCCATCTTGTCCTGACTCAGCAGGTTTAGCCAGAGCTGAAATCCCTCCATGACGCCTTTTTCCTGTTCCGGAATTTCCGAGTGAATCACGCCCCGCCCTGCGGTCATCCATTGCACGCCTCCGCTTTCGAGCAACCCTTCGTGCCCCGCACTGTCACGATGACGCATTTTGCCCGATATCATGTAGGTGATGGTCTCGAAGCCGCGGTGCGGATGATCGGGAAACCCGGCAATGTAGTCACCTGGATCGTCGCTACCGAAAGCGTCGAGCATCAGAAAGGGATCCAGCCGGTGCTGCAAGGATTGGTTTAAAACCCGGGTTAATTTAACGCCCGCGCCGTCAGAGGTGGCCTGTCCCGCCACAATACGCTCAATCGTCCTCGAGTGACGGACGGATTCCGATGGCAAACCGATGTTCTCCATGGGTTACACCTTCAGCTTTTGGGTAATTTCGGCCACATGCCGCCCCTGAAAACGGGCGATGGCCAGTTCGTTTGCACTGGGCTGACGGCTGCCATCTCCTTTGGATAGTGTCGTGGCACCATAGGGTGTACCTCCGCTGATCTCGCCCATGTTCATCAGTTCCTGGCAACTATAGGGGACACCCACCACGATCATCCCCTGATGGAAGAGAAAAGTGTGGAAAGAAGTGATGGTTGTTTCCTGACCACCATGCTGCGTGGCCGTGCTGGCAAAAACGCTGCCGATCTTGCCCACCAGCTTACCTTCCTGCCAGAGATTGCCGGTGCGGTCGAGAAAATTACGCATTTGCCCGCTCATGTTGCCGAAGCGTGTAGGGGTGCCGAAAATGATTGCATCATAGTCTGCGAGATCATCGGGG
>NZ_JABBDR010000162.1 GCF_018854495.1 Acidithiobacillus ferruginosus
CGCGTCGGGAGCGTATGCCGTAGCGGAAGAGCGCACCGCCATTCTGATGAAAGTGGAAACCCACAACCATCCGACGGCCATTTCGCCTTTTCCCGGAGCGGCCACGGGGAGTGGCGGCGAGATTCGCGACGAGGGTGCCACCGGACGGGGCGGCAAACCCAAGGCGGGTCTGACTGGATTCTCGGTATCGCATCTGCGGATTCCCGGCTATATCCAGTCTTGGGAGTCGAACCCTTACGGAAAGCCGGCGCGTATCCGCTCGGCGCTGGACATCATGCGCGAAGGCCCCCTGGGTGCTGCGGCCTTCAACAACGAATTCGGCCGCCCGGCCATTGCCGGTTATTTCCGGGTCTTCGAATGTGATCAGGACGGGCTGCACCGCGGCTACCACAAACCCATCATGCTGGCCGGCGGTCTGGGGCAGATTCGCCCGTTGCTGGTGGAGAAGAAGCCTCTGCCGGAAGGCGCCAAGGTGCTGGTGATCGGCGGCCCGGCCATGCTCATCGGTCTGGGTGGTGGCGCCGCATCCAGTGTGGCCAGCGGGGCAGGGGATGAGCAACTGGATTTTGCCTCGGTGCAGCGCGGCAATCCGGAAATGCAGCGCCGGGCCCAGGAGGTGATCGAGCGCTGTATTGCCCTGGGAGAAGATTCCCCCATTTTGTCCATCCATGATGTCGGGGCGGGCGGGCTCTCCAACGCCATTCCCGAGTTGTTGCATGATGGTGGGCGTGGCGGCCGTCTGCAACTGCGGGCGGTGCCCAATGAAGAACAGGCCATGTCGCCCATGCAGATCTGGAGTAATGAGGCGCAGGAGCGGTATGTGCTGGCCGTGGCGGCAGCAGACTTGCTGCGTCTCACGGAAATATGTGCCCGCGAGCGCTGCCCCTGGGCGGTCCTGGGGGAAGCCACGGCCGAGGATGCCCTGATTCTGGAGGATTCCCTGCTCCATGACCGGCCGGTGGATATGGCCCTCAGCGCCCTGCTGGGCTGCCCGCCGCGCATGGAGCGGGACAGCCGACATGTGTCGCCCGATTTGCGGCCGCTGGACCTGTCCGGCGCCGACCTGCGCGCTGCCGCCTATGCCGTCCTGCGCCATCCTTCGGTAGCCAGCAAGGAATTCCTCATCACCATCGGTGACCGCAGTGTCGGCGGCCTGATTCACCGCGACCAGATGGTGGGGCCGTGGCAGGTGCCGGTGGCCGATTGCGGCGTTACGGCAGCGGACTTCTGGAATAACCACGGCGAGGCCATGGCCATCGGCGAACGTGCCCCGGTAGCGGTGTTGAATCCTGCAGCCAGCGCCCGGCTGGCCATTGCCGAAGCGCTCACCAATCTTTTTGCCGCCGATGTGGCCGCGCTGGGAGATATCAAGCTCTCGGCCAACTGGATGGCGGCGGCGGATCATCCGGGAGAAGACGCGGCGCTCTATGACGCGGTACGTGCTGCGGCACTGGAACTCTGTCCGGCGCTGGACCTTGCCATCCCGGTGGGCAAAGACTCCCTATCCATGCGCACTATCTGGCGAGAGGAGGGCGTGGAAAAGACCGTCGTGTCGCCCCTGTCGGTGATCATCTCGGCCTTCGCGCCCGTGGCGGATTTGCGGAAGAGCTGGACCCCCCAGTGGTCTGCTCAACCCGATACGGATCTCTGGCTGGTGGACTTGGGGTGCGGCCGGCTCGGCGCTTCCATTCTGGCCCAGACTTTGGGGCAGATGGGCGACAGCGCGCCCGATCTGGATGCTCCGGGGTTGTTGCGCGGCCTGTTCTCCGCATTGCAGGCGTTGCGCATGCAGGAACTGGTGCTGGCCTACCATGACCGCTCCGACGGTGGCCTCTGGGCGACCCTCTGCGAAATGTCTTTCGCCAGCCGTTGTGGGGCGGACATTCAGCTGCCTTCGGGGGCGGATGGCTGGTCCTTCCTCTTTGCCGAGGAACCGGGAGTGGTCATTCAGACCCCAGCCGCCCAGCGCGAGCAAATTATGCAGATTTTTGCCGATGTCGGCCTCGTTGGACGGGCTCGGGTCATTGGTCAGGTAAAGGCCGACCACTGGCGTTTACAAATACAGCAGGACGGCCAATCCGTTCTGAATGAAGCTGTCGCTGAACTACTGCGTGTCTGGGCGGAGACCAGTAACCGGATGCAGGCCCTGCGCGATGATCCGCTTTGCGCCCAGGAGGCCTTTGCCATGGTGGCCGGCGAAGATGCGCCGCTGTTCTCCCAGCTGTCTTTTACCCCGCAGATGCCGATGATTCAAACCGGGGTCAAGCCCCGTGTAGCCATTCTCCGCGAGCAGGGTGTAAACGGCCAGATCGAGATGGCGGCGGCTTTCCATCGTGCCGGTTTTACCAGCGTGGACGTGCATATGAGCGACCTTGCGGCCGGTCGTTATCGCTTACCGGATTTCCAGGCAATGGCCGCTTGCGGCGGCTTTTCCTACGGAGATGTGCTGGGCGCCGGTGCGGGCTGGGCCAAATCGATCCTTTTCCATGATCGTCTGCGGGACGATTTTGCCGCCTTCTTTGCCGATACCTCGCGCCTTGCCCTAGGTGTATGCAATGGCTGTCAGATGCTCGCGGAACTGCGCGACATTATCCCCGGCGCGGCGCACTGGCCGCATTTTGCACGCAATCGCTCGGAGCAGTTCGAAGCGCGGCTGGCCATGGTCGAGGTCGTGGATTCGCCGTCGCTGTTATTTGCGGGTATGGCAGGCACTTACGCGCCCATCGTCATTGCCCATGGCGAAGGGCGGGCGCGCTTCACCGGGGATCAGTCTGGCTCAGGGCCTGTTACCCTGCGTTTTGTGGATGCCCAGGGACAGCCTGCAGTGCAGTATCCAGCCAATCCCAACGGCTCCCCGCACGGCGTTACTGGCCTCTGTAATGAGGACGGCCGGGTGTCTATCCTCATGCCGCACCCGGAGCGGGTCGTGCGCAGTTTACAGATGAGCTGGCGGCCGCCGGAGTGGGGTGAGGCAACACCATGGATGCAGATTTTTGTAAACGCACGGAAGGCGTTGGGGTAATGCTCGGAGCAAAATAAGATATTTCCCTAACGCGGCGGTCGGCTTTCTCCCGTTGCCATTCGCTGCACCTCGCGCTGCACCAGATTTCCGGCCAAGTGCAGCATAATTGCAGCGAAAAAATCAACAAGGGCCTAAGCCGGTTGGCCTAGACCCTTGTTTTATCTGGTGGAGCGGAGGAGGATCGAACTCCCGACCTTCGCATTGCGAACGCGACGCTCTCCCAGCTGAGCTACCGCCCCATTGCCGCGTAGGATAAAGGCAACTCCCCTGTAATGCAATGGGCGGCACACGGTGTTTGGAAATGCTGAGCCTTACGCCCGGCCCACCACCACGACATCGCTGCCGAAGGGAAAAATCTCCGGATTGAGGCCGGCCTCGCTGAGGGCTGTGGCGATTTCCTCCGGATGCAGGAAATGGTTGCCCTGTACATGTTCGGTTAGATTTTGAAAGGCCATGCCGCGTAGCGGCGGCTCACGCAGCACGCGGTGATCGTCGGGCCAGGCCGGCTCCCAGATGACGATGGCGCCTTCAGGTTTCAGGCTGGCGTGCAGTCGCTGAAAAATCTCACCACGGTTTTCCCAGACATGATGCAGGGCGCGATTCATGGCGATGAGATCGGCGGGCTCTGGCAGGGAAAACTGATGGATATCACCTTCATCAAAATGCAGGCGATCTGCGATACCCTCGCTTTGGGCTTTTTCCGTAGCCTGGCGGATGTTTTCGGCGAAACCATCTAGCCCCAGACCGTGCAGATGTCCGCAGCGTGCGGCGAGTGCCCGCAAATACCAGCCATTGCCGCATCCCAGGTCCACCGCCAGCCCACCGCGAGCATCGACTTCGGCAAAGATGGGGACGGCCGGGCAGATTTTCTCCTCGAACGTCTTGCGAAAATTGTTCTCCAGCATCAGCCCGAACCAGGGCAGAATAGTTTCGCGTTCGGCCAGCACCTTTTCACCGGGACGTTCACCCGTGCGCATGAGACCCGCCGCCCGCTCCGCCATGTGTGCAGAAAGTACGGCACCCACTGCTACGCCCACGCGGCAGTTTTCGGCTTCCGGGCGCATGCTGTCGCCATCCTCAGTCAGCCGCCATTGCTCACTGTCGGTCAGTTCCAGCCAGCCAAAGGCATAGGCGGCATCACACCAGCGCAGCACGTAGCCGGTATCCATCCCGGCAGCGGCCGCCAGCGCTGTGCTGTCGGCGTTGCCCAGAGTATGGAGGGTGCTAAAAAGCCCGTTGACGACGCCAATGAAAGCGATGTTCAGGGATAATGCGCCCTGAGCCTGTTGCCGAAGTTCATCCATGCTGCGTAACGCCATGTCACACTCCCTCCTTCAGATGAGATATTTCAAACCGACCACCGCAAGTACCGCGAGGGTCCCCATGAGAAAAGCCCTTTGATTGATGCGCAGATGCAAGCGATTACCTGTCCACAAACCGAGCAGCACCGGGGGAATCAGCAGGAGAAAACCCACCGTCAATTGCCAGGTCAGTAGGGCCAGCGCTACGTACATAAAGGCCCGCAGAATATTGTCCGTGAGGGCGATACCTTGAAACGTGGCGCGAAAGGCGCGTTTGTCGAGATGGCGCATTTGCAGATAGGCGACAATGGGCGGACCCCCGCCGCCGTACAAACTGCCCACCACCCCACCGAAAATGCCCAGCGGCATTCCCCAGCGCAAGGCGACCTGGGGTAGTCGCTCAGGCTTCATGACCAGCGCATAGAGCACGTAGGCGAGAATGAACACGCCGAGAAAGCGAGTAAGATTCTGGGCATTGGTATCGGCGAGAATAAAGGAGCCGAAGGCCAGCCCGATCACGCTGCCGGGAATCAGCCAGCGCAACTCCGGCCAGCGCATTTCCCGGAAGTCATAGGCGCCGAGCAGTACGGAACCGAGCAGATCCAGCAGCAGCACCACGGGCACTACTTCTTTGATGGGGAAGATAAGCGTCAGCAGCGCCACCGAAATCAATCCGGAGCCAAAACCGATCACTGCGCGGACATAAAAGGCGACCAGAATGATCACCCCCGCGATGGCCCAGAGCAATGGATTTTGGATCAGCGTGGCGTAGGAGAGGGAAGCGTGCGTCAACATACCGACCAGTCTATATCCTTTGCGGACGAGCTTCCACAAAAAGGTTGCGAACAGTATCCCTATACGGAATACTTACCTGTGGGCAACTGTAAAAAAATAGACTACTATCAAAGCATCCTGAGAAATTACTTGAACCTGATACAGACGAGCGGTGAGGTGTTATTCCCATGCTGGCCTCCATTTCTGCACCCGACACATCATCCGGACGCACCACCGCGAAACGCCTGCCGCCGATGCGCCTGTGGCTCCCCTACGTGCTTTTGTACGCCACAATGCTGCTGTGTTGTATGCCACCTGCCCAGGCCGGAACCAGCGGTCTGCCTCCCATAGATGCGCGGGCATTCATTCTGATGAATGCCGATACTGGCGCGATCATCGCCACCAAAAATGCCTATCAGCCCTACGCCATCGCCAGCATTACCAAGCTGATGACGTTGTATCTGCTCTTCAAGGATATCGACAGCGGTCATCTGCAGTTGAACCAGCACTTTGTACCCTGCAGGGCGGCGCTGCAGACGGGGGGATCCAGCATGTTCATGCATCCTGGCCTGCCTTTTACCATTGCACAACTGATCCTTGGGATGACTGTGCCGTCTGGCAACGACGCCGCCGTGGAGGCGGCGCATCTGGTAGCCGGCAGTGTGCCTGCCTTTGTTGCCGAGATGAACCGGACGGCGCGCAAGATCGGGATGCTTTCCACCACCTTCCATGATCCCGATGGGTTGCCGCATCCCAACAACATGGCCAGTCCTTACGATGTGGCCGTCCTCACCCGCACTATCATGACCCAGTTTCCGCAGTTCATGCCCTTTTTCCGGCACGAAAACTTCACCTACGCGGGCATCACCAGCCCCAATCCCAATTTGCTGGTGGGACGCGTGCCCTTTATCACCGGCATGAAAAGTGGCTATACCGACGCTGCAGGGCATTGCCTTGTCGCTACGGGCACGCAGAATGGTATCAGGCTGATCGCGGTGATTCTCGGCGTACCATCTTTCCGTGACGAAGGCCGCGGGTTCTGGCGGGCTTCCTGGCAGAGCCTCAAGTTACTGGACTGGGGTTTCGCCCGCACCCTCTGGCTGCCTTCGGTACCGCATCTGGAGCGAACCTCGGCCCGGTGAACCCGGCCTTCATTCGCCGAAGTGTGTTACCGGTGCCACGCTTGCTGAGCTGCCGGGTGGTTTCTTCAGGAACATGATCAGCGGAATCAAAACCAGAAAGCCATAAAAAACCAGCATAAAGGCATCCAGCGTTCCGCGCATGTTCGCCTGGTCATAAACGACGACGTTACCCAGCACCTGCCAGGTCGTCGGCCCAGGAGTCAGGCCTGCTGCCGTAAGATACCGGTAAAAAGCGGGATTGAACGGATTGATGACCCCTCCCATCTGATTCCAGCCGACCTGTGTTTCCTGAGTCATCACCGTCGAAACGATGGCGATACCGATGCTTCCGCCCAAGGTCCGCATCAGGTTGAAAATGCCCGAGCCCTCCGCCTGTTGGGCTTTTTTGAGGGTCGTAAAGGCCAGGGTGAAGAGCGGGATTGTCACCAGACCAAAACCGATACCGCGAATGAAACTGGGCCAAATCACCCAGGCCATGCTGATATCCAGATTGTAGAGCGTGGTGAGATAAGTGCCGAATGCTCCGAAAGCGATGCCCACCAACACGATATTGCGTGGATTGACGCCACGTCCCAGCATGCGCCCCGCGAACATCATGGCGATCATGGCACCGATACCCTGCGGTGCCATCACCAGTCCCGCGGTAAATGCCTCATAGCGCATCAGGCCCTCCAGCATGATAGGCAGAATCACCATGGTTCCGAAGAGGGCGAGACCGAATATGCCGATTCCCATGCTGCCGATGGACAGATTCCGGTCTTTGAGCAGACGCAAATCCACTACGGGATAGGGTGTGCTCAGAGAGCGCCAGACGAAAAAAAGCATACCCAAAATGGCGCAGATGGTCAGGATGATGATGGTCCGCGAACTGAACCAGTTATCCTGATCACCGAGGCTCAGCATGCCTTGCAGGCTGCCCAGCCCTACGGCCATCAGCGTGAAGCCTATCCAGTCCACTGGACGGGGAGTGGCGCTCTTGCCGCCGTCGGGAATGGTCCGCATGAGCAGGAAGGCGAGGATGCCGAAGGGAATATTCACATAGAACACCCAGCGCCAACTGAGCGTGTCCGTCAGATAGCCACCCAGGGTAGGACCCAGGATCGGACCCAGCATGATGCCCATGCCGAGAATGGCCATGGCCTGGCCACGCTTGTCGGACGGGTAGGCGCCAAGCATGATGGTTTGCCCTACGGGGGCCAGAGAAGCACCAAAAATGCCTTGCAGGAAACGCCAGAGCACGATTTCCACCAGACCATGGGACTGCCCGCAGAGCACGGAAGAAATCACAAAGCCGACCACACTCCAAAGCATGATGGTGCGTTGACCATAGCGTTCCACCAGTAACCCGGTGAGGGGCAGGATGATCACATTGGCGACCATGTAACTGGTGAGCACCCAGGTGATCTGATCGCTGTTGGCATGCAGGGAGCCGCGCATGTAGGTCAGCGCTACGTTGACAATGGTCAGGTCGAGCACCTGCATGACTACCGCCAGCATGACCGCGACCGTAATGGTAAGACGTGAAGCCGGGCTCTCTTGCGCCACGGATGGGCTCCTCTCTGGGGCGGATGGTCCTGCAAGTACCGATCCGCTTTGCGCACACCGACGCCGGTCCGACGAATGCGCCCGTCCGGATACCGACCGTTCGGTCACTATAAGGTGGGTGCCACGGTCTGGCAAGCCCGAGCCCGTGGCTTCATCGCGTGAGACACCACCTGGTCGTCATAAAAAAGCCGGCCCGTAGGCCGGCCGGTCAGAGGTCAGACAGTAGACGCTCAGGCAGAACGCAACACGGCTAGATTCCGCAGGTCCCGGCCGTCTGAAAATGCCTGTTGGAGTTGCTCGTCCGTGACATCAGCAAAGCAGTATCCTGCTTCTTCCAGCTGATAAATTAGGGAGATGAGCTCGAATTCCTGTTCCATTTCCTGTTCCATGGCATCATCCTCATCAGTAAATAAGACATCTCTAACATACATTAATTCTATTGATCTGTAAATACCATAGATATCTAATATAGGGAGGCCTCTGCGCCACAAGGTTCGGTTAGGATCATTCCGGCGGTAGGCAGGGGGTATCACGGGGCGTGGGCGTCTGACGTAGCAACTCTTCCTCATCACTACGCAACCACCGCCATTCGCCGGCCCGCAGTTCGCCGAGAGGCAGATTTCCCACCGCTACGCGAATCAGTCGCAACACTTCCCTATCACAGGCGGCAAGGAGGCGCCGAATCTGGCGATTGCGTCCTTCCTGCAAGACAAACTCCAGCCATTGGGTTTTGCCACCGCAGCGTAACTCCCTGATCTGCATCGGCAGGCACGGTTCGCCGTCGAGCACGGAGCCCGCCGCGAGTTGGACTACAGCGCCGGCGGAGAGGGGCGGGCGAATCTGCACATGATAGGTCTTGGCCACATGCTGATCCGGATCCAGCAGTCGTTGCGCCCAGTGTGGATCGTTGCTGAAAAGCAGCAGGCCGGAGCTGGCCTGATCCAGGCGTCCGACGGGTGCCAGCCATGGACTCCCGGGTAGCAGATCGTATACGGTGGCACGTCCTCTTTCATCCTGGCGAGTAGTAAGAACGCCGCGCGGCTTGTGTAACAGCAAAACCTGGCGGGTGCTGGCGGTGATGTCGAGACCATCGATCCGGATACCGGGGCTGGACAGAGGGAAGCGTGCCTCGGGATCGAGGATCCGGCGACCGTCTACCTCTACCCGCCCGGCACGAATCCATTCCACCGCAACGGTCCGGGAACACAGCCCCGCTTTGGACAGGATGCGGGCAAGCCCAAAGCGGGGGGCACTTTGGTCTTGCCCAAACTTTGGACTATGATCTGAAGGATGTTTCACCAGACTGCCCAAAGGAGTCGATCATGGCACATGAAGCGTTGCATGAATCCCCCGAGTCTCTGTCTCCCGAAACCATAGATATCCACCGAGCCATTTCTTCGCTCATGGAGGAGTTCGAGGCGGTTGACTGGTACCAGCAGCGCGCTGATGCCTGCACCGATCCTATTCTCAGGCAGGTGCTGGAACACAACCGAGATGAAGAAATTGAACATGCCGCTATGGTCCTCGAGTGGCTGCGCCGCAAAATGCCGCGTCTGGATAAGGAATTGCATGCATATTTGTTTAGCGAAGGCTCGATCGTCGGCCACGAAGCCAGGATGGTAGGACGGGACTGAGTGAGGTGCCGCTATCACGGTACGAAACGCGCGCAGAGGTCATTATAGAAGTTGAGCCCGAGCGCGGTGGGTCGCAGGATACCATCTTTCATGACCACCAGCCCGTCGCGTTCGGCCCGGCGGAGTTGCGGTTGAATAAGCGGCAGAGACAGGCCGGTCCGTTCCGGGAAGAGCGCCACCGGGAAGCCGTCGGTCAGGCGCAACGCGTTGAGCATGAACTCGAAGGGCCTGTCAGCGGATAAAATCGGCTCCCGGTCACCGAGGATGTCGAGAACACTGAGCGCATCGTCCATATAACTTTCGGGGCGGCTGGGTTTGCGGCTGCGCCAGATGCCTTCGGGAAGGGTGATTTTGCCGTGCGCTCCGGCGCCGATGCCGATATAGTCACCATAAAGCCAGTAGTTGCGGTTGTGCTGGCAGCGATGATCGGGCCGGGCATGGGCGGATATTTCGTAGCGCTCCATGCCGGCCTCCCGGAGTTGCCGACGCAGGATATCTTCCATGTCGGCGGCTTGGTCGCTGTCCGGCAGATCGGCGGGTGGACGGGTCGAAAACGGGGTTCCGGCTTCCAGCGTGAGCTGATAGAGGGACAGATGAGGGGGTGCATAGTTCAACGCCGCGCGCAGATCGGCCTGCGCTGCGGCGAGATCCTGCCCCGGCAGGGCAAAGATGAGATCGAGATTATAGCTCTCGAATTCCGCCGCGATGGCGAGCTCCACGGCCCGGTGGGCTGCGGCGGCATCATGGATACGCCCGAGGCGTTGCAGAGAATCGTCGTTGAAAGACTGGATGCCTAAGGAGAGCCGGGTGATGCCCACCTCCCGGAAGGCGCGGAAGGAGGATGCCTCTATCGCTCCCGGGTTGGCCTCCAGAGTGATTTCCATGCGGGAGTGCGGCCGCAGACGGGCGCGGATCGCGGAGATCAGGCGGTCGATGATTTCTGGTGGAAAGAGGCTGGGGGTGCCGCCACCGATAAAAATAGTCTGCACACGGCGTCCCCAGATGCGCGGCAGTTCGCGGTCCAGATCGGCGATCAATGCAGCCAGATAGCGTTCTGCCGGGATGCGGTCGGCCGCGTGGGAATTGAAATCGCAATAGGGGCACTTGGCCTTGCACCAAGGCAGATGCACGTAGAGCGAATACGACGACGGTGGTTTCAGGGTGGGGTTCATGGGTACTCGCGAGAGGTGTGACAGGTGACGGATACGGACTGGACGCCCCTATTTTTACTCCGAACGGTACTTTTCCCCAAGGCTTTATTAGGGCTGCGTATTTTTGAGCCGCGTTATCTGGACATGATCAGCGCCTCACTGCGGCAGGGTCGGGATTTTGGCATTTGCCTTAGCCACCCCCGGGGCGATGGCCACGCCGAGCCGGAATTGGTGGGTACCCTGGCACGCATTGTGGACTGGGGGGGGGAGGCCGGCATTCTCCAGATTCAGGTACGCGGCCAGAAACGTTTCACCATTCAGGACTGGCGTTATGAGGGACAACTGGCGGTGGCCTCTATCCATCTTTGGGCCGAAGAGCCCATCGTGCCAATGGGTCGGGAAAGCCAGCCGTTGTACACCATTCTTGAGGATTTGATCGGCAAGGTGCCTGCCGCCGGAATAGACGCCAGTAGCGCCGGAATGGTCCTGGCGCAGGCGCTACCCGCCTCCCCCGAAGAAAAGCAGCAGTTGCTGGTTCTTCAGGATCCTCTGGAGCGTCTGCGCCGGATTGCGGAGTTGCTCAGCCAGCGCGGCGGTGCGTAGGGAAAAGCTCCGGGCGGCGACAAAATCTAGCGCTTGCCCTTGCCATAAATATAGGTAGAGAAGTCTGTGTAACCCTGAGAAAGATTGCGGAACAAATGGTCCAGGCTGATGATGGCCTGCTCCAGAATATTCACGGTAATATACGGTTTTTCCACCTTCAGGCGCTGGTACCGGGCGCGGGTCAGGACCAGCACCTGGGTGTCTTCGCTTTTGGCAATGATTCGGGCGCTACGTGGCTGACGGTCAAAAAAGGACATCTCTCCGGCCATTTCGCCGTCGTGCACCCGGACCACTTCTACTTCGTCGCCGTCGGCTGTGTGGTGAACGATGGCCATTTCACCCTTGACGCAGAAGAACAGCGCCTCTCCCAGAGAGCCCCATTCGGCAATCACCTGATCCAGATGAAATTGGGCGTGGGTGACGTATTCTGCGAGGGTCTGGATTTCGCTGATGGTCAGAGACTGGGCCAGATGATGTTGTTTGAGAAACTGGGCGATTTCTATGTGGTCAATGCCAGGCATGGTTTGTTCCTCTGAGAAGCGGACTTTTTATTATTATAGGGGGGGAAGAGGGATGAGGGACAGTGCTGCGCAGCACCGCATTTTGAATCCTCCCGTCTTCTCACGATAGAATGCCCCACCACCCACAACGAGTATTCCCATGATACGTCCCAGCGGAAGAAATGCGGACGCCTTGCGTCCGGTACAAGTTACCAGAAATTTTACCAAGCATGCTGAAGGTTCGGTGCTGATAGCCTGCGGCGATACCAAGGTGCTATGCACCGCCAGCGTCGAAGAAAAGGTGCCGCCCTTCCTGCGCGGCGCGGGCAAGGGGTGGGTGACGGCGGAGTACAGCATGTTGCCGCGTGCCACCCGGGAGCGGGTGGCACGGGAGTCCGCCAAAGGCCGTATCGGCGGGCGCACCCATGAAATCCAGCGTCTTATCGGGCGCAGTCTGCGCGCCGCCGTGGATCTGCAAGCTTTGGGCGAACGCACTATCTGGGTGGATTGTGATGTGCTTCAGGCCGATGGTGGAACCCGTACCGCTAGCATTACCGGCGCTTGTCTGGCGGTAGCCGATGCCGTCCAGCATCTGCGTGCTGCGGGGCAGCTTCAGAATAATCCCCTGCGGGACTGGGTGGCCGCCGTCTCGGTAGGTATTTATCAGGGGCAGGCGGTGCTGGATCTCGACTATGCCGAAGACAGCAATGCCGATGTGGATATGAATGTGGTGATGACCGGCGCCGGCGCCTTTGTGGAAGTACAGGGAACTGCGGAGGGCGCAGTGTTCAGTGCGGAACAGATGGCTGAAATGCTGGCTCTGGCGCGCAAGGGGATCGCCGAATTGGTGGCCCGTCAGCATCAGGAGTGTCCGGAAGCCCGTTCATGACGCCCTTGTTGCTGGCCACGAGTAACGCAGCCAAGTTACGGGAGTTGCAACCGCTGCTTGCTGCCCGTGGCTTCGCGCTCGTCAGCCAGACGGAACTGGGCATCGCCAGTATTGAAGAAACAGGCACGACCTTTGTGGAAAATGCATTGCTCAAGGCACGTCATGCCGCCTCGCAAAGTGGTATGGCGGCGCTCGCCGAAGATTCGGGGCTTTGTGTGCCCTATCTCCAGGGAGCACCCGGCATTTACTCCGCGCGCTATGCCGGCCCGGACGCTAGCGACGCAGCCAATAACGCCAGGTTGCTGAGCATGCTGGCCGAGGCGCGGGGGGAGGCCCGTGCTGCCTATTACGTGGCTTGCATGGTTTTTCTGGAATTTGCCGCCGACCCTTCGCCACTGGTAGCCCAAGGCTTTTGGAGAGGGACTATTGGTGAGCGCCCTGCCGGCGATGGGGGGTTTGGCTACGATCCGCTGTTTTGGCCCACGCATGGATCTGGCAGCGCGGCGCAGTGGAGCCTGAAGAAAAAAAACGAACACAGCCACAGAGCGGCGGCCTTACGCAGGCTGCTGGGGTTGCTGGCAGAGCGTCAGCAACCCCAGCCGCTCTCGCTCAACGACTGACGCAGACGGGTCAGGGCCCGCACCTGCAACTGTCTTACCGCCTCGCGACTGACGCCCATACGTTCGGCGACGGCTTCCAGAGTCATGGGCGCGTCACCATGCATGCCGTAGCGAAAGACCATGACCTCCCGTTGTTTTTCATTGAGTTCGGTCAGATGTTCCCGCAGTGCCTTGCAGATGGCATCACGGTCATAGTCGCTGTCCGGACTGGCAACGTCGCCGGTCACCTGTTCGATGCGGCCCGGTCCGTCGGGTGTTTCCTCGTCGAGCGAGAAGACGCGGATGTCGGCGAAATCCAGGGCGCGCATGGTACTCTCGCGCACCCCTAGGGCTTCACGCCGCTGCTCCCTGCGCACATCGGCGTCGCTGTCTTCCTCCGCTCCGCGCTGCATATAAGCGTGCAGGGACTTGGCAAGGTAATCGGGCAGACGGATGAAGCGGGAACGGATGAGCGCCCGCTGCATCGCCTCGCGGATCCACCAGGTCGCATAACTGGAGAAACGTGTGCCGAGGCCTTCCTGAAAGCGGTCGGCGGCACGCAGCAGGCCCATGTAACCCTCCTGAAGGAGGTCTTCCTGACTGAGCCCTTTATTGCGATAACCCCTGGCGACCGCCCGCACCAAGGGCATGTGCGCGGAGATCAGTGTGGCGCGGGCGCACTCGTCGCCCCGACGCAAGCGCTGGATGAGTTGCAGTTCCCGCTTCTGGCTGAGAAACGGTCCGCTGTTTTGGTCGTCCATGAAATCATCCAGAGGCGGCGGATCGGTGACAGGACCCATCTCCGGAATATCCGACCCCGCTAATTCTCTGGCTTCGGTGCGCATCACGACCTCCCCGATCCTGATCACAAGGCGTTGTAACATTATCGCCTAATTTTATATTTTAAAAGCGCTTTAACCATTTGTATATTAGCATTCCTTTGGATCAGGCTGTCAAGAGCTGGCAACGAATGTTTTGCGGTTTTAGCAACAACGGTGCTGGTCTCCCGATGGGTGCCGACCCCGGTGGGGTCATGGCGGCAGGCGGCCAGGAAGCTTTTGACTCTGGTCGTTGATCTGCCTATAATCGGCCCCTTTCTCGCTACCCTTATCCAAAGAGGTCGGAATCCTTCTATGCCAACTGTTCGTGTCAAAGAAAATGAGCCTTTCGAAGTCGCGTTGCGGCGTTTCAAACGTTCCTGCGAAAAGGCAGGTGTCCTTACCGAGGTAAGGCGTCGCGAATTCTACGAAAAGCCCACGGAAGAGCGCAAGCGTAAGGCCGCTGCTGCCCGCAAGCGGGCGTTGAAGCGTATGCGTCGTCAGTCCATGCGTCTGGTCCGGCTCTACTGATGACACTACGTGAGCGCATCCAGGAGGATATGAAGTCCGCCATGCGCGCCCGGGAAGCCGAGCGTCTTGGGACTATTCGTATGCTCCTCGCGGCGATCAAACAGCGGGAAATTGACGAGCGCCGCGAGCTGGATGATGCTGAAGCGTTGCGCATCGTGGATAAGCTGATCAAGCAGCGCAAAGATTCTGCCAGTCAGTTTATTGCCGGTGGGCGTCCGGACCTTGCTGAAAAGGAAGAATCGGAAATTCTTTTTCTCGCAGTCTATCTGCCGGAGGCGCTGTCACCCGGCGAGATTGACGGGCTGATCAACGAGGCGATGACAGCGGTGGCGGCCAGCGGACCTAAAGATATGGGTAAGGTACTTACCTTTCTACGCCCGCAGATGCAGGGGCGGGCGGATATGGCCGTGGTGGCGGATAAAGTGAAGGCCCGCCTCGGCAGTTGATGGACGGGGGCATGGCTGTGGCCGGGGTTGCTCCTTGGCAGGACAGCTTCTGGCGGGCTCTGGATGCCAGTGATGTGCAGAGCGCGTGGTCACAGCATTGTGGCCACATCTATGGGCGCAGACATGTTGCGGCGACCACCCCCTGGGTGCCGCTTGCGGAAATCCATGATCGTTTGAATTGGTTGGCCTGGTTGTCGCAGCGGTTTTCCGCCGGTTTTCTTCTCCCCGTTTCTGATCTTCCCGATGTCGAACCTCTGCTGGTTCTGGCACAGCGCCCTGGTGCCGTGCTCAGCGGGCGAGATTTGCGCGCGGTGCTCGATGTACTGACGGCACAGAAAGGCTACGCCGCAGCTTTGCGCGAGACTCGGGATGCCCTGACCGGGCTGGCAGGTGAGCTTGATCCCCCGGTGGCCTTGTTGCGCCGTCTCAGCATGGCGTTGGATGAGGAGGGTGAGCTCTTGGATACGGCGAGTGCGGATCTCGCCCTCCTGCGCCAGCGCTTGCGGGTCAGCCGCAGCGAATTGCAGCGTTTTCTGCAGGGCTTTCTGCGTAATCGGGACTGGCAGGAATACTGGCAGGATCAAGTCATCGTGCAGCGTAATGAGCGTTACGTGCTACCGCTCAAAGCGAGCCATAAAGGGCGTATCAAGGCGATCGTCCATGACCGGTCGGCAAGTGGTGAAACTCTTTTTGTGGAGCCGCTGGCAGCCGTCGATCTGAATAATCAACTGGTCCAGGACCGGCGTGCCGAAATTCAGGAGCAGGAGCGCATTCTTCGTGCCCTGAGCGCAGCGGTAGGGCTGGAAGTGCCGGGCATTGTCGCCGCCCTGCGGCATATGGGCCGGCTGGATGCGGTACGGGCGGGATTGGAACTGGGGGATGCCTGTGGCGGGTTTTTGCCCAGGGTCGATGCGGCTGCGGCATTTGATCTGCAGGCCCTGCGTCATCCGCTGCTTTGTCTGCGCCATCCGGGGCAGGTCGTGGGTAACGCCCTGCGTCTCGGGGCGGATGCGCAGCAATTGGTCATTACCGGCCCCAATACCGGTGGCAAAACGGCTATCCTGAAAGCACTCGGACTCAATCATCTGATGGCCTACATGGGATTGCCGGTAACTGCGGAGGGTACATTGGGTTATTTCCCGAAGTGCTTTGCGGTCATCGGCGACGCCCAGGATATCCACACGGATCTTTCCACCTTTTCGGCGCAGGTGCAGCGTCTTCGGGAAGTGCTGGAGCATGCCGACGCCCACAGTCTCGTGCTTCTCGACGAACTGGGCAACGGCACCGACCCGCGGGAAGGGGGCGCACTGGCTCAGGCGGTCGCAGAGGCCTTGCTGGCGGCCGAATGCTGCACACTGCTCACGAGCCATCTGGAAGTAATGAAGCGTTATGCCCTGAGCCATGCGGGTGTAGCCCTAGCGGGTATGGGCTTTGATGCAGAGTCTTTGAAACCCACCTACCGTCTGCTGTGGGGTGTGGGTGGCGCGAGCCAGGGCCTGGTCATTGCCCGGCGCGTAGGGATGCCTGCACCGCTGATGAACCGCGCCGAGGCACTCTATGCCGAGGACCGGGAGGACTGGGAACGTTGGGAAGCGCAACGGGGAACCCTATTGCAGGCCGCCCGGCAGGCTATGGACGAGGCCGTACTGGCGCGTGACGAAGCCACCAGGGTGGCCCGCCACCTGGAACGCGAACTGGCGGCAGCGAGACAGGAGCGTGACAAAGCCGCCGCCGCCGCCCGCGCCGAATGGGAAGATATACTGGCAACGGCGCGCCAGCAGGTGCGGCAAGCCATTGCAGCGCTCAAGTCCGGGAGGGATACCCAGGCGGCAACGGCGGCTTTGCAACGTCTGGAAGCCCCCTTCCGGGCGGAGGAGCAGCGAGTGGACAGCCTGCCTGCGGTGGGGGCCAGGGGTCTGTTTCTTCCGCTCCGGCAGGTGACCCAAGTGCTGCGTGCGGACCCTGCACAACGCAGGGTGCAGATTCAATTACGGGGCAAGCAATTATGGGTGCCCGCCGCACAATTTGCCGTGGACGCCGCGCTGCATATCCCAAAAGAAAAAGGCAGCACCCAGTATGCTACCCCCGAGGATCATCCCTGGCGTCTGGATTTGCGCGGACAGCTTCGGGAAGACGCCCTGGCGGCGCTGCGTCGTCATGTGGATGGCGCCGTAGCCGCCGGTCGTCGACAGGTCGAGATTCTGCATGGTAAGGGCAACGGGGTGCTTGCAGAAATGGTGCGCGAGTTTGCCGGGCAAGACCCTCGGGTCAGCCAATGGCGTATGGCGCGGCCAGAGCATGGCGGTGGCGGCGTCAGCGAGTTGGAGTTACGCTGAGCCATGGCCAACTTTTCTCCCGCATTCATTGACGCCCTGCTGGAGCACAGCGATCTGGTGCGCCTCATCGATAGCCGCGTACCACTGAAGAAAAAAGGCCGGGATTTCTGGGCCTGCTGCCCCTTTCATCAGGAAAAGAGCCCGTCTTTCTCGGTCAGTGCCGACAAACAGATTTATTACTGCTTTGGCTGTCACGCTCATGGGAATGCCATCGGATTCTTGATGGCCCATGATCGGCTGTCTTTTCCGGAGGCGGTGAAGACACTCGCCGACGAGGCCGGTGTCGCCCTGCCGGAAGACGGCCCTGCCGGAGAGCAGGAAAGTCTTCGGCCGTTGCGGGCAATTCTCGAAAAAGCCATTGGCATTTACCGATCTGCCCTCGCAGAGCACCCACCGGCGCAGGAGTATCTGCGTGGAAGGGGATTGGGCGATGAGATCATTGGGCGCTTCGAGCTGGGGTACGCACCGCCTGCGACCGGGTTTCTGAGCCAGAAACTGGGCAAGGAACCGTCGTTGCGCCAGCAGTTGCTGGGCGCGGGACTGGTGAGCGTCCGTGAAGATGGATCGGTCTACGACCGTTTTCGCGGGCGAGTGATTTTTCCCATCCGCGACGGACGAGGACAGGCGGTGGGGCTGGGGGGACGCAGTCTCGATGGTCATGAACCCAAATACCTCAACTCGCCGGAAAGTGCGCTCTACCACAAGGGGCGGGTGCTCTATGGTCTGCACCAGGCCAGGGAGGGGATGCGCCGAGCAGGGCGGGTGTTGCTGGTGGAAGGGTATCTGGATGTCATTACCCTGCATCAGGCTGGCATCGACTACGCCGTCGCGGCCAGCGGGACGGCCTTGGGGGACAGTCAGATGGAAATGCTCTTCCGGGCAGCGCCCGAGGTGCTACTCTGTTTCGATGGCGATACTGCCGGACGTAATGCGGCCTGGCGGGCCGTGCAGACAGCGCCTGAGCATCTGCGCGCGGGGCGTCTACTACGGTTGCTGTTCCTGCCGGATGGCCAGGACCCGGACTCGCTGGTGCGAGAACAGGGGGGCGCGGTATTTGAATCAATGCTCCCGACCGCGCGTCCAGCCATCGATTTTTTTCTGGAGGAGTTGCAACGCCGACACAACCTCGCCGCAGAAGATGAGAAGGCACTTTTTCTGCATGCAGCGCGCGACTTTCTGAAACGGGTGAGCGATCCGGTCCTGCGGGAGGTTTATGAACAACGGGTGCAGATGCTTTGCGGATTGGCGCCCGTCGCCCGGCGCGCGCCGTCGCGCACACCGCGTAAAGCGACATTCTCCGCTGCCGGAGGACGATCCCTTTTTAAAACGGCTTTGCGATTATTGCTGAATTTTCCGGAAGACCCTGCCTGGCAGACGTTGGACCGCGATTTGCTGCCTTTCCTCTTCGACCGTGATCCCATGGCTGAAATTCTGGCAGAGGCCCTTGATATTTTGGCCAACATGACCCATCTAAGCTCTCACGAACTATTCGCAAAAGTGTCGGTACTGAAACATGCGGAGGCATGCTACGCGCTGGTGATGAGCGACTCTGGCGAAGAGGAAGAACAGGTGCTGATGCGGCTTGAAATTTCCGGTTGTGTGGCGCGAGTGAACCAGCGCCTTGCTGCGGCGCGCAGTCACTTTATCAGCCGGGCCGCAGATCAGGGTGGTTTGAGTGCGCTCTCTGAGCAGGAGAGGGCTGAAGTGGTGCGTTTGTCCCGGCGCGACAGGCGCAACGGCGTTTGATCGGGATGAAATGAAAAAAATGGGCTGAGGGTGCAGTTCTGTGACGGGCACCTTTCCATGCGTATGGTTTTTCCTATATAATGTGCGGCTTTCCGCGAGTGCAGGTTAGTTATGAGAGACGGTGAGAGTGTAGTGGATAATGAATCTCAGCGGTCTGAGTTGAAGCGGCTTATTGCGCGTGGTAAAGAGCAAGGCTACCTGACCTATCGCGAGATCAATGATCATTTGCCGGAAGAGGTTTTCGACCCCGAGCAGATGGAAAATGTCATCTCCATGATCAATGACATGGGTATTGAAGTCTTTGAGGAGGCTCCGGACGACGATACCCTGCTGATGGATGGGGAAGGTGGTACCGTAGTCGCCGCTCAGGAAGCGGAAGAAGCGGCAGAAGAAGCCCTGGCCGTGGTCGAGGCGGATATCGGGCGAACCAGTGATCCGGTGCGTATGTACATGCGCGAGATGGGCAGCGTGGAGCTGCTCACGCGTGAAGGCGAAATCGAAATTGCCCGGCGTATCGAAGATGGCCTGATGCAGGTGTTGCGCGCTGTATCGACCTGCCCGACGACCATCTCTCTTCTTCTGGACGCCGCGGCTCGAGTGGAGCGCGGCGAGACGCGCCTGGATGAAGTGGTCGACGCTTTTATTGATCTTAGCGCGCTGGACGCAGAAACCGTCAGTGAGGCGGAAGAAACCGTGCTGGTGGAAGGCGACGATCTGGACGTCGATGAGGATGAGGAAGAATCCGAAGACGGTGATATCGAAGTCGTAGACAAGGGACCACAGCTCGAAGAGGCACTGGAACGTTTTGCGGTCATCCGTGCTGCGTATACCGCGCTGCTGGCCAGCCATGCCGATGGTGAGATGCATGGTGAAAGTTATCAGCAGCAGCGCCGGGAGCTCGCCGAGCGTTTCCTGGAAATCAAACTCAACGGTCGTCAGATTGACGTCATGACCGACGCCCTGCGCGGGCTAACGGAAGAGGTGCGTCAGTGCGAACGGGAGTTGATGGAACTGTGCATTGAACGTGCGCGCTTCCCGCGTAAAGACTTTGTACGCAGTTATCCCGGTCATGAGGGTGATATCGGCTGGATTGATCAGCAAATCGCGGCTGGCCATGCCTATAGTACCCGTTTGGTGGAGTTTCGTGATGATATCGTGGCGATCATGAAACGCTTGGCGAATATCGAGAAGCGTGCCGGTTTGCCGATTGCCGAGATCAAAGAGGCCAGCCGCCTGATGTCCATTGGTGAGGCCAAGGCGCGGCGTGCCAAGAAGGAAATGGTGGAGGCCAACCTGCGTTTGGTGATCTCTATCGCCAAGAAGTATACCAATCGTGGCCTGCAGTTCCTGGATCTGATTCAGGAAGGAAATATCGGCCTGATGAAGGCGGTGGACAAGTTCGAATACCGACGTGGCTACAAATTCTCTACTTATGCGACTTGGTGGATACGCCAGGCCATTACGCGGAGTATTGCGGATCAGGCGCGGACCATTCGTATTCCGGTACATATGATCGAAACCATAAACAAACTCAATCGAATCAGTCGACAGATGCTCCAGGAAATGGGACGTGAACCGTCGCCTGAAGAGTTGGCGGAACGGATGGAAATGCCTGAGGATAAAATCCGCAAGGTGCTGAAAATTGCCAAGGAGCCTATCTCCATGGAAACGCCCATCGGTGACGATGAAGATTCGCACCTGGGCGACTTTATCGAAGACCGGAATGTGACGGCGCCAGCGGATTCTGCCGTTAACGCCGCCATTCGCGAAGTGGTCGAGGAGTTGCTTGATAACGGCCTGACAGCGCGGGAAGCCAAGGTGTTGCGTATGCGTTTTGGCATCGGGATGAATACCGACCACACGCTGGAGGAGGTCGGCAAGCAGTTTGACGTTACTCGTGAGCGTATCCGCCAGATTGAAGCCAAGGCGCTGCGCAAACTGCGTCATCCCTCTCGATCGGAGCGTTTGCGCAGTTTTGTGGACGGTGAAGTGACGATTCCATCGTGACGGATGTTTTTTAGCGGTATGAGGCGTGGGGTCAGTGCATTCCACGCCGTTCTTCAGGGCCTGTAGCTCAGTTGGTTAGAGCAGGGGACTCATAATCCCTTGGTCCACGGTTCGAGTCCGTGCGGGCCCACCAATTAAATCAGTTGGTTGCATCCAAAAAATCCCATCAGAAAACCATTGGCACAGATGGGTGGCACAGTAAAACCCCTGTAACCATCGGATGTGTCTGCGCTTGAGTTTGGCACAGCCCATATTACCTTGTCTGAAATCCATCAGAACAAGGCGGGTGAATGGCGAGCATCAATCGTCGTGGCAAGTATTGGCGGGGTGGCAGCCCAGCAACGCCCGTCCCAAAGGGCCCTTCATGGGGCACACATTGTCAGGAAGTCACATCTGTGACATGGTGTTCCCACTCAAAAAATTCCTAAAGAGCCGTCACATGCATATCTGGGTTGATGCCGACGCTTGTCCCAACGTCATTAAAGACATTTTGTATCGCGCCAGCGATCGTCTGAAACTGCCCTTGACCCTGGTAGCCAATCAAGCTCTGCGCGTACACCGCTCTGCCTATATCCGCACTGTGGTCGTGCCGAGGGGCTTTGATGTGGCCGATGAGGAAATCGTCCGGCACATCGTAGCGGGTGATCTGGTAATCACCGCCGATATTCCGCTGGCCGCCGCCGTGCTAGAAAAAAACAGCCATGCCCTCAGCCCGCGCGGGGAGCGTTATTCCCCCGAAACCATCCACGAGCGCCTGCGGATTCGTGACATGATGGAGCAACTCCGGGACTCCGGCGTGCGCACTGGTGGCCCCGCTGCCCTGAGCCAAGCGGACCGCCAGGCATTTGCGAATGCACTGGACCAGCTACTGGCCCGCGCCTGATTCTTTGGGCGGCACGGTATAGTCATCGGCTACCTCTGCCGTTTTGCCGAATAGCACCACCCGATGCCACTCTGTCCGCTCCTGTCGATTCCCGCACCGATCCTTGAAGGCTTTCTGACGTGGCAAGCGAGAGGGCGGCGAGGGCTTTCCCCTCCGGCATGTAGCGTATTTCTGGGTCTCGGCCAAGGGAATGGAGTCTGGTATACTTGGCGTAGAAATTTGATTTTTTGGCTTGATAACAGACCGACTGGTCGGTACAATTAATAGACAAGACCAGACAAACCATAATTTCGGAGGCTCCATGACTGATTTGTTCTCTCCTCTCCAGCTTGGCAGCCTGATGCTGGACAACCGTATTCTGATGGCGCCGCTCACCCGCTGTCGGGCTGAAGAAGAACATGTTCCAACACCGCTGATGGCGGAATACTATGCCCAGAGAGCCAGTGCAGGTTTGATAATCGCCGAAGCAACGATGATTATGCCCGGTAATTCGGCTTTCTGGCATGAGCCAGGAATTTATTCTTCCGCCCAAATAGCAGGGTGGAGCGAGGTGACCAAGGCCGTGCATCAGGCGGGCGGAAAAATTGCCTTGCAAATCTGGCATGGTGGTAGGGCGTGTCATCCTGATCTCAATAATGGGGCAGTGCCTGTGGCGCCCAGTGCCATTGCCATTGCCGGTGAAGAAGTACATACCCCCAAAGGCAAGCAGACATACACTACACCGCGCGCCCTGGCTGACGACGAAATCCCCGGGATTGTCGAAGGCTTTGCCCAGGCTGCCCGCAATGCCCGTCTAGCCGGCTTTGACATGGTGGAAGTGCATGCTGCCAATGGTTATTTGCTGGACGAATTTTTGCGGGATGGTGCCAATCATCGCCAGGGACCCTATGGTGGAGATCGGGAAAATCGCGCCCGTTTTCTTTTTGAGGTTCTGGCGGCAGTCAGTCAGGCGATTGGTGCAGATCGCGTCGGAGTGCGCCTTTCGCCACTGAACAGTTATAATGATATGCGGGATAGTGATCCCGTTGGTTTGCTATCCTGGCTTGCTGGTCGACTGAATGATTTCGGATTGGCCTATTTGCATCTGATGCGCGCCGATTTTTATGGACGTCAGACCGGAGATGTCCTGGCACCAGCCCGGAAACATTTCCAAGGCCCCTTGATTGTCAACATGGGTTACTCCGCAGAAGAAGCCCAGGCAGCAGTTTTTTCTGGTCAAGCAGATGCTGTTGCTTTTGGTACCGCTTTTCTGGCAAATCCAGATCTACCCGCAAGAATACGTAAAGGTGCTGCCCTGAACAGCCCCGACGTTACTACATTTTATACATCTGGTGCGCAGGGATATACAGATTATCCGCTACTCGAAGATCAATAAGCCTGTTAGGCGCATCCACCTGATGGTGTTCGCATTCTGGACAGGTTCAAATGTTCTCGAACCTATTCTCAAAGACGGCAAGACGATAAAGGCTTCTCGTCCCTGTCGCATGAAGCTGTCCGACACGTCGATTAAATCGTCTGGATCATTTCGCTATCCCCAAAAACACAGCCAAGCAACGCTCGACCTCCACCATTGCATCCGCATCGATGCGTCCGAATGCTGGCCCTGCCTTTTCGCGCTTCACCGTCATGGCCTTGTCCACCATCACCTGTGATGGCTTCTGCAAGCCGTTCTCTGCGCTCGGTTGAACCGTGACGCGCAGCAATGGCGCAGCAACCAGCGTGCTGGTGATTGGCAGAACGGTTACGCTCGTGTGCTCCCCAAACAGGTTGGCTTGAACCACCAACGCGGGCCGTGGCTTGCCAAAGTCGCCCGGCATGGCGATGGTCACAAGATCGCCTCGCATCATTCCGTCCAGCCGTCCACATCGGCCAAGACTTCATCCATGAACTGCAGCATGGCTATATCGGCGCTGTCGGCTTGAGCCACGAGAAGGGATTGGCGGCGACATTCCTCCGCGAAGTCAGGGCGGCGTGTGTCAGGCACCCAGATTTGCACCGGGCGCAAGCCCGCCATGCGCAGCGCGTCGCGGTGCTTTTGAACTCGTGTATTAACGTGCGTGGTTCCCATGTGAAAGTCTCCAATAAAGTTACATGAAACACCATACAGAACAATTGCGTTACATGCAACGCGTCTAGTGGGTCAGGCGCGCGCTCTATCTTCGGTAAAACGTGGCTGTTCAGTACCTGGGTGCTGGCGCTGATCCTGCTGCCCCTGTTGCGGATGGCTATGCATTGGCTCATCTCCCGCCGTCGCGGCTGGCAACGCCCTTATGTGCTGCTGGGATGCGGCGTCAATGCCGCGGAGGCGGCGCGGGCTTTTGCCAGCGAGCCCCTGCTGGGCTACCGGCTACAGGCGGTGTTGGTGCCCTCGGAACGGGATGCCATACATTGCGCTATCCCTCCGGATGTGCCCCGTGTCCCCCTGGGGGCGGACCCGCTGCAGACCATGGCGGAGCTGGGCAACCCCCATATGGTGCTGGCGCTGGAAATGGATCAGTGGCAGGCCATGGAAAGCCTGGTGTGGAATCTCGGCATGCGCTATCCCGACCTGACCCTCGCGCCCCCTTTGCGGGGCCTGCCCATCTTCGGGCTGGAAACCCTGCACTTTTTCAGCCACGAGATTTTCATGCTGCGCTCGCGGGATAACCTCGCCCGCCCTGGGCCGCGGATCATCAAGCGGGCCTTTGACCTGATGGCGGCCAGCATCCTGGTGCTGCTCCTGTCGCCCCTGCTGCTCTTTCTGGCGCTGCGGATTCGCCGGGACGATGGCGGGCCGGTGTTTTTTGTGCAGGAGCGGGTGGGGCGGGGCGGGCGTCCCTTTCCCTGTTACAAGTTCCGCAGCATGGTCGTCGATGCCGAAAGCCGTCTGCAGCAATATTTTACCAGCCATCCCGAGTTGCACGCCGAGTATCAGCGCAATTTCAAGTTGCGCGATGACCCCCGCGTGACGCGCATCGGACGCTTTCTGCGCCGCACCAGTCTGGATGAACTCCCCCAGTTGTTCAACGTGCTCCGGGGCGAAATGAGCCTGGTGGGCCCGCGCCCTCTGCTGGACCGGGAGCTGGAGTGCTACGGCAACGGTTTCGCCCTCTATCGCCAGGTGCATCCCGGAATCACCGGCCTGTGGCAGACTAGCGGCCGCTCCGAAACCACCTTCGCCGAACGCGCCTCTCTGGATGCGTGGTATGTGAAGAACTGGTCCCTGTGGTACGACATCGTCATCCTGTTGCGCACCGTAAAAGTGGTGTTGCTCCGGGACGGGGCGTATTGACGGGCTGCGGAAGGATTTGCCATAGGCTGGCAGTGGAATATACGCAGATTATCCGCAGCCATCCGTGACTGGGGCCTCACTCCGGCTAGACCGTTTTAACAAACTGATCAGCCAAGACGTTCCGCGATGGTCCTCATGAGAAAGCTATAGCCTTCCCATGAAGCCTTTATAAGTGTTTATTTTTGGGCTATTAAATGTTTTCTCAGGGGTTCAACACTAGCAATTACATCTTGGTGTTCAACGGCAGATTACTGGCGCACCTCTATCTTTTGCGCTCGGTTGGGGTCATCTACTCTGGAAATCATCAGGAAGATGAGCAGCATCAAAATGACCAGCGTCAGCGATATGCTCACCGGGCCCGTGCCAAGACCAAGGCCACCGAACCGTATCGGCTTGTCTGTCCAATCCGCGAAAGAGGCCCCCAGCGGCCTGGTCAGGATATAGGCTATCCAGAAGGCGGCGATCTCGTTAAGGTCGAACATGAAGTATGCGGCGACGGGAATGCCAAACAAGAGGACAAATAGTAAGCCCGATCCAAGGTAGCCCAAATCCAGGCTCGATGCTGTCATGTCACCTGCGGCGGTGCCCAAGGCAAAGGTGGCTACGATGGTCGCCCAATAGAATGCCTCTCGCCGAGGTGTATGCACACTGTGAATGGAAAGGGTTTTCTCTTTGAGTTTCCAGGTGCCCAGAATCCCGATCAAGGCAACCAGAAAAATGGATGTTGAGATGTCATAGGGAACGCCCAGCACGACATGGGCGACGTCCGCTATTTGCGTGCCGAAGATGCTCACCATGATGACGGCAAACCAGTAATAGTGCGCAGTATATTGATTACTCCGCATCTGCAGCCAGATAGCAGCCAGGAATAACAAACCACAACCTACCACGGCCAGATAGGGATTCGTGTGGAAAACGAGAAAATCCGACGTGGCTTCTCCCATGGCGGTGGTCAGGAGTTTCGCCATCCAGAAATATGCGGTGATTTTCGGTACCTTGAGCGGGGCGTTCTTTTCGTTGGATGGGCTAAGCGCGGCTGTAGTCATTGACGTTCCTTGCGACCTTCAAGACGACGATACTCGCGAGAGTGAGTATCTGACGCTTCATAAGGTGGAATTGACCGGAAAACGCCTTGCGCGGGCGGCTTAACGGCCGGTTTTTCTCGGGAGTATCCGTTCCAGCGTGTCATCTTTGAGGACGTAGTGGTGCATCAGTGCCGCCGCAGCATGCAGACCAGCGAGGACGATGATAGTCCAGGCAATGATATTGTGGAAGTTGCCGAAGGTGTGTTCCAGGGCGTGATTTTTGACGGTCGCAAACTGCAGGGAGAAGAGCCCGAAGAACGTGAAGGATTCCGCCTGTGCCCAGCGCAGCAGAAAGCCCAGCGCTACTTGTACCGCCAGCAGGAGGTAGAGCGCATGTTGCATCCCTTTCGCCAGCCTTTCCTGCAAATTTGTCGCCGCCGGCATGCGCGTGCCGCGTGTGGTACGCCAGCCCAGCCGTATCACGAGCACCACCGTCAGCAGGATGCCCAGTGAAATATGAAGGGACTGGAATTCCTTCCGGAGCGGCGCCCCATGCTCGAGAAAATCCCAGATTTCGGCCAGGGCAAAGAGCACGACGACCAGAACCACGGTTAGCCAGTGCAGAATGATGGTTGTCCGGTCATAGCGCACGGGCAGATCCCCACCTGAGTCCGGTAGCTCTTTGTTCAGTAATGCCGCATTCTCGTTCATTTCGCTTCCCTCTTTCTGATATGCGCTCTTCCTTAGCCGGGATTCGGCTTGGAATAACCCGGCGGGGCTTTTTGTAACAGTAAAAATTTCTAAAGTCAACAATGTTGAGAAATTTTCCCACAAGCTGCTATATTGGTCAGCAGGCAGATAGAAAAACTATGTGGTGCCACGAGGCAGGCCATGAACGAAGCATTGAAGACGGCGGTATTGGCGATTCTGCGCCCCCTGGTCCGATATCTGATCGGGCAGG
>NZ_JABBDR010000163.1 GCF_018854495.1 Acidithiobacillus ferruginosus
CCAAGGTTGAAGTAAAGCGCCGTGGTGATGTGCGCCGCGCCAAGCTTTATTACCTGCGTGATCTTTCGGGTAAGGCTGCGCGCATTAAAGAAAAGCTGGGCTGACGCGGCACTCGGCCATGGCCGGGTTCGGCTTGGAGGCAGGAGTGCTGACGCCGGGTTCGCGGGAGATCCTCGGACACTGGCATTCCGCTTCTGTCCCGGAGCGGGAAATTCTCTGGGCCGACTCCGCCCGGCGGTTGGCCTTGCGCGCCGCTTGGCAGCAGAGTTTGTTGCCGCATTGGTGGGCGGCCGCCGCAGACGCGCAGGCACTGCAGGTCGTGGCGGATACCCTGGCCCTTCTCGCCGAGGCGGAGTCTTTGCCCCCGGCACTGCTGGCGGCTGCCCTACAGGTGCAGGAGACGTCGCTGGTGAAGCCAGCAGCCATGCTGCCGGCTGCGCTGATGTCCGAGGCCGCCAACCCCATGCCCCTGGACATGGAGGCGGATACCTTCGCCAGGGCTATTGAGGATCATGATCTGGAGACGCTGGCGCCGCTACTGTTCAGTATGGCGGAGGACGATAACGCCCGGCGGGTTGTCCTCCATCGTCTGGCCCAGCGTCTGGCCGACGATAACCACGCCCAGGGCCTGCGTACCATCCTCTACGGGCAGTGGCAGGGCGCTGCGGCTGATCTGCCAGCCCGGCCTTTTTCGCTGGGGGCTCTGGCGCTGTTGCAGAGTCACTGGCAACTGCCGACCGGAGTGGCGGTGGTCGTTCCCGAAGGGCGGGCCAGTCGTGATCCGGCGGTAGACAAACCCCTGCTCCATGCCCTGCGGGAGCGAGATCTGCCTGCCTTCATGGGGCGTATCCGCGCGCTCGGCGATCAGCCTTTAGATGCCATCCGTCAGCTCTTCCTGACGGTTACCCTGATGATCATCGAGGGCGGCGGCGGCAAGGAACCCCTGCCGCTGCTGCGTCTTTACGTCTGGCTCGGCAGTTTGCTGGCATTACCCCACCGCAGCTTGCGGCAGGCGCGGAAAGTGCTTTTCAGTGCCGCAGCCACCACTTTTGGTTTTGCCGGATGGCAGCATCACGAAGACTGGCCGCATTTTAGTATGCTGGCCGCTTATCGTGAACGGGCCGCCATCGAACCGGTGCCGGAACCTTTTAGCTGGCAGGGGCCTCTATACGCTGCGGCGTCGGGCTCCGGCCCCCAGTGGTGGTTACAGATGGCGGAGCGCGGTGCAGCGCAGACGGGCTTGCCTGGCTTCTGGTCCTTGTGGCGCACGGCGCGGCGTGCTGGTTCCCTGACGGGAGGAGCAGCGTTGGCATGGATTCATCCTCTGGTGGTCATACGCTTGTTTCCGGGCTGACCCGGCGGTGCCCGGGCGCTTGGCGTCACGATCATCCGGCGGGGCGATTCGATGTCTAACGCCGGTCTGTCTGCCGAACGGCAGCGGATAGACACCTTTCTTGACGCCCTGTGGCTGGAAAAAAACCTCGGTGAAAATACCCTGACGGCTTATCGTCAGGATTTGCTGCAGGTGGCCGCTGCGCTCGCCGAGCGGGATCTGACCCTGACCACCGCTGACGACGGCGCCCTGGCGCGCATACTGGGACAGAGGCTACAGTCCGGGGCCGCCCTGCGCTCCGTGGCCCGCCTGCTCTCCAGTGTGCGCCGTTTTTACGGCTACGCGGAGCGGGAGGGCTGGGTATCCCGTGACCCCAGTCGTAACCTGCAGAGTCCTCGTCTCGGCCGCGTACTACCCCACGTTCTCAGCGAAACGGAAACAGAGGCCTTGCTGGCGGCCCCGGATTGTACCCACCCTCTGGGCCTGCGTGACGCAGCCATGCTGGAACTGATGTACGCCTGCGGTTTGCGGGTGTCGGAACTGGTGAATCTGGAGACGCGCCAAGTGGACCTCAGCGCCGATATGGTGGTGGTCTTTGGCAAGGGTCGCAAGGAACGCCTGGTGCCCATGGGGGAAGTGGCGGCCGGCCGCGTGACGCAGTATCTGCAGATGGGTCGTCCGCAGATACTGGGTCAACGCATCAGTGCCGCCCTTTTTGTGACCGGGCGGGGGGCTGCCATGACGCGACAGCGTTTCTGGCAAAACATTGAACATTACGCCCGGTCTGCCGGAATCACTCAGACCGTATCGCCGCACAGCCTGCGCCACGCCTTTGCCACCCACCTGCTGAATCACGGCGCGGACCTGCGCAGCGTGCAGTTGATGCTGGGACATGCCGCCCTGTCCACCACGGAGATATATACCCATGTGGCGCAGGCGCGGCTCAAGGCGTTGCACGCGAAGCATCACCCGCGCGGGTGATGCCTGTATTGTCGCGCCTCTACTTCTTGGGTAGCGTCACCACCACGTAGATGCTAGCCTTGCCTTGCCGCACCAGCAGCGGGATGGGCTGACCGGCCGGCAGACCGGCAACGATATGCTCCAACTCGGTGGGACTGTTGACGTCCTGCTGATCGATCTGCTGGATGATCATACCCGGCATGATCCCTGCCTCCGCTGCCGCGCCTTCGCTAACGCCGACCACCACGACACCATGATGTACGTCCAACTGCTTCTCAATATTGGGACTCAGCGACTGGACATGGATGCCCATACGGGGGATTTTGCCCACTTTGGCGGCCGTGGAGGGTTCCTGGCTGCCGGAAGGGCCTTCCATGTTTTTGGGTAGGGCGGTAATCAGGACATCTTTGGTTTCCGCTTCTCCGCGGTGGAGGATGCCGACCTTGGCGTGGGTGCCTGGCAGGGTGTTGCCTACCATAGGCGGCAACTGCCCGACATTGTACACCGGTTTGTTGTCATAGGTGACGATGACGTCACCGGGTTTGATGCCCGCCTTGGCCGCCGGGCTGCCGGGTTCCACGGACGCGATGAGGGCGCCGACGGGTTCCTTGAGGTGCAGCGCCTGCGCCATTTGCGGCGTGACATCCTGTACCTCGACCCCCAGGTAGCCAAACTGGATTGCCTTGTGATTTTTGAAGTCCTGCACCACCCGCATCACGGTATTGATGGGGATGGAGAACGACAGACCCATATAGCCACCGCTGTTGGTATAGATCTGATCGTTGATGCCGATCACCTGGCCATTCATGTTGAAGAGTGGCCCGCCCGAGTTGCCGGGATTGATGGGTACGTCGCTCTGGATGAAGGGGATGTATTCATCATCGGGTAACGGGCGATTCATGGCGCTGACGACACCCTGGGTCACCGTGTTGTAGAAACCGAACGGCGCGCCGACGGCGAGCAGCCACTGGCCGACCTTCAGATCGTCGGAGTTGCCGATGGGCACGGTGGGCAGGTTCTTGGCGTCGATTTTGAGCAGTGCCGTATCGTAACGCACCGACAGGCCGATCAGTTTGGCCGGATAGGCATGGTGGGTGGTGAGGGTAACGACGATATGGTTAGCGCCGCGAACGACGTGACCGGCGGTGACGATATAGCCGTCGGGACTGATGATGAAGCCGGAACCGAGGGATTGGATCTTTTCATGCTGCTGTGGTCCGGAACCACCCTGTCCGGGCGCCATGAAGTGATGGAAAAACTGGTAAAAAGGCGAGTTTGGCGGAAAGGGATTGGCCTGCTGGTGAATGACCTTGTTGGTGGTGCTGCTGATGTTGACCACCGCGGGACCATAACGGTCGATAATCGGGGTGAAATCCGGCAAGGCGACCAGTGCCTGCTGGGGAACTGTGTTGGTCGAGATGGAAAGGGCCGGAGCCGCGGGCGCGTCGGCTTGCGCCCACTCCGCTACACTCAGTGAAAAACCAAAACATGCCGCCACGACGGCAGTGATTACCAGTTTGGGGCGCTTCAACATCACACTCGGGCGATTATTCGCCATAGGACTCTCCTTCGGGATTTTGTCTTGCAGCTTGGTACGTTCCAGGTTGGACTCCGGGAAAAGGCCGTGGTTCCGGCCAGCCATCACAACATAACATATAAAACCTCAATGAGAGACGGTGTGGGCGGCAACGCCCTCAGTGCAAAGCGCGGGACAGGCGGGACCGGTAGCGTTCCACCAGAGGCCCCCGGTTGCCCTGCAAGGCAAATATCTTCAGCACGGTTTTGCGGGCCAGGCCGTCCTGATAGTTTTTGTGGCGTTCCACCATCTCGATGAGCTGATCCAGGGCTGCTTCTTCCTGTCCCTGCAAGAGCAGAAGTAAAGACCGCTGATACATGGCCTGCGCACGGAGATCGCCCTTTTCGCTGGCGATGGTGGCCTCCAGTGTGGTCATGGACGGCGCGCTGCGGGCGGTTTCGGTGAATTCCAGCAGGGCTTTCAGGCCTTCGACTTCGGTTTCCATCTGGAAGGTAGGGGACATGGCGTCGATCTGGGCCTGGGCGTCGGCATGGCGGCCCTGCTGGATGGCCAGGTGCGCCAGCGCCACGCGCGCAGGGTCGTTCCCAGGGTAGATGCTGATGGCCTGTTCCAGCAATGCTTCGGCCTCCGCCGCTTTGCCCTGGGCGATGGCGTCGAGCGCCTGCACACGCAGGTCGTCACCTGGCAACGGCAGGTTTTTCTCGATGAACTGACGCACGGCGGATTCGGGCAGCGCCCCGGTGAATTCATCGACCACTTTGCCATCCTTGAAGGCCTTGACGGCGGGGATGCCACGCACCTGATACTGGCGCGACAGGTCGGCGTTCTCGTCAGAGTTGACCTTGGCGAGCACGAAGGCACCGCCCATCTCCTCCGCCAGTTTTTCGAGGACCGGACCTAAAGCGCGGCAGGGTGCGCACCAGGGCGCCCAGAAGTCGACCAGTACCAGCACCTTCCGGGACAGCCCTACGACGGCTTCCTGAAAATTATCGAGATTCACTTCGAGAACGTGTCCACTGACTGCCATACGAACTCCTGAGAAGAAGAGGTGAAGAAGAGGATAGACCGCACAGCCTTCCCTTACCGGTTCAGGTATGGTCAAAACCGGGCGTTTTCAAGGCGCGGCTGGCTTCCGGGGCAGTTATTGCTGTTCCGCCTTGGCCAGGGCGTCCAGCACGGCCTGGAGCAGGCTACGCCCGAGGGGTCCCATGCCGCGCTCCAGTTTGAGGCGATCATACTGGCCCCGGGAAAGGGGGCCAAGGGCCGCGCCCATACGCGCCATGTCGCCGCCGGCCTGCTGCATTTGGGTGGCCATACGGCCCAGCCACGCCAAGGCTTCCGGATCACCGCGGCGGGTGGCGAGGATGACGCTCGCAAGGCCAGGGGCGGCAAGCGTAGGGTCGGCCTGGTCACTGGCCTTGGGTAAGGTTTCGGGATTCTGCAAGCCCATGAGAATGGATTCGATGATGGTGCCGTCTTCTTCGTCCAGCCCTTGGAGCAGGTCTGGCCCCCGCTGCCCGGCCAGTATGTGGCGGATGACGGCAACCAGATCTCCCCAGCCGTTGGCCGCCGCCACGCGCAGGCTTTCTTCCAGCGGCGCCCGGAGATGGACATTCTGGCAGGCGGCGACGACTTGAAGGATGAGCGCCGCGTGGGCGCTGCGGATCTGCTCCTGGCGTTGGGGGAAGATGGGCATGCGGTGAACTCCAGTCAATGTTTGCCGGTTATTTTGCGGCATTGGCTGCGGGTGTGCAAAAAAGCTCAACGATGGAGATGCCGCACCAGATAACGCCCGGTGTGGGAAGACGGATTGTGTGCCACTTCGTCCGGTGTGCCGGTGGCGATGATCTGGCCGCCGCCGGAGCCGCCTTCGGGGCCGAGGTCGATGACCCAGTCTGCCGTCTTGATGACGTCCAGATTATGTTCGATAACGACGATGGTGTTGCCCGCATCGGCCAGCTTCTGCAGTACCTCCAGGAGCAGGGCGATGTCATGAAAATGCAGGCCGGTGGTGGGTTCGTCGAGAATGTAGAGGGTCCGTCCGGTATCGCGACGGGAGAGCTCCCGGGAGAGCTTGACGCGCTGTGCCTCGCCGCCGGAGAGGGTAGTGGCCGATTGGCCCAGGCGCAGGTAGCCGAGGCCCACATCCAGCAGGGTCTGCAATTTGCGGGCGATGGCGGGGACGGGGTCAAAAAACGCCCGCGCATCCTCCACGGTCATCTCCAGGACGTCGTGGATGCTTTTGCCCTTGTAACGCACATCCAGGGTCTCGCGCTTGTAGCGCTTGCCGCCGCAGACGTCGCAGGGCACATAAATATCCGGCAGAAAGTGCATTTCCACCCGAATGACGCCGTCGCCCTCGCAGGCTTCACAGCGCCCGCCCTTGACGTTGAAGCTGAAGCGGCCGGGATTGTAGCCGCGGGTACGGGCTTCGCTGGTGGCGGCGAACAATTCGCGGATCGGGGTGAAGAGGCCGGTGTAGGTGGCCGGATTGCTGCGCGGGGTACGGCCGATGGGGCTCTGGTCGATGGCGATGACTTTGTCCAGTTCTTCCAGGCCGCGTATCTGCTTGTGGGGCGCAGGACTCTGGCTGCTGCCCATGAGCACGCGGGCGCAGGCGGGGTAAAGGGTGTCGTTGATGAGGGTCGATTTACCGGAACCGCTGACTCCGGTGATACAGGTGAAGAGGCCGATGGGAATGCGCACGTCCACCGACTTGAGATTGTTGCCGGTGGCGCCCTGCACTTCCAGCCAGCGCTGGCTGACATTGGCGCGGCGCCGTCCGGGGACGGCGATGCACAGATCGCCGGTCAGATAGCGACCGGTGAGGGAGTTGGGATTGGTGCAGATTTCTTCGGGTGTACCTTGGGCGATGACTTCGCCGCCGTGGGTGCCGGCGCCGGGGCCCATGTCCACCACATGATCGGCGGCACGGATGGCGTCTTCATCGTGTTCGACGACAATGACGGTGTTGCCGAGATCGCGCAGATGCTTGAGGGTGCCGATGAGTCGATCATTGTCGCGCTGGTGCAGGCCAATGGAGGGTTCGTCGAGGACGTACATCACGCCCACCAGTCCAGCTCCGATCTGCGAGGCGAGACGGATGCGCTGCGCTTCCCCGCCAGAGAGGGTTTCGGCGGAGCGGTCGAGGCTGAGGTAGTCGAGGCCGACATCCACCAGAAACGTCAGACGGCTGCCGATTTCCTTGAGGATGCGCTCGGCGATGAGGGCTTCCTGCCCTTCCAGTTGCAGATGGGTGAAGTGTTGCAGGGCGTCACGGATGGAGAGGGCAGAGGCTTCCTGAATGGCCAGCGGGCCAACCCTGACCATGCGCGCCTCTTCGCGTAGGCGGCTGCCATTACAGACGGGGCAACGCAGACGGCCCATATAGCGCATGATTTCTTCGCGGATGAGGTTGGACTGGGTTTCCCGCAGGCGGCGTTCCAGCCCGGCAATGACGCCCTCGAAGCTCAGCTTGTGACGGTGCGTCCCTTGCTGGACGGTGATGCGTTCGGCACTCCCATGGAGGATATGCTCGCGGATGTCGAAGGGCAGATCCTGCCAGGCGGTATCCAGGGAAAAATGAAAGTGCTCGGCCAGCGCCGTGAGCAGGGGCGCGTAGTGCTCCTGATGGCGCTTGGTCCAGGCGGCGATGGCCCCGTCACGCAGGCTCAGTTCCGGATTGGGGACGATCAGGTCGGGATCGAAAAAGGTGATTTCGCCCAGACCGTCGCAGCGCGGACAGGCCCCGGCGGGGTTGTTGAAGGAAAACAGGCGAGGTTCCAGGGGCGGAAAGGAGCGTCCGCAACTGGGGCAGGCGTGGTGGGCGGAAAACAGTCGCTCTTCCTCATGCTGTGGTCCCATGAGAACGACGATAGCCTGATCCTCGGCGAGGCCGAGGGCGGTTTCCAGCGATTCGGCCAGGCGCGGCCCGCTGTCGTCGCGCAATACCAGCCGGTCGACGACGGCCTCGATGCGATGCTTGCGCTTCTTGTCCAGGGCAGGGATTTCGTCCAGTTCGAGGAGTTGCCCATCCACCCGTGCGCGGACCAGGCCACGGGCACGCAGGCTGCCGATGATGTCCTCGTGGCTGCCTTTGCGATCACGCAGCACCGGCGCCAGGATCATGAGCTTTTCGCCTTCGGGCAGGGCCAGAAGCTGATCGACCATCTGGCTGATGGTCTGACTCTGAATGGGCGCGCCGCAGCACCAGGGGGTGCCGGCACGGGCATAGAGCAGGCGCAGATAGTCGTGAATCTCGGTGACGGTGCCGACGGTGGAACGGGGGTTATGGGAGGTGGATTTCTGCTCTATGGCGATGGCGGGGGAGAGCCCCTCAATCGCGTCCACATCGGGCTTGCCCATGAGGGAGAGAAACTGGCGGGCATAGGCCGAGAGGCTTTCCACATAGCGGCGCTGTCCCTCGGCGTAGAGGGTGTCGAAGGCCAGCGACGACTTGCCCGATCCGGACAGCCCGGTGATGACGATGAGGCGGTCGCGCGGTAAGGTAAGGGAAATGTTCTTGAGGTTGTGGGTGCGGGCGCCCCGGATATGGATGTGTTCCATGCAGCCGACATGCTCTTTTTTGGGACAATGGGTTAGTATAAAGCTTTCGGGGACACCCGTCCCCTTGACCATAAGGAGATCAGACGATGGCGGGAGTGAACAAGGTCATATTGTTGGGGCATCTGGGACGGGACCCGGAGATGCGCTATCAGCCCAGTGGCGGCGCCATCGCGAACTTCAGCATCGCGACTTCCGAGACCTTCAAGGACAAGGAAGGCAACAAGCAGGAGCGCACCGAATGGCATCGCGTCGTGCTCTTCGGACGCACCGCGGAAATCGCCGGCGAATACCTGCGCAAGGGCAGCATGGCCTATGTGGAGGGCCGCCTGCAGACGCGCAAGTGGACCGACAAGGATGGGCAGGAGCGTTACACCACGGAGATCGTGGGAGACCGTCTGCAACTGGTGGGCGCGCGTGGGGGCGGTGGCGGCGGTGCGGCCAGCTTCGATGAGGAAGATCAGTCCCAGCCGAGTGGTGGCGGCAGCAGTGCTGGGGGCGCGCGGAAAAATGAGATGCCGCCCGCGCCGGCGGAGGATTTTGATGATGATATTCCGTTCTAGGGACTAGAGTTAGGGTGTTGCGATGGTCGCCAAGCCCGCCGAATTGCGGGCTTCGCCGTCTGAGTGGCACTCTTGTCAGAGAAAGATGCTGACCCCGGTGAAATCGGGCTATCCAGGCCTTACCCGGTCAAGCACTGCCAGACAGCATGTATCCTCTGTCTGGTTTTGCTATTCCTGTAGAATTTTAAACCCAGGCATAATAAATTCCTGATGACTACTTATGCGTCTTCTCGGGATGTTACCTCCCCAACGCCCTTTCGATCTTCTTGTCCGTCTTGTACTGACTCAGCGCATATACCGCCCAGATGGCCGCGGGCACCCAGCCGATCAGCGTGATCTGCAAAATCAGACAAATAATCCCCGCAATCGGGCGGCCAATGGTGAAAAATACCAGAAATGGCAGAAAAATAGCTAAAAGCAGACGCATGTGTTCCCCCCTATAGGACTTCTCTGGTCGCCTGCCCATACTACGACCGGTGCTGTCAGCGCTTCAAGCCCTTGTCGCACTTTTACCGGGCATACGCTGCCTTCTGCTAAACTCCGGGCCAGATATCCCAGGGATGCGCCCGTGCCCGCCCTCACCTACAGGAGCTGCCGTGACCGCCGCTAAACCAGATCGGACTCGAAGACTACGTTTGCTGCGCCGCTGGGCGCTGGGTTTGTTGCTGGGGGCGCTGGCGCTGTTTCTGGTGGCGGCAGCATATGACTTTGCCGGACCCTGGGCCTGGGTGGGGGCCTTTGCGGAGGCGGCCATGGTGGGCGCTTTGGCGGACTGGTTTGCGGTGGTCGCGCTCTTCCGGCATCCCCTGGGGTTGCCCATTCCGCACACGGCGATCCTGCCGCGGAACAAGGCGCGTCTGGCGCGCCGTCTGGCGGAGTTCATCCGCGATCACTTTCTGGAGGCCGAGGCCATTGTGCGCCTGTTGCGACGCGCCGATCCGGCCACCTGGCTGGCGCAGTGGCTGAGTGATGCCGGGAACAGCGCGCTGCTGGCCCGGCAGATGACGGTCTTGTTCCAACAAGGGTTGGCCCTCAGCGACGACCGCGAATTGCGCACCGCCCTGCGTACTGCGTTGGGGCGGCAACTGCAGGGCATAGACGGCGCGCGCTGGGTGGGGAGTATTCTGGCGTTGCTGACCGAAGATCACCGGCACCAGACCCTGCTCGACGATGGCATTCAGCGCCTGCGTCGCTGGCTGGATGGTGAAGATACCCAAAGCCTGCTGGCGGATCAGATCGGGGCGATTCTCCAGCGCGCCTATCCGACCCTGTTCGCGTGGATGGGGGCGGTCATGGACCCGGCCACGCTGAGTGAGAATCTGGCCCGCAATCTGGTGAAGGCGGCGCATCAGTTGTTGCAGGAAATCGCGGATGACCCGGAGCATCCGCGCCGCCTGGCCTTTGACCGATGGATGCAGGATGCCATTCTGCGTTTGCAGACGGATGCCGCCTTCCAGGCGCGGGTGCAGCGCTGGCAGCATGGTCTGATCACTCATCCGGCGGCGCAGGCCTATGTGGATGGCCTACTCGGCGATCTGCGTTCCTGGCTGGAAACGGACCTGCAGCGCCCCGATTCCCGGTTACAGGGGCAGGTGCAGCGTCTGTCCCAGCAACTGGGCCTTTTCCTGGGCGAGCAGCAGGCATTGCGCGACGCGCTCAATGGCTACCTGGAGGACAGCGCCCGTCGTTTGGCGCCTGCTCTGCGCGATGGTCTGGCCCAGCATATCGAAGCGACGATACATGCCTGGCCGGATAAGGACATGGTCCGTCTTCTGGAGGAAGGGGTGGGTACGGATCTGCAGTACATTCGCGTCAATGGGACGCTGGTGGGCGGAATGATCGGTATTGCCATTCATGCCCTGGCTCTGGCGGTGCCGCTGCTGATATAGCCTCCCCATTGGTCAGAGGGGCGAATCGGGCTGCGAATCCATGCGCACCCCGCTTGCGGCCAAAAGCTGGCGAGCCAGGTGGCTTTTTACGTCATTGTCGGCAGTGAAGTACAAGGATATCCGGGCGTGACGGGGTAATGGCGGCGCCGTGTCCGTCCCGATGGGGACACCCAGTCGGCGACACAACTGACGGGCAACTCCTTCATTACCATCGACGACGGTAATATCCCCGCCCAGGGTGTCGTGTATCAGGTCGTCGATCCAGCAGTAATGGGTACAACCCAGGACGACCACGCCGATATCCGCAGTTCGCGCGGGCCGGACCTGCGCCTGCAGATAGCGGCCGGCGCGAACCCTCCAGTCCGCATCCTGCGCCTCGATGATCTCGGCGAGCCCGGAGCAGGCCAACGGGCGAACGCGTTCCTGCCCATTTTCCAGCAGGTTCAGAAGGTTCCGCAGTTTTTCGCCGCCGACGGTGATGCTGGTGGCGAGCAGGAGAACGCCTCCCTGGGGATGTTCCGTCAGCGCTTTCCGGATGGCTGGTTCGATGCCGATGATGGGGACGTCGGCGCACTCCCGTAACGGCGCGACGGCGGCGCTGGTGGCGGTATTGCAGGCGAGCACTACCGCGTCCACGCCAGCGGCGATGAACCAGGCATAGGCTGCTTCCGTCCACTCCCGCACCTGCGCAGGGCTTTTGTCGCCGTAGGGCGCGTGGGCGCTGTCGCCATAGAAAAGATAATGCGCGTCAGGCAGGTAGCGCAGGCAACTGAGCAGCGTGCTGAGACCGCCGATACCCGAGTCGAATATGCCGATGCGCATCAGTCGTGGAGAAACTCTTGATCGGCGAGCAGCGCGGCCCCGCGCATGCCGGCGAGGTCGTCGTCATTGCCGCGTTTCACTTCGACGTTACCGCGCAACGCGGGAATCATATCCGCATCGAGGCGTTGCAGCATGGCCGGCGCGAAGCGGTCCCATGCGGCACTCATGCCGCCGCCAATCCGCACCACCGCGACATCGGTTACCTTGAGGACATGGGCCAGCACCTGTCCCAGATAGCCACCAGCCATCCGAAAGACGCTGGCGGCTTCACTGCGACCATCGCCGGCCATCTGGGCAATGACCATGGCGTCCGGCGCCGTGCCGGTCAGCTCCACATAGCTGGATTGCACCCCGCGCGCCGAGGCGTATTGCTCCAGGCAGCCCTGATTGCCACAACCACAACGCCGCCCTCCGGGCACCACGATGATATGACCGATTTCCATGGCGCTGCCGTGGTCCCCCCGCCAAGGCCGGCCCTGATGAATCCAGCCGCCGCCGACTCCCGTGCCGAGGCCGACGTAGAGCAGATTTCGCAGTTCCGGGTGCTCCTGCCGCTCCTCCCAGAATTCACCATAGCCCGCGGCGTTGGCGTCGTTTTCGACGAGGACGGGGAGTTGGCAGGCCGCGCCGATGGCGGCTTGCAGGTCGAACTGGATCAGTTGCGGAATGTTGGGGGATTGCAGCAATACGCCGTCATCATCGATAAAGCCCGGGAACGCAATGCCAACCCGCGCGATATCGGGATGATGTCGACGCAGGTCGGCGATGCCTTCGGTCAGGAGGGTAGTGACCAGCGCTGCTGCACCCTCCGGGTCCGGCGCCTGGCGGCACTTCTCGCGCAAATCCACTTCACTGCGGGTGGAGTCCAGAAGTTCATTACCCCGAAAGACGCCGAAACGCAGGTTGGTGCCGCCCACATCGATGCCGATGGTCAGGTCCTCAGCCATGGGGGATAACCTCTGCCTGTACCTCTATGATATGGGCCTTGCCCATCTGCACAGGCCATTCCAGATCCAGGCGCAAGGCCTGCATGATTTTTTCGAATCCTGCCTCGGACTGCGATACCGTCAGGTGGGGTGCCCCTTGCCAGCGCACGGGCGGCTGGAAGCGCAGAACGATTTTGCCGCCCATGACCGCATCCTCCAGCACGATTTCACTGGCCGCTTCGCCCTGAATGGGACTGCCAAAGCCGCCCTGAGAACGGCCATTGGCAAAGAGCTGCCCCGCCGGGCCGTCACAACTGGGCATCGCCAGAAAGAGCCGGGTGCTGAAACAATGGGATTCCACGCCCTTGCGGGCCGACTCGACGCGATAATTTACGGTGAGGCGGTTGTCTGTCAGGGTATAACGTTTGCTGACCGCCCAGGCATCGGCGACCCCTCCGGAAAAATGGGGCGATTGTTGCAGGGAGTGCTCACCGTAGCTGACGGCATCGTCATCGAGCCAATCCTGAAAGCTGTGGCAGGGAGAGGCATCCGGAGTCAGATCGTCCGGACCGATTTCTGCCTTGAAGGCGATACGGTCATGGGCGGAAGTGATGCCTTCGCCAGTGTGTTCCGGGCTGACGGCGCCGTGGCGGATCTTGTCGTAGTAGGCTTCATCGCGGCGGGCAAGGGTATCTCCCAGATTATGCTGCAACCCGTAACAATCCCACTCGGTGACGGCGGCGCCGGATTCGGGGCGGATGATGATCTGCAGGGCGTGATTGTGATAGAGCAGTTCATCGCTGCCATCCATATCCAGATCCATGCGCTCCAGTTCCGGACGGGGCTGGAGCCGATCGAGTCCAGCCTCCAGGCGTACGATGGCGTTAAACACCGCACGGCGCAGATGCGGGAGGTAGATACCGCCAAACAGGCCATGCCAGTAGGCATCATTGGCCTGGGCTTCGTGGAGGTCTGCGCGCAGGGCTTTGCTCTGCTGGCGCCCAGGCAGGGCATGGAAGCGCCGAGATAGCTGCAGCATGCGTTTATGCATCCAGTTGGATTCCGGATAGCGGGTCAGAAAATTCTTCCAGATGCCCCCGCGGATGAATGCCTTGCGGTTTTCGAGCCGGCCCGCCGTTTTTTCCTGCTCCAGGAAGGCCGCATAGCAGCGGGCCGCCTTGGGAGCCAGCGTCCACTCGTTCATCTCGCTGTAGGACACCGTCGGCAGGTAGATGACACCCCGGGGCCGGTTTCCTGCGAGATAATCCCGGTAGTGCATGGGCTGGATATGGGGCGAATCGAGGACGCCACGCAGAAACTGTTCCAGCCAGCCCTTCTCATAGACCCAGCTATAGGTTTCGGGCCAGAGGCCAAACTTTTCGATATCGTCGAAGTAAATGCCGGCGCTGTCCGGATGCTGTTCAGAGATGCCCTCTATGTGGGCAACGGTGGTGGCCGCTTCGGAAAAGGGCAGGCGATAACGCAGATCTTCGGAAATCGGAAAGACGTCGATACACTGGCCGTTCTCCTCGGTGCGGTGGAAACCACCGAGTTGCTCTCTTGCTGCGCCCGCGCAGAGGAAGTGGTAGTCGTCCACCATGACATATTTCACTCCGGCTTCGTGGAGTGCCGGCACGACGCTGGGGTCCCAGACCCGTTCCGTGAGCCAGGCCCCGGCAGGACGCTGCCCGAAGTGTTTCTCCAGACGCCCGGCCATGGCCTCCAGTTGCGCGACGCGGTCCAGGTGGGGGATGGCGGCGAGCACCGGTTCCGTATCGCCGGCCCCCACCAGTTCCGCCTGCTGACGGCTTACCATCTCCTGCAACAGGACGATGGTTCGGGGGTGCCGGTCAAGCAGATAGGAGAGCAGCCAGCCGCTGATGTGGATGGCGAAGGGAAAGTCGGGAAAGCGGTGCATCGTCTCTAAAAACGGGTGATAACAGCGGACCACGGCATCGTCGATGACGTGGGGGAAGTTGCCGACCGGCTGGTGGGCATGGACGCCCAGGAGGAGCGGGGTGCTGTGGATCATTCGGGGTCCTTGGTGTGAGTACGGCGCATGGTACCACCGGCCTCCGCCGCGCCGCCGCCGTGGCTGATGAGCTTGCTGAGGTTGTCGGGGGCGGGGATTTGCATCAGGGTGTAGAGCTTGCGGAGGTTGAGGCGGTACAGATGATCGAAATCGCGAACCGAGTCCGAGGGATTGTAATCACCCAGCCACCAGAACCAGTCGGAGCCCTCACAGCGGCCAAGCTGTTCGAGGATGCGAGCCTGCTGCTCCGCAGGAAATTGCCCGATATGCTGATCCACATCCTGTTTGGCGGCGCAGAGCAGGTCCCATGCGCGGTTTTTGGCAGCCTCGCCGATCCAGGTGCTGAAGCTGCCGTAGACCCAGCTCCCCGCGGCCAGATGGGGTATGCTCTGGATACCATCGGGATGGTGGCTGACGAAGTCGCTGAAGGTGCACATCTGGATGTGGGGGTGATTGGCCAGGGATTTATAAAGCTCGGAGAGAAAGTAATAGCCATTGTAGGGATAGTATTCCCAGGCGTTCTCGCCATCCAGAATGATGCTGACAACGGGGTTTTCCTCATGCTCCGTCTGCCGCCAGATCGCCTCCAGTTTGTGGATGAAGTCCGTGACTGCATCGTGGCCGAACCAGGTTTTGTAATCGAAGCCGATGGTGTCGGAGAGGGCATCGTCACGGAAGAAGAGCACGGGGCCCTGCCCCTGCAGTTGGTAGGGGCGGTACAGGTATTCCGCCCGGCCGCGGGGTCCGTTGTCGTCGTTGCCGAGCAGCAGGCTGTGGGTCAATATGCCTTCACCGGAGGCCGTCCAGCGCACGCCGGCGCTGCCCATCATTTCGACAAAGGCGGTAGAGACCCCTCCTTCCGCGGGCCACATGCCCTGCGCCGGTACCCCGAAATGCCGGGGATGGCTATTCTGCGCGCGGTCGATGTGCCAGCGGGCACGCTCGGCGCCGCCGGGGTAGGCCGGACAGTCCGGCAGCGGCGCGTCCGCCACCGCCTCATGCGCTGCCGCAAAGTCGAGCAGCAGGGGGCCGATGGGATGGTAGTAGGGAGTGGTGGAAATTTCGATACGTCCCGCTTCCGCCAAGGCGCGATAGCGGGGAATCAGGCCGGCGATGAGTTCGCCGAGAAATGCCACCAGTTGCCGGCGGTCTTCCTGGCTGAAAGCATGGCCTTTGGCGAACAGTGACTGGAGAAAGGGGCTGCCGCGGCGCACGGTTTCCCCGGCCCAGGCCAGGTGATACCAGACCAGAAGGTCCGCCATGTATTGTACCGAGAGGTAATCCGCCATCTCCTTAACGTCCTCCAGCATGAGCTGGTAAATCTCATACAGGCGACGATAGGGCGGGAAGGGGGTGAGCATGTGCTCGTGGTCGAGGCGAAAACATTGCTCCAGAAGGAAATGCCGCTGTTCGTTGGGCAGCGTCTTGAGGTCTCCCGTGGCTAGTGCGATCAGCAGCGGATCGCGAAACTGCCCGCTCCGGAACTGCGCGGTATAGTCCTCCAGTTGCTCGACCAATATCGGCACGAAGTTGAACACGCCCCGGGCGAGGGGGTTCTCCTCATAATGTGCCACCATATCCGCGTAGTCCTTGCAGGCATGCAGGTAGGTCCACGGCAGGGCGTAGAAGCCGTCGGCATCGCGGTAATCGGGCTGGTGCATGTGCCAGCAGAAAATGACATGAAGCGCACGCGCCGGGGGCATGGGGATTACCTCACGAAATGCAGTTGCTGGCCCAGCAGTTCCGGGGTGATCAGGGTCACCCCGTTGGGCGTGCGATAGAAACGGCGGGCGTCTTCGGCCGGGTCTTCGCCGACCACCAGTCCGTTCGGGATGATCGTACCCTTGTCCACTACCACCTTGCGCAGCCGGGCACCTTCGCCCATGCGCACGTTGGGCAGGATGACCGAGTCTTCGATCAGGGTATGACCGTCATTGACCCGCACGTTGGAGAAGAGCAGGGAGCGGCGGACGGTGGCGCCGCTGATGATGCATCCGCCCGAGACGATACTGTCCAGCGCCATGCCCCGTCGGCCTTCGTCGTCAAATACGAATTTGGCTGGCGGCAGTTGTTCCTGATAGGTCCAGACTGGCCAGCGGCTATCATAGAGGTCGAGATCGGGGGTGACGTGTACGAGGTCGATATTGGCGGCCCAGTAGGCATCCACCGTGCCTACGTCCCGCCAGTAACAGCGGCTGTTGGTCCCCTCGGAACTGGCAATGCAGCTATTGCGGAAGCGATGCGCGATCACCCGGTAGCGCGACACCATATAAGGGATGAGGTCGTTGCCGAAGTCGTGGGTGGAATCGGGGCTGTCGGAATCGCGAATGAGTTGTTCATAGAGGAAGTCGGTGTTGAATACGTAGATACCCATGCTCGCCAGGGCGCGATCGGGATTGCCGGGGGTAGGGACCGGATCTTGAGGCTTTTCGGTAAAGGCGGTGATGCGATCCTCGCTGTTGACGGACATCACGCCGAAGGACCTGGCTTCTTCCAGCGGCACCTCGATGCAGGCGACACTCATGTCGGCCTGGCTTTGGACGTGCTCGGCAAGCATCTGTCCATAATCCATCTTATAAATATGATCACCCGCCAGGATGATCACAAAACGCGGGCGGTGGGCACGGAGGATGTCGATGTTCTGGAAGATGGCGTCGGCGGTGCCTTTGTACCAGCCGGTATTCATGCGCTGCTGGGCGGGAAGGATCTCGGTGAACTCACTGAACTCGCCGCGGAGAAAACCCCAGCCAAGCTGGATATGGCGGATGAGACTGTGCGATTTGTACTGGGTGAGGATACCGATGCGACGAATCCCGGAGTTGAGACAGTTGGAGAGGCAGAAGTCGATGATGCGGAACTTGCCGCCGAAGGGAACGGCGGGCTTGGCGCGCCAGTCGGTCAGCGGACCGAGGCGGCTGCCTCGCCCCCCGGCGAGCACCAGGGCCAGGGTATTTTTGGTGAGGTTGCTGACGAAGCGGGGTGAGTTGGTTACTCCGAGACTGCCTTCTTCCGACATGACCATCTCCTTTTCGGGCACGGATACGACCTTACCTGGAGTATAGGTGAGATTGCCGGCGCGCTGGCTTTTAAGGTACTGAACTTGTCCGCTGGCGGCAAGGGCCTGTGCATGAAAAGGCCGTGCGCCGGGTGGAGCGGCGCTGCTCTGCGGATGTGTTATGCTCAGAAGGTGTTGGCATGACGACGAAGCAGGAATGGTTCCACCCCGGATGGCGGGTAGAGGAGGGTGCGGTGACGGCAATGCAAAAGCGTGGCAGTACGGTGAGCGATCCATCCGGCGACAGTGAAGACGGTTTGGCCATCCGTGAGGCGCGTCATCACGACCCCTTCGCCTGGCTGGGCCAGCATACGGTGGATGGGCGTAGCGCGCAGCGGGCCTTTCTGCCCGGAGCCTTCGGCGTGGAGATACAGACGCCAGCGGGATGGGTGGTCATGGAACAGAGCCATCCCGCCGGCATTTTCACCCATCAGGGCGAGGTCATACCGGTGCCTTACCGCCTGCGCTGGGAGGACCGGCACGGATTCCACGAACGCCATGACCCTTATGTCTTCGGCCCGGTGCTGGGGAATCTGGAGGTCTACCTCTTCGGCGAGGGGCACCTCTATGAAGCCTATCGTCACCTCGGTGCGCACCGTCGCCATCACGAGGGAGTGGATGGGGTGTTGTTCGCCGTATGGGCGCCCAATGCAGAACGGGTCAGTGTCGTCGGTGATTTCAATGATTGGGACGGCCGCGCCCACCCCATGCGCGCGCGTGGCCAGAGCGGCATCTGGGAACTGTTCATCCCGGACCTCGCCGTTGGCGAAATCTACAAATTCGAGATCCGTCACCGCGATTCCGGGGCGGTATTTGTCAAGACCGACCCCTACGCCCATGCCTTTGAGCTCAGACCGAGTACGGCGGCACGCGTGGTGGAAAATGACCATGTCTGGGCGGATCAGGACTGGATGGCGGCTCGGGCCGGTCAGGACTGGCAGCACGCTCCCATGAACATCTACGAAGTGCATCTCGGTTCCTGGCAGCGTGATGCGGCGGGCCATTTCCTCAGTTACGCCGCGCTGGCGGAGAGCCTGGTGCCCTACTGCAAGGACATGGGCTATACCCACATCGAACTGATGCCGGTGATGGAGCACCCGCTGGACGAATCCTGGGGCTATCAGGTGAGCGGCTATTTTGCGCCCACCAGCCGCTTCGGTACGCCCGACGGCTTCCGCGCCTTTGTGGATCAGTTTCATCAGGCGGGCATCGGCGTGCTCCTGGACTGGGTGCCGGGGCATTTCCCCCGGGATGACTGGGGGCTGGCGCGCTTCGATGGTACTCCGTTGTATGAACATGCCGACCCGCGCGAGGGCGAGCACAGCGACTGGGGCACTTATATTTTCAACTTCGGACGCAACGAGGTGCGTGGTTTTCTGCTGGCCAACGCCTGCTACTGGGCGGATAGTTTCCATATCGACGGGTTGCGCGTGGATGCGGTGGCGTCCCTGCTCTACCGCGATTATTCGCGCCAGGAGGGCGAGTGGATTCCCAATCGGTACGGTGGCCGGGAAAATCTCGAGGCCATCGATTTCCTGCGCGAGATGAATGTGGTCCTCAATGAGCGTCATCCGGGCATCCTCACCATTGCCGAAGAATCCACGTCCTGGCCGATGGTCTCCCGCCCCACCTATGTGGGCGGCCTGGGTTTTTCCATGAAGTGGAATATGGGCTGGATGAACGATACCCTGGCCTACCTGGAGCAGGACCCGGTCTACCGGCGCTTTCACCAGAACGACCTGACCTTCAGCCAGCTCTACGCTTATTCGGAAAATTTCGTGCTGCCCTTGTCCCATGACGAAGTGGTGCATGGCAAGCGTTCACTGCTGGACAAAATGCCGGGGGATGCCTGGCAGCGTTTTGCCAACCTGCGTTTGCTCTTCAGCTACCAGTTTGCGCATCCCGGTAAAAAACTGAATTTTATGGGCAACGAGTTCGGCCAGGGACGGGAGTGGGATTGCGGGCAGGCCCTGGACTGGGACCTGCTGCATTGGGACTGGCATCAGGGTATTCAGCGGTTGAGCCGGGATCTGGCCCATCTCTACCGGGATGTTCCGGCCTTGCATGTGCAGGATTTTCAGGGCGAGGGCTTCTCCTGGGTGGATTGCCATGACGCCGATCAGTCGGTATTGAGTTTTCTGCGCTCGGACCGGGACGGCGGTTTCGTGCTGGCGGTGTTCAATTTCACGCCGGTGCCTCGGCGCAATTATCGTCTGGGGGTGCCGGCTGCGGGTCGGTACCGGGAGATATTCAACAGCGACGCGGGCGCCTATCACGGCAGCAATGTGGGCAATCTGCCACAGCAGGCCCAGGACCAGTCGTGGATGGGTCTGTCCCATTCGCTGGAACTGGTCCTGCCGCCCCTGGGCGCGATTTATTTACAGCTTACCGGGGTAGGCTGAACCCAGGGGGTGGCGATGTTGATAATTTATATCGTCATTGCGTTTGGCGCCGGGCTGGCGGAGCTTTTTACGGGCACGTTCTACCTGGCGGCGGTAGCGCTGGCGGCGCTGTTTACCGCGATCACTGGGCTGCTCCTGCCGGGTGCGGTGCTGCACTGGATTTTTCTCGGGTTCTGCCTGGTTCTGCTGCCCGCCGGAGTGTGGCTGCGGCATCGCCTGGCGGGCAAAAGCGGAGATCTCGGTGATTTCGATCTGGGGCAGGGGGTGGATGTCGTCAGCGGACCGGACAGCAATCAGCAATACAGTGTGCGTTATCGCGGTGCCGAGTGGCTGGCGGTCGTCGACGATGGTCCGACCCCCCATCCGGGGGACCGGGCCATTATCATCGCCAAGACCGACAATCTGCTACATTTAGGAGTGCTACCCCAGCAAAATTCCGGCAAGGAGCCGCTATGTCCTCCCTCATCGTCGTCCTGATCGTTGTCGTTGCGGCTTTCTTCCTCCTGCGAACCACCATTCGGGTCGTGCCTCAACAGCGCGCCTGGGTGGTGGAGCGCCTTGGTAAATATCATACGGTGCTGGAGCCGGGGCTGAATTTTATCATCCCTTTTCTGGACCGCATCGCTTTCCGTTTCGATATGCGCGAGGTGCCCATGGAGGTGCCGGCGCAGGTGTGTATTTCCCTGGACAATACCACGATGACCGTGGACGGCGTGCTCTATCTGCAGATTACGGATTCGGTAAAGGCGGCCTACGGCTCCAGCAACCCCTTTACATCGGTGATACAGCTGGCGCAGACCACCATGCGTTCAGAGATCGGCAAGCTGCATCTAGATGCGGCGCTCTCGTCCCGGCAGTTGCTGAATACTGCTGTCGCGGCATCGGTGGATGAGGCGGCGATCAACTGGGGCGTCAAGGTACTGCGCTATGAGATCAAGGACATTACCC
>NZ_JABBDR010000164.1 GCF_018854495.1 Acidithiobacillus ferruginosus
GACGCTGTTGTAGTGGAGCGTTTTGAAATCGCTATAAGCAATATCAATGAGTTGCGAGATTAACTGTCGAACTCGGGCGGTCCAAGACATCCCGCGCCGCCGCCACCCGCGCACCCGCCGGGGACAGCGGGTCCGTCAATATGGTGTGTAACGCCTGCAATGCCGCAGGGACCAATGATTCCAACAACTCGGCGGTCGTTGGGTTTTCGATAAGGCGTATAAGTTTTTTCGGGGTAGGCATACGATTATCCTTATGGGTGTTTGCTGTTGGTTAGG
>NZ_JABBDR010000165.1 GCF_018854495.1 Acidithiobacillus ferruginosus
CGCCTGAACTTTCTCTACCCGACACTGGACCCCAAAAACCGGACGGTGACGGCCCGGCTGAGTTTTCCCAATCCCGGCGGGATACTGCGCCCCGGCACCTACGCCACCGCCACTATTTTAGCCAGCGCCGGGGAGACCCTGGCGGTGCCCAGCAGCGCCGTACTGCGTACCGCTCAGGGGGATTACGTGATGCTGGGTGAGGGCCAAGGGCACTTCCTGCCGGTAGAGGTCGCCCTGGGGCCGGAGGCCGACGGCTGGGTAGCCATCGACAAGGGACTCAAAACGGGTGACAGGGTAGTGGAGAGCGCCCAGTTCCTGCTCTATTCCGAATCCCAGTTCCAGTCGGTCAAGGCCCGTATGCTGGGAGGTAACACGGCGCCCACCAAGAGTGCCATGCCGGGCAGTGGAAATTCACAGTCGCAGCACAGTGGCCTGACTCAGGGCCGGGAGCCCCCTGCCCCGGCCGCTCCCGCCGGGGATGCAGGTGCCCCACCGACGCCACCGGCCTCATCCGGTCCGGGCGCCATGGCCGGGATGAACATGGGTCAGGGAGGTCAACCCCATGATTAGAGCGATCATGCGTTGGTGTATGGAAAACCGCTTGCTGGTCATGATCGCCGTTTTGGTGTTGATCGTTGGCGGTACGTTGGCAGTGATCAATATTCCCCTGGAAGCACTCCCCGACATCTCGCCCACCCAGGTCATCGTCAAGACCTCCTATCCGGGTCAGGCGCCGCAGATTGTTCAGGATCAGGTGACCTACCCCCTGGAGACCACCCTGCAGGAGGTACCCGGTGCCCAAGCCGTGCGCGGCTACTCCATGTTCGGGGACTCCTATGTCTACGTCCTCTTCAAAGGGGGCACCAGCATCTATCAGGCCCGCAATCTGGTACTCCAATACCTGAGCCAGGTGCAGTCCAAGCTGCCGCCGGGGATCACCCCGGCCCTGGGGCCGAACAGTTCGGGGGTGGACTGGATCTTCGAGTATGCCCTCACCGATCCCGGCGGGACCTTGAATCTCGCCCAGCTCACCACCCTGCAGAACTGGTTTCTCAAGTACGAACTGCAGGCCATCTCCGGCGTCGCGGAGGTGGCCACGGTGGGGGGCATGGTGCAGGAGTACCAGGTGGTGGTGGATCCCCAGAAGCTCCTCGCCTATAACCTG
>NZ_JABBDR010000166.1 GCF_018854495.1 Acidithiobacillus ferruginosus
CCGAATTTGACGTTATCCTCACCGCCGCTGGTGCCAACAAGGTGAATACCATCAAGGTGGTTCGAGCCATCACTGGTCTTGGCCTGAAGGAAGCGAAGGATCTCGTTGACGGCGCGCCGAAGCCCGTGAAGGAAGGCGTAGCCAAGGCCGAAGCCGAAAGTGTCAAGGCGCAGCTCGTCGAGGCCGGTGCCGAGGCGGAGATCAAGTAATCTGTAGTTGATGTAGTAACCTTATCGGCTGGCCGCGTAAAGCGCTGCCAGCCCCTCATTGTTTGCGGAAAGCAGCTTTAACCGCTGATCCCTGAACCATGCAGTCGTCGCGCGGAGCATCCATGGCCTACTCTTTTACTGAAAAGAAACGGATTCGTAAAGACTTTGGCAAAAGCCAGAGCATTCTTGCTGTGCCATATCTGCTGGCTACGCAGATGGAGTCCTACCGGGAGTTTCTCCAGGAGTCGGTACCCCCGGCGGCGCGAAAGGAAACGGGTTTAGAAGCTGTTTTCCGTTCGGTTTTTCCGATGGAAAGTTATTCTGGCAACGCAATGCTGGATTATGTCTCCTATCGCCTGGAAAAACCGGTATTTGATGTGGTGGAGTGCCGCCAGCGCGGACTGACCTACTGTGCCGGCTTGCGAGTACGTTTGCGTCTGGCGATTATGGAAAAAGACGACACCACTGGCGCCAAAAGAGTCAAAGACGTGAAGGAGCAGGACGTCTATATGGGCGAACTGCCTCTGATGACGGAGCACGGTTCCTTCGTGATTAACGGCACGGAGCGCGTCATCGTCTCGCAGTTGCATCGTTCGCCGGGCGTTTTCTTCGATCATGATCGCGGCAAGACCCATTCTTCGGGAAAGCTTCTCTTTAATGCGCGCATCATTCCTTACCGGGGTTCGTGGTTGGATTTCGAGTTTGACCCCAAGGATCATGTTTATGCGCGCATCGATCGCCGTCGTAAGTTGCCGGCGACGACGTTGCTGCGTGCGTTGGGCTACAGTACCCAGGATATTCTTGAGATGTTTTTTGATATGGAGACCTTTCGCCTGATCGATGGCGATCTGCGCTATGTACTGATCCCTCAGCGTCTGCAGGGCGAAGTGGCTGCGTTTGATATCATCAGTCCGGAAACTGGCGAAGTGCTGGTACAGACCGGTAAGCGAATTACTGCGCGCCAAACCAAGGCGCTCTCCGAGGTTCAGGGGCTGCATGAGATTCCTGTGCCGGATAGCTTCCTTCTGGGCAAGGTCGTCGCCCGGGATATCGTTCATCCCGAAACCGGCGAAGTGGTGGTACAGGCCAATGAGCCCGTCAGCGGCGAGCTTCTGGACGCTCTGCGAAAAATGCCGTCACTCACACTGCATACGCTCTATCTCAATGAGCTGGATCGTGGGCCTTATATTTCAGAAACGTTGCGTATCGACACGTCACGTGATGCTCATGACGCCCAGATGGAAATCTATCGGCTGATGCGTCCGGGTGAACCGCCGACGAAGGATGCGGCGCAAAACCTGTTCCAGGGATTGTTCTTCAGTCCCGACCGCTATGACTTGTCGGCCGTAGGCCGCATGAAGTTCAATCGCCGGGTGGGGCGCGATGAGATTACCGGTCCTGGCGTACTGAATGATGCGGATATCATCGCAGTGCTCAAGGTGCTGGTCGCCCTGCGTAACGGTGTGGGGGAGATCGACGATATTGATCATCTCGGTAACCGGCGCGTGCGCTCGGTTGGTGAGTTGATGGAAAACCAATTTCGGCTCGGTCTGGTGCGTGTAGAAAGGGCTGTCAAGGACCGTCTTGCGCTCGCCGAGAGTGAGGGCCTCACGCCTCAGGATCTGATCAATGCAAAACCCATTGCGGCAGTGGTCAATGAGTTCTTCGGCTCCAGCCAGCTCTCTCAGTTCATGGATCAGACCAACCCGCTTTCCGAGGTCACCCACAAGCGGCGTGTCTCGGCTTTGGGGCCGGGCGGCCTGACCCGGGAGCGTGCGGGTTTCGAGGTGCGTGACGTACATCCGACGCACTACGGCCGGATCTGCCCCATTGAAACGCCGGAAGGCCCGAATATTGGACTGATCAACAGTTTATCGTGCTACGCGCGGACGAATTCCTACGGGTTTCTCGAAACGCCGTATCGACGCGTTGTCGATCGCCGCGCCACCGACGAGGTGGAATATCTGTCGGCTATAGAAGAAGGCAATTATATGATTGCCCAGGCGAACTCGACGGTGGACGAGCACGGCGTGCTGACCGACGAACTGGTGTCCTGCCGTTTCAAGAACGAGTTCACTCTGGCAAATCCGGACCAGGTTCAGTTTATGGATATCTCGCCGCGGCAGATCGTCTCGGTGGCGGCGAGTATGATCCCGTTCCTTGAGCATGATGACGCCAACCGCGCCCTCATGGGTTCCAACATGCAACGCCAGGCGGTGCCGACGGTGCGTTCCGACGCGCCGATGGTGGGCACGGGCATGGAACGGGTGGTCGCCATCGATTCTGGCGCGGCCGTCGTCGCCCGGCGTGGTGGCGTGGTGGATATCGTTGATGGTGCCCGTATTGTCATTCGTGTCAGTGATGAGGAAACCCTGCCCGAAGAGCCCGGCGTGGATATCTACAACCTCGTCAAGTACGCGCGTTCGAACCAGAACACCACCCTGAATCAGCGCCCCGTGGTCAAGGTCGGCGATGTGGTGAGTCGTGGTGACGTACTGGCCGACGGGCCGAGCACGGAGATGGGTGAACTGGCACTCGGCCAGAACATTCTGGTCGCCTTTATGCCCTGGAATGGCTATAACTTCGAGGATTCCATACTGATCTCGGAACGGGTTGTGGCAGAAGACCGCTATACCACTATTCATATCGAGGAGTTTTCGGTCTTCGCCCGCGACACCAAACTGGGGCCGGAAGAAATCACCCGGGATATACCCAACGTCGCTGAAGGCGCCTTACGTCATCTGGACGAGTCGGGTATTGTCGTAATCGGTGCGGAACTGGCGCCGGGTGACATTCTCGTCGGCAAGGTCACGCCCAAGGGTGAGACTCAGTTGACGCCGGAAGAGAAGCTTCTGCGGGCAATCTTCGGTGAAAAGGCCTCCGACGTGAAAGATAACTCCATGCGAATGCCTGCCGGTATGTATGGCACGGTGATCGACGTGCAGGTCTTTACCCGCGATGGTATCGAGAAGGACGCCCGTGCCAAGTCCATTGAGGAACATGAACTCGCACGGATCCGTAAGGATCTCAATGATCAGTATCGCATCGTCGAGGAAGACAGCTATCAGCGGATTGAGCGTCAGCTGATCGGTAAGGTGGCTGAGGGCGGTCCCAACGGTCTGGCGGCCGGAAACAAGGTGACAAAGGCTTATCTGAAAGACTTACCGCGTGCTAAATGGTTTGAGATCCGTTTGCGCACGGAAGAGAGTAACGAGTCCCTGGAGCAGATCCGTGCCCAGCTCGAGGAACAACGCCAGCGTCTCGACGCGGTACTCGAAGAAAAGCGGCGCAAGCTGACCCAAGGGGATGATCTGAGTCCGGGCGTTCTGAAGATGGTCAAAGTGCATGTGGCCATAAAAAGGCACCTGCAACCCGGTGACAAAATGGCGGGCCGCCATGGTAATAAGGGCGTGGTCTCCAAGATCGTGCCGGTGGAAGACATGCCCTATCTTGCCGATGGTACAGCGGTGGATATCGTGCTCAATCCTCTGGGTGTACCTTCCCGTATGAACGTGGGACAGATCCTCGAAACCCATCTGGGATGGGCAGCCAAGGGGCTGGGCAAGAAGATCGGCGCGATGCTGGACAGTGAGGTGGCAATGGCAGAAATGCGCGCTTTCCTTGCCGAAATCTACAACCGGTCTGGCAAAAAGGAGGATCTCGACAGCCTGACAGACCAGGAAATTCGCGAGCTTTCCACGAATCTTCGTGGTGGCGTGCCCATGGCGACCCCGGTCTTTGATGGCGCCTCCGAAGAAGAGATCGGCGATATGCTGGAGCTGGCCGGTTTGCCGCGCAGCGGCCAGGTCACGCTGTATGACGGACGGAGCGGTGATGCCTTTGACCGCCCGGTGACGGTGGGTTATCTCTACATGCTCAAGCTCCATCACCTGGTGGATGACAAGATGCATGCCCGTTCCACAGGTCCCTACAGTCTGGTGACCCAGCAGCCTTTAGGTGGTAAGGCGCAGTTTGGCGGCCAGCGCTTCGGTGAAATGGAGGTGTGGGCGTTGGAGGCCTATGGCGCGGCATACACCCTGCAGGAAATGCTCACCGTGAAGTCGGACGACGTGAGCGGGCGCAGCAAGATGTATGAGTCCATCGTCAAGGGTGATTTCCGCATGGATGCCGGAATGCCGGAGTCTTTCAATGTATTGTTGAAAGAACTGCGTTCTTTGGGTATCGATATTGAACTGGAACAGTCCAAGTAAAATTTCCGCCCGTGGCGGGCAAGGATGGATGCGTTGAAAGACTTACTGAAGCTCTTCAAACAAAACGATCAGCAGGAAGAATTCGATGCGATTCGGATCGGTATCGCGTCTCCGGATAAGGTGCGGTCATGGTCTTTCGGTGAGGTAAAAAAGCCCGAGACGATTAATTACCGGACCTTCAAACCGGAACGCGAAGGTTTGTTCTGTGCCAAGATCTTTGGGCCGATCAAGGACTATGAGTGCCTCTGCGGCAAGTACAAGCGCTTGAAACACCGCGGTGTGGTCTGCGAAAAATGCGGTGTTGAAGTAACCCAGGCGAGGGTCCGCCGCGAGCGGATGGGACACATTGAACTCGCCAGTCCTGTCGCCCACATCTGGTTCCTCAAATCTCTGCCGAGTCGTATGGGCATGATTCTCGATATGCCCCTGCGTGATATCGAGCGGGTCCTCTATTTTGAAGCGTATGTGGTCGTTGATCCGGGGGTGACCGCGCTGGAACGCGGAAACATCCTTACCGAAGACCAGTACCTGGACGCCCTGGAAGAGCATGGGGATGAGTTCGCGGCAAAAATGGGCGCAGAGGGTATTCGCGACCTGTTGCGTGGCATACCCCTGACTCAGGAAATCGAGCAGATCCGCAACGAACTGCGGGAGAGCAACTCCGACACAAAGACCAAGAAGCTCAGCAAGCGGTTGAAGATCCTGGAGGCCTTTGAACAGTCGGGTAATCGTCCTGAATGGATGATCATGGAAGTTCTTCCGGTGCTGCCCCCGGACCTGCGCCCACTGGTGCCACTGGATGGTGGCCGTTTTGCAACCTCTGATCTCAACGATCTCTACCGGCGGGTCATCAATCGTAACAACCGGCTCAAGCGCCTGCTGGAACTAAAGGCGCCCGACATCATCGTGCGCAACGAAAAACGCATGTTGCAGGAAGCTGTAGACGCGCTGCTCGATAACGGTCGGCGCGGACGTGCCATATCGGGACCCAATAAACGCCCGCTCAAGTCACTTGCGGACATGATCAAGGGTAAGCAGGGCCGCTTCCGTCAGAATCTGCTGGGTAAGCGGGTGGACTACTCCGGCCGCTCGGTTATCGTCGTCGGACCTGAACTGCGCCTGCACCAATGCGGTTTGCCGAAGAAGATGGCCCTGGAGTTATTCAAGCCCTTCATTTTCAACAAGTTGGAAGAGCGCGGGCTGGCGACCACCATCAAGGCCGCCAAGCGTTTGGTCGAGCAGGAAAAACCGGAAGTCTGGGATATCCTTGAAGAGGTGATTCGCGAACATCCGGTCATGTTGAACCGCGCGCCAACCTTGCATCGCCTGGGTATCCAGGCCTTTGAACCGGTCCTGATCGAAGGCAAGGCCATCCAACTGCATCCACTGGTATGTGCTGCATACAATGCGGACTTTGACGGCGATCAGATGGCGGTGCATGTCCCGCTGTCGCTGGAGGCGCAGTTGGAAGCCCGGACCCTGATGATGTCCACCAACAATATTCTCAGCCCGGCCAATGGTGAGCCCGTTATCGTCCCGTCCCAGGACATCGTCCTCGGACTCTACTATGTCAGCCAGGAGCGGGCCGACGCCAAGGGCACGGGCGGGGTGTTCGCCGATACGGCAGAGGTGCGGCGCGCTTATGAAACGGGCAACCTGGGTCTGCACGCCCGTATCACCGTGCGTTTTCGCGGTGAGCGTATCGATACCACGGCAGGACGCGCCCTGCTCGGGGATATTCTCCCTGAGGGCCTCCCGTTCAGTGTCATCAATCGGGTACTGAAGAAGAAGGTGATCGGCGAACTCATCAATACCTGTTACCGGCGTTTGGGTATCAAGGATACGGTTATATTCGCGGATCAGTTGATGTATACCGGCTTCCGTATGGCGACACGCGCAGGCATTTCCTTTGGTGCGGGGGACATGGTCACGCCGCTGGAAAAAGAGGGCATTCTGGCGCGGTCCGAAGATGAGGTCAAAGCCATTCAGGCCCAATACACCTCGGGTCTGGTGACCGAGGGTGAACGCTATAACAAGGTCGTCGACATCTGGTCGCGGGCTACCGATGAAGTTGCCAAAGCGATGATGGATCGGGTCAGTAAGGATACCGTGTACCTCCCGGACGGCAGCTCGGTGCAGCAGGATTCGTTCAACTCGATCTTTATGATGGCGGATTCCGGTGCCCGAGGTTCGGCGGCGCAGATTCGCCAGCTTGCAGGTATGCGCGGCCTGATGGCGAAGCCCGATGGTTCTATTATCGAGACTCCCATCACCGCAAATTTCCGCGAAGGGCTCAACGTCCTGCAATACTTCATTTCCACCCATGGTGCCCGCAAGGGACTTGCAGATACTGCGCTGAAAACCGCCAACTCCGGCTATTTAACCCGGCGTCTGGTAGACGTCACCCAGGATCTGGTGGTGGTCGAGACCGATTGCGGATCGGAGGAAGGCCTTCCCATGACCTCCCTCGTCGAGGGCGGTGAGATCATCGAACCTCTGCGCGACCGCGTGCTGGGTCGTGTAGTTGCGGAGGATGTGGTCCACCCCAACACCGGTGAGATTGTCATCCCCCGCAATACCCTGCTGACAGAGCGGCATCTCAGTCAGTTGGACGAGTTGGGCGTGGATGCACTGAAGGTACGTTCGCCCCTGACCTGCCGGTCACGCCATGGGGTCTGTGCACTGTGTTATGGGCGTGACCTAGCACGTGGGCATCTAGTCAACGCGGGTGAGGCAGTCGGCGTTATCGCTGCGCAATCCATTGGTGAACCGGGCACCCAGCTCACCATGCGTACTTTCCACATCGGTGGTGCGGCCAGTCGTTCTGCTGCGCAAAGCAGTATCGATATCAAACAGGGCGGGGTTTTTCGTTATCAGTCCAACCTTCGCCTGGTCACGCACTCCAGCGGACGCCACGTAGTGGTGGGCCGGAATGGGGAGGTTACCGTCACTGACGAACAAGGCCGGGAAAAAGAGCGTTACAAGGTGCCCTATGGTGCGACCATTCTGGTGGATGACAACGCCGCGGTCACCGCGGGTCGTCGGGTCGCGGAATGGGATCCGCATACGCGGCCCATTGTCAGCGAGGTCGGTGGCAAAATTTCTCTGAAAGATGCGGTGGAAGGCGCGAGCGTAGCCATCCAGACCGACGAGATCACCGGGCTGTCGACACTCGTCGTCATCGACGCGAAACAACGGCCACCCCAGGGACGCGATTTGCGGCCGGTGATCAGTCTGCTGGACGAGCATGGCCAGGACCTGAAGCTGCCCGGTACTGACCTGCCCGCACGCTATTTCCTGCCGGCAAAGGCGATTATCGCGGTGCACGAAGGTATGGAAATTCATCCCGGAGACATTCTGGCACGTCTGCCGGTGGGTACCACAAAGACGCGCGACATTACCGGTGGTCTGCCCCGTGTGGCGGAACTGTTCGAGGCCCGGCGTCCCAAGGACTTCGCTGTTATCGCGGAGCACGAGGGCATCATCGGCTTCGGGAAAGACACAAAAGGCAAGCAGCGACTGATCATCACCGACGAGAGTGGGGAACAGCATGAATATCTGATTCCCAAGGGGCGCCATGTGACCGTGTACGAAGGGGAGCGGGTCAGCCCGGGTGAACAGCTTGTCGAAGGCCAGCCGGTTCCGCACGATATCCTGCGTGTGCTGGGTGTGCAGGCTCTTGCCAACTACATCGTCGATGAGGTGCAGGACGTATACCGTCTGCAGGGCGTGCGTATCAATGATAAGCACATCGAAGTCATTCTGCGCCAGATGCTGCGTAGGGTCGAAGTGACGTCCAGTGGGGACAGTACCTTCATTCCCGGAGACCAGGTAGACCGGGCACGGGTGGAAGATGAAAACATCGCGCTGGAAGCTGCCGGCAAAGAACTGCCGCGTTTCACTCCGATGTTGCTGGGCATCACCAAGGCAAGCCTGTCTACCGAATCTTTCATCTCGGCGGCAAGTTTCCAGGAAACCACCCGCGTACTCACTGAGGCTGCAGTATCCGGCAAGGTAGACGACTTGCGCGGCCTCAAGGAAAACGTCATTGTCGGACGTCTGATTCCTGCGGGGACGGGCCTGGCCTACCACGAGCATCGCCGACGGTTGAACCGGGGTGAACCTGTCCTTTCCTTGGAGACCGCGGTGCCGCGCGATGCACCGGTATCGGTGAGCGATACGCCGTAATTTGTTGTATGACTGGGGCTTGCCTTGACAGCCAGGGCAAGCCTAACTAGAATGCGCCCTCTCATCGGTGACGTGGCTGGGTGCCACCATCGTACTCTGGAGATTGTAAATGCCCACATTAAATCAGCTCGTGCGCAAGCCACGTAAGCGGCCTGTAGCCAAAAGCAAGGTTCCGGCGTTGGATGCCAACCCGCAGAAGCGCGGCGTGTGTACCCGTGTTTACACGACGACACCTAAAAAGCCCAACTCGGCACTGCGTAAGGTCGCCCGTGTGCGTCTCACTAATGGTTTTGAGGTCAGTAGTTATATTCCCGGCGAAGGGCATAACCTGCAGGAGCACTCAGTGGTGCTGATTCGCGGCGGTCGTGTCAAGGATCTTCCCGGTGTGCGCTATCACATCGTGCGTGGCACCCTGGACACTGCCGGTGTCAAAAACCGTAAACAGTCGCGTTCCAAGTATGGCGCCAAGCGTCCAAAGTAAGTATTTATTGAAGGAGTTGTTGCGCCATGCCAAGACGTCGTGAAGTTCCCAAGCGGGTTGTTCTGCCGGATCCCAAGTACAAGGAAGAAGTCATTGCCAAATTTGCCAACGTGATGATGCGTGACGGCAAAAAAAGCACTGCTGAAAAAATTGTTTACGGTGCCCTGGAAATGGTTGCGGAGCGGAGCAAAAGCGACGCCCTCGAAATTTTTCGTAAGGCGATCGACAACGTGCGCCCGGTCGTGGAAGTGAAAAGCCGTCGCGTCGGAGGTGCTACCTACCAGGTACCCGTCGAGATCCGTTCGGACCGGCGCATGGCATTGGCTATGCGTTGGCTGCGTGACTCAGCGCGTAAACGGAACGAAAAGTCCATGGGCAACCGCCTGGCGGCGGAAATTCTCGAAGCGGCGGAAAATCGCGGTAACGCGGTTCGTAAGCGTGAGGAGACCCATCGTATGGCAGAAGCGAATAAGGCCTTTGCCCATTTCCGCTGGTAATTGACCGCAACCCTCCGCACAAGGACTGACACGTGGCACGCACAACCCCTATCGAACGATATCGCAATATCGGCATCATGGCGCACATTGATGCCGGCAAAACGACTACCACTGAGCGCATTCTGTTCTACACTGGCGTCTCTCATAAGATTGGCGAAGTGCATGAAGGTACTGCGGTCATGGACTGGATGGCGCAGGAGCAAGAGCGCGGTATCACCATTACCTCAGCGGCAACCACCTGCTTCTGGAAAGGTATGGATGGGCAGCGTGCCGAGCACCGGATCAACATCATCGATACCCCCGGACACGTCGACTTCACCATCGAGGTGGAGCGGTCCCTGCGGGTGTTGGATGGTGCCATGGCGGTATTTTGTGCGGTGGGTGGTGTGCAGCCACAGTCCGAGACCGTATGGCGGCAGGCAAACAAGTACAAGGTACCCCGTATTGCGTTCGTCAACAAAATGGATCGCCAGGGTGCCAACTTCAAGCGCGTTGTCGATCAGATCGCGACCAAGCTACGCGGTAACCCCGTCCCGGTTCAGTTGCCCATCGGTGAGGAAGATCACTTTAGCGGTGTCATCGACCTGATGAAGATGAAGTCCATCAACTGGGATGATGCGTTGCAGGGCACGCGATTTACCGAAGAAGATATTCCCCCAGCTTTGCAAGCGGACGCAGAAGCTGCACGGCACTTCATGGTCGAAGCGATTGCGGACGCCGATGAAGACGTGATGATGAAATACCTGGAAGGTGAGGAAATCAGCATTCCCGAGTTGAAGGCGGCCTTGCGCAAGGCGACGATTTCCGGCGCCGTGGTTCCGGTGTTGTGTGGAAGTGCATTCAAGAACAAAGGGGTACAGGCTGCATTGGACGCAGTATTGGACTATCTGCCTTCGCCTGTTGATATCAAGCCGGTGGAAGGTACGAATCCAGACAATGGCGAAGAAATCGTCCGTTCCGCCGACGACAGCGAACCTTTCTCCGCGCTCGCGTTTAAAATCGCGACGGATCCGTTTGTCGGACAGCTCACCTTTTTTCGGGTGTACTCCGGGGTGCTCACCGCGGGTTCTACGGTCCTCAACCCGGGGCGTAACCAGAAGGAGCGTATCGGGCGCGTGCTGCAGATGCACGCCAATGAACGTCATGAAATCAAAGAGGTGCTTGCTGGCGATATCGCTGCCGCCGTCGGACTCAAAACAGCTTATACCGGAGATACGCTCTGTGACCTGAATAAGCCTATTGCTCTGGAGCAGATGGAGTTTCCCGAGCCGGTGATTCATGTCGCGGTCGAACCAAAGACCAAGGCGGACCAGGAAAAAATGGGCATTGCTCTGGGGAAGCTTGCGCAGGAGGATCCGTCGTTTCGGGTCCGTACCGATCAGGAATCCGGGCAGACCATCATCTCCGGTATGGGCGAGCTGCATCTGGAAATCATTGTCGACCGCATGAAGCGTGAGTTCGGCGTCGAAGCTACCGTGGGTGCGCCGCAGGTGGCGTACCGCGAAACGATCCGCAAGACGGTCGAGTCGGAAGGCAAGTTTGTTCGCCAGTCAGGCGGTCGTGGTCAATATGGACACGTCTGGTTGCGCCTTGAACCTCTCGAGCCGGGAAGCGGTTTTGTTTTCGAGAACGGGGTGGTCGGCGGTACGGTACCCAAGGAGTTTATCAACCCTACTGAAAAGGGTGTTGAAGAAGCGCTGGAAAATGGTATCATTGCCGGCTTCCCTGTGGTGGACGTCAAGGTCACCATTTTTGACGGTTCATATCATGATGTCGACTCCTCAGAGGCGGCATTCAAGATCGCGGGGTCGATGGGTTTCAAGGCGGGTGCGGCCAAGGCGAACCCTGTACTGCTGGAACCCATCTTTGCCGTAGAGGTAGTAACTCCGGAAGAATATATGGGTGACATCATCGGCGACATCAACAGTCGTCGCGGCATGATGCAGGGTATGGAAGACGAAGCGGGCGCCAAGCTGATCCGCTGCGAAGTGCCTCTGGCGGAGATGTTCGGATATGCGACGACGGTACGTTCGCTTTCCCAGGGTCGGGCCACCTATACCATGCAGTTTGAGAAGTATATGGAAGTCCCCGGCCATGTGGCCGAGGCCATTGTCAAGAAAAGTCAGCGCTAGTCGTAACGGGAGAGTTCAAGATGTCCAAAGGGAAATTTGAGCGGACGAAGCCGCATGTCAACGTGGGAACGATTGGTCACGTGGACCATGGCAAGACCACATTAACGGCGGCGCTGACGAAGGTGTTGTCGGCGAAGTTTGGCGGTGAGATTCGCGCCTATGATCAGATTGACAATGCGCCGGAAGAGCGGGCGCGAGGGATCACGATAGCGACCTCGCACGTAGAATACGAGACCGCGAATCGTCACTATGCCCATGTCGACTGTCCGGGTCATGCCGACTATGTGAAGAACATGATTACCGGAGCGGCGCAGATGGACGGCGCCATACTGGTGTGTTCGGCAGCGGACGGCCCGATGCCCCAGACCCGCGAACATATT
>NZ_JABBDR010000167.1 GCF_018854495.1 Acidithiobacillus ferruginosus
GGTCCCCGCCTCTTCGATTGTTCCCACCGCGTATCGCTGAGTCAAGATGGATGACTCAATGCGCCGTCAGACCATCGGCATAGGCGCGGATGACGGAGGCCCCTATCAGATCGTGGGGGTCCAGTTCGCCGATCTTTTCCAGAACCTCCCGGCATTCGTCCAGTTGCTTGCGGCGTAACAGGATGAAACTCAGGGCCTTCAGGGTGAAGAGATAAAAATGGGCAGGACTGTGAATTGCGGACCAGTCTGCCGTGCCTGGAGCGAGGTGCTGCCAGTTGGGGGGAAAACCGCCCAATCGTGCCCCGCTAACCAGGGCGGTGCGCGCTATCTCTTCAGCCTCCGCCAGCCGGGACTGGCGAAACAGCAGCTTGTACATGGCAAAATAGGCTGGCAGGTAATCCGGATCGGTCAGTAGATGCTGCCTCAGCAGTTTTTCCACCTCGGTCGGGTGTATGCTGCTGGCCAGTGCCGCCTCCAGCAGCGAAGCCGCTTGTCCGGCAGGCTCGCCAAAGGGCAGGGTGACCTCGCCGAGGGCACCGTCAGGGCTCATTGGACCAGGCCTCCGGTGTCGGGTAGAGGCGGGTGACGGGTGTGCCGCCGATCAGATGTTCGTCGATAATGACGTCGATATCATCCTGACGTACTCCCGCGTAAAGGATGCCTTCGGGATAAACCAGCACATTGGGACCCTCGCCGCAGGGTCCCAGACAACCGCATTGGGTCAGGGCGAAACGGCCCCAGAGTTTGCGTGCTTCAAAGGTGTCTTGAAAGGCGCGGAGTAGATCCGCAGAACCTTGGGCCCCGCAGGAGCCCTTGGGATGGCTCGGCGGTCTGGACTGGACGCAGACAAAGACGTGGCGTTCCGGCTTGCTCACGAGTGACCTCCGGGTTTAACCAAACTTGAAGAGGATGCCGTGACCACCCCGTGGATAGGACCAGTCCACGTTGTGATGTTCGGAACAGATGACCCGGCAGGTGCCACACTCCAGGCATCCGTCCGTGGTCAGCGTCACCTCATGCTTCTCATCTACCACATAACAACCAGCCGGACAGACGAAGGTACAGGACTGTGTTTTACAATCATCGACACAGACCTGGGGATTGCTGATCTGGATATGCGGCCGCCCCTCATCGACCCGATAGCGGTTCTGAAACAGCTTCTCTTCGATCTTGATCATCGCGTTGCCCTCCACATGCGGTAAGCGTCTCCCACCAAACCCCACAACGAGCGTTGCTGTACAAAGCTGCCCCGAATGGTCTTTTCCTTGCTGTGCTTATCCTGACCATCGACCATCAGCATGGTATGCGCGGCGCGGTTGAGTAGTTGCGGATACACCGAGAAAAAATGCGGGTTGCCGTGTAAAATGTCAGGCAACTCCTTGTACTTGCGTAAGTCCTTCATAACAAAACTGTCGTCCAGCGCGGTTTTGTAACGGGCAAGATGGAGGGCCGTACAGGCGAGTTCCCTCTCTTTCAGGGCGATCACTGTTTCTGCGGCCAGCCGGCCACTGGTCATCGCCAGGTTGGAGCCTTCGCGGTGGACCGCATTTACCAGTCCGGCGCTGTCCCCCGCAATCATCCAGCCCTCGCCGTAGAGGGTCGGAACGGCCTTGTAGCCCCCTTCGGGAATCAAGTGGGCGGCATACTCCTTCATTTCTCCCCCTTCAATCAACGGGGCAATGGCCGGATGCGCCTTGAGTTCTTCGAGGAGGGTATAGGGCGCGATGCCCGCTTTTTTGAAGTCGGACAAGAGGCAACCGATGCCCAGCGTGATGGATTCCTTGTTGGTATAGAGGAAGGCGGTGCCGACCATGCCGTGGGTGACGGCACCGGCGATCTCGATGACCACCCCTTCGTTGCCCTTGATGTTGAAACGGCTCTGCACGACCTCCTCGGGCAGAAAGTGAATTTCCTTGACCGCGAGCGCGACGTTTTTGGCTTCGAGTTCGCCATGGAACCCCGCTTTTTTGGCCAACAGCGAATTGACGCCATCCGCCAGGATCACCACATCGGCATAAATATCGCCTCCCTCACGGTCGGTACGGACGCCGATGACCTTTTTGCCTTCCTGGATGAGCTCGGTGACCGTCGTCTCGCAGATGACCAATGCCCCCGCCTCCTTGACCTTTCCGGAGAACCACTTGTCGAAAGGCGCGCGGAGGATGGTATAACGATTGGGCTGGTCGCTGTTGAACGCGTCCGAGCGATAGTTGGTACCGATGAAGGATTTTTCATCCAGCACCCACATGCGCTGTTCGATGACGTGGCGCTCCAGCGGGGCGTCGTCGCGGAAATCGGGAATGATGCGCTCCAGCGCGTCGGCGTAGAGAATGGCCCCCTGGACGTTTTTGGTGCCGGGGGTTTCACCGCGCTCCAGTTGCAATACGCTCAGACCCGCCTTGGCCATGGTATACGCGGCTGCATTACCGGCGGGGCCGGCACCTACCACAATGGCATCAAATTTTTCGGCCATGTCATGACTCCTGTAATTAACCGGCCCGGCGGTTCACAGCCAGACGGCTGCGAAAGGCGTCGGTGAGGACGGGAAGGATCTGCACGGCGTCGCCGACAATGCCATAAGTGGCGAAGTCGAAGATGGGCGCATTGGGATCGTTGTTGATGGCGATGATGACGTCGGAGGCTTCCATGCCGACGCGATGCTGAATCGCCCCGGAGATGCCCGCGGCGATATAGAGCTTGGGGCGCACGGTCTTGCCCGATTGCCCGACCTGACGGTCAGCGGGTAGCCAGCCGGCATGGGTCACCGGACGCGATCCACCTACTTCGGCACCGAGCACGGCGGCCAGGTCCCAGATCAGGCGAAAGTTTTCGGCCTTGCCCATGCCCCGGCCGCCCGCCACGATAATGTCGGCATAGGCGAGCTGAGCCTGCTCCTGGGCTTCATCGGGGATGAACTCCAGGACCTTGGCGATAATGTCGTCCTCCTGCATCTGCAGGTTTTCCGAAATGACACGACCGCGGCGTTCCGGCACGGCGTCGGGCATGGCCATGACCCGGGGGCGGATGGTGGCCATCTGCGGGCGATAGTTCAGGGTCTGGATGGTGCAGAGCAGGCTGCCGCCAAAGGTCGGACGGGTGGCGAGCAGTCCGCGATTGTCCGGGTCAATGGCGAGTTCCGTGCAGTCGGCGGTCAAACCCGTGAGCAGAGTGGTGGCCACGCTACCGGCGAGATCGCGGCCCAGGGTGGTGGCGCCCAGCAGCAGAATCTCCGGCTGGTACTTATTGACCAGGTCAGTCATGGCCTTGGTGTAGGGTTCGTTGCGATAGTCCGTGAGAATGGGATCGGCCACAATATAGGCTAGGTCGGCGCCGTAGGTGAAAGCGCTGCGGGCCGCGCTCCCGAGTTCCTCGCTGCTGCCGCCGAGGATGATGGCGCTCAGTTCGACGTCGAGAATATCGGCCAGCTTGCGCCCTTCGCCGAGCAATTCCCAGGACACCTGGTGTACCTGGCCCCGTTCCATTTCGACAAACACCCAGATCCCCTTGTAGGCCGCCAGGCGAGGGTCCAGCTCCAGGCGCTTCTTGCCTTTGGGCTTTGCGGGTGCGGCAGTGTTCTCGCTCATGCGAATGCTCCTTGTGCGTTTATGGGGTGATCAGGCCGAGTTCCTGCGCCAGGCGCGGGTGCTGGCCGCTGAGAATATCCAGGATGGCGTTGGCGGTGCCGCTGGCGTCCAGATCAGCGCCGATCATCTGTGCCTTCACGGCCCGGGGCTTGGGGGTGAATATCTTGCTGACCACCGTGGGCGAGCCCTTGAGGCCGATTTTGCTGACATCCTCAATACCGGCACGCTCTTTATTCCATTTCGGCACCTCAAAGCGGGCCGAGCGGAACATGTCATCCATACCCGCGAAGCGGATCTGGTTACTACCCTCCAGCATAGTGATCAGTGCGGGCAGGCGGGTCCGGATCACCTGTACACCACCTTCAGAACGGCGTTGTACGGTAATGCTGCGTCCCTCAAGGTCCAGCGTGTCGATCGCGGAAACATAGGTGAGGAGTTGCAGGCCCAGGCGCCTGGCAACGCCTGGACCGACCTGTGCGGTATCGCCGTCAATGGTCTGCTTGCCTGTAAACACCAGATCTACGGGATGTTCCTCACCAATTTTGCGGATGGTCTGTGCCAGGGCGAAGGAGGTCGCCAGGGTGTCGGCACCGGCGAAGGCGCGGTCGGTCAGGAGTATCACGTCGTCGGCACCATAGGCGATGGCCTTGCGCAGTGCGTCTTCCGCTTGGGGCGGCCCCATGGTCAGTACGGTGACGCGCCCGCCGAAGCGGTCCTTGAGGCGCAAGGCCTCTTCAATGGCGAAAACGTCGAAGGGATTGATGATGGCGGGTACACCCTGCCGCATGATGGTATTGGTGACCGGATGCACCCGGATCTGGGCGCTGTCGGGAACCTGTTTGATACAGACGACAATGTGCATGGTGTACTCCTGTTACCGACCTGCCGGTGATCTGAAGATGCTGTTGCACTGACCTAAGCAATCTTCATTCCAGATACGACTGTCTTGTTAATTTCAAGATAAACAGTCTTTTGGCTAAATTGCACCAGAAAAACAACGCAAGCAGCAGATGTAGGCTTTGCGACAAAATGCATGTTTTCTCACGGTAAGCCCAATGCGTCCGCTGGCTCTCGGTGGCGACGAGGACCTCACTGATCAGCGTCTGATGAACGGTTGGGGAAGGTGCGTGGTTGGACAGCCTCTTGTTGATCTCGGCCAGGTTTGCGACAAAATTGGTCTGACACCGCCGGTTTGAGAAGACACGGACACGCAAGTGGTAACAAAGCGTACAAGATGTTCCATCTCTTACAGGACCAAAAAAATATAACCACATGATGATATTATAGTTATTCTTTGGCACCGTTATTGCTTGATTCGTCGTTGTTGCCGTCTCTGATGGGCAACGCTATATTTATGAAAATATATCACATTCGGGGCACGCTCCTGCGGGCCTCGGTTTGGTTTCGCTGGGAATGTACGCATCATGCGTCATATCCGGCCATATATGGAGAGGGGGAATGAACGTGGAACAAGTAAGATCAGCCGTCCTGAAGTTGTCCGTTCACAATGATGCTGTCCTCTCGGAGCAGGGTCCGCACTGCCCCGGTTCGGAGACGCTGGATATCCGTCATTTTGGGGGGGAGGAATCCATCGTGCGCCCCGCCGTTACCGATATGCATTTTCCCGAAGTGGTTTTTCCCACCAGCCGGGTCGGGCGGGTGGCGGGGTTGGAAAAAGTCCGGGAACTGGTCGTGGAGCATCACCGGCTCATCTGGCACAGTCCGCTCCAGCCCATCTTTGGCGGCAATGAAAAGCACTTCTGGAAGGCCGTGGAATTGACGGCGGATTTCCATGCAGAAGTCTGCGGAGGACCAAAATTATATTCGGAACGCAAAGGTCATCCCCATCTGCGCGAACGGCACTTTCCCTTCACTATCCGAGAGAAGGACCGTGAACTCTGGCTGGATCTCTACGTGCAGGCCCTGCGTAATGTCGCATTCCCGCTGGAGGTGGCCGAGGAATACTGGCGCTGGGTGGAATCGCTGTCCATCCGCATGATCAACCGCCGCACCACCTTCGCGGAGCCGGTGCGGGTACCCTTCAACCATATCGCCGAACGGTTAGCCTGAGGAGAGAGTCATGCAGCATTTTGCGCGCACTGCATTATATATGTCCGTAGCCAGCGTTTTGGCCTGCGTCCCGTCTGCCGACGCCGACAGCGCCCTGCCAAAACTCGGTACCGTGACCGTGGAGGGGCATCAGAAAAATACCCTGGAAAGCCCTGCGAGCGGCGCTGAGCAGGGGGCCACCATCAGCGGCCATGCATTGGACATTCTCGGTGGAGCAGGGCAGACCAATCCTTACGCTGCCATCTCCTTTCTGCCGTCGGTCATGGCCCAGAACCCTGATCCCTACGGTCTGGCCAACGTACCAGGCGGCAACAAGGGTGTCCGCATCCGGGGTGAGCGCAATCCCCACGGAGGGATCGGCACGGTAGAGGGATTACCCCTGTCCGCCGTCAACCCCGGCCCCGGCGAGCAGTTTCTTTTCGACATGGAAAACATCCGCAGTGTCACGCTGTTGGCACCGCCCTTTTCGCCGGACAAACTGGCCGTATTCACCACTCAGGGCTATCTCAACAGCAATGTGCTGTGGCCCAGAGCCAAGTTTGGCGGCGAAGTGGATCAGAGCTTTGGATCCTATAATTTTCATCGCAGCTTCATCCGGCTGGACTCAGGCACCTTACCTACCGGCACCCGCGTTTTCATCTCCGGATCTTATACCCATGCGGATCAGTGGCGCGGCCCGGGCGCATCGCCGGACTATCGCTATAATGGCGAGATCGGCATCAGCCAGGATTTAGGCCGCACCCTGAGCGCCAAGGTTTATGCAGCCTACGGTTCCATGAAGGAGAATAATTATCTGCCTCTGACCTATACTCAGGCCAGCAATCTGGGGCAGTACTACAATCTCGGCTATAACAGCGCACTCACCGGGAATGCCGCCAACGACGTGAATTATTACGGATATAACCGGCAGAAATTCCAGGATTACGCGGTATTCGGGGAACTCAACTGGCATCCTGATGATCAGAACACACTCGTTATCAAGCCCTTCTACAGCCAGGAAAACGGCTATTACCTGCAGGGAATGGGTAATCTGGGAGGGAAGCCGGGCATAAGGGACTGGATCATCGACCATTCCCTCTATGGCGTGGTGGCCCAATATGACACCCGATGGCATGGTAATCACTTTTCCGTCGGTTACTGGTTTGAAAATCTAACTCCTCCCGGTCCCCCTACGGATTTCAAGATTTATCGCACGGTCAACGGTCAGCTCGTTTTTGGCGGTTATGGCCTCCTGGCACGCGCCACGGCGGACCACGTCTTCAACAGTCCCTATTTCCAATGGCGGCGGAGTGTCGGTCCGGTAACGTTTACGGCAGGCGCTCGTTATCTGATGGAGCAAACGCCGTCCTTCAGCGTCTACAATACCGCGGGGATTCCTGACGCCTCCTATGCCAATGCCTTGAATCTGGCCACCTCCATTAATCCAGCCCGCAGTGTGGAGGGTCGAACCTTCTATCAATGGCTACCTTATTTTTCGGCAGTTTATGCAGTCAACCCAGACCTGGACGCGGTCTTTGCCTATGGTCGCAATAATGGTGCTCCCGCCTTCAGTAGTTGGCCCTCCGTACAAATGAACATTGCCGCTTTTCAAAAGGCTGGGGTGACCGCGCAGCGTGCCTGGGATCAATTGGCGCCGGAAACCTCCGACAGTTTCAGTCTGGGGCTCAAATGGCACGAAGCGGCGTGGTATGTGAATCCCACCTTTTTTTACGCCACCTATCGCAATAAATATGTGAATGCCTACGACCCTTTGGTGGGTATTAGCTACGATCAGAACGCGGGCGTGGGTCGCGCCTGGGGCTTTGAACTGGCGGCCGGAGCCAAGCTCTGGCATCGGCTATCTGTATTCAGTAACTTGGCCTATGACCGCGCCTATTTCACCCAGGATCTGCGTACCGGCAGTGGCGCTTTCTTGCCCGTCACTGGCTTGCAGTTTCCTGACACACCACGCTTTATTGGTAGTCTGGGTGCATTATACGAATATGGCCGGTTCAGTATTGCGCCTACGTTGCAGTATATGGGGAGTCGCTATGCGGATACCCTGCATACCCAACCCTTGCCGGGCTACCTGCTGGCCAACCTGAACATGGGTTATCACCGGCGGATTACCCATGTGGGCGAGCTGACTGTGAATCTGAGTATCCTGAATCTCTTCAACCGCCACTATATTGGCCTCATCGACAGCAGCTATTTGAGCACTGCGGCATCTGGCGGTGCCAGTTTCTATCCCGGCGCGCCCATCACCGTCGCCGGGACGATAGGCCTACGTTTTTAGAAGGGCGTTATGGATCAACTGTCGCAACCGCGTGGCTCCACCAAATGCGGCCCTTGCGTACATATCCAGGATAGATTGCAGCAGGAGCCATTATGAAAATCAAGGTGGTAGGTGTCCGCTATTTAATGGAACAGATCCAAACGCTCAGTGTTTATAACGGCAGCGGGGTAGGAGACGTGTCACCCATCCAAGCGATCAGTGGTGCGGCATATAAGTACACCATCAATGGCCATACGGATTATCAATGGCTTCCCTGTATCGGTGCGGTCTACCGCGCTGGTATCTGCGCCCGGATGTGTTTTACACCACACACGGGCCTGCGTTATGCAGATTCATTGCACACCCAGCCGGTGCCGGCCTATTGCATTACCAATCTGAATTTCACCTATCATCAGCCGCTACGGCATGTCGGCGAATTCACCGCAAGGCTGCAGTTCCTGAATCTATTCAATCGTCATTATATTGGCCTCATCAGCCAAAACTATGTGCAAACCGGAGCCAATGCGGCGACTTTCTATCCCGGTGCGCCGCTGACCGTTGTCGGTTCCTTGGCATTACGATTCTAAAGGGAGTATGTCATGGAGATTTTATTACACCTTGCCACCGTGTCTGGGGGTATCCTTTATCTGATGCCGCTCCTGTTGCTGGTGGTGCTTTTCGTGGCCTTGGAGCGGGGCTGGGCGTTGGCCATGATCCGGCGCAGGGGGGACGATCTGTTACGCGATCTGCAAGACAGGAAAGGCCGAGAATCGCTGGAAACTGAACTGGCCAAGACGCCGTCTTGCCCGCAACAGGCCGTATTCGCAGCAGTTTTGGCATCCCATGATCTGGCAAGTGGCGAAGCCTACGCCGAGGAGGCCATGCTGGCCCAGGCGACCTTGCTGGACCGGGGCTTATGGATTCTGGACACGGCCGTCACCCTGGCGCCTCTACTCGGGCTGCTGGGCACCATCATTGGTATGTTCAATGCCTTTCAGATATTGGGCAATCCAGATACCGCGCCAACGGCCATTACCGGTCATGTGGCGGAAGCCCTGGTGGCCACAGCAACGGGTTTGGCCATTGCCATTGTGGGCCTGGTGCTTTTTAACGGACTCCAGCAACGGGTCCGTCTGGTGCTGCATCAGATGGAAAGGATCAAGGTGAGCACCCTGAATCGTCTCTACCGACAGCCACCGAGTATCCGTGGAGACGCCTCTGTCAGTCTGCTGGCGCGGCGAGGGGAGGTCTGAGATGCGTTATTTCGAGGTCCGCAAGGGGCGCATCGAGATCATCCCCATGATCGACATCATGCTTTTTCTGCTGGTGTTCTTCATCATGATTACCTTGCGCATGATTCCCGCGGCTGGGATCAGCACTCGGTTGCCGACCAGTAGCAGTGCGCAGATTCTGGCAAAAACTCCGTTGGTCGTAGAATTGCAAAGCGACGGCAGTTTGCATTTTCGGGATAAGACCGTCAGTCTGAGCCAACTGGAGCAACAATTGACCCAGAACGATCCGGCCCATACCCAAGTCATTTTGGCGGGTGCCAAAACGGTGACCTTGCAGCAGCTCGTGGCGGTGATGGATGCCTGCCGCCACGCCGGCATCAGCCAGATGGGCATCGCTACCCGTGCGGGGCAGCCGTGAGCACTCTGGCGCTCCCCTCCAGCCCGCAGCCACCCAGGGCCATGGTTTTTCTGCTGGCCCTGATCCTGGAATCGGGCATTCTGGCGGTTCTGGCCGTCTGGATGCGGGCATCTCCTCTGCCCACGCCGGTGCTTACCCCGCCCATGGCGGTCCAACTGGTTTCCTGGCCGCAGCCCAGCGCCGCCCCACAATCTACCATACAGCAACCGGCGCCCCGGAACCGTGCACCGATACCCCGAAAAATCCATCCTGTGCCACCCAAGGTGGTTCCCAAGCCCGTAGTGCATTCGGTCAAAGTACCTATCCGCTCCCTGCCTTCGGCGCCGAGTACGCTGGCTACACCCGCAGCCCCATCCACCATGTTCCGGGCACCCGCTCCGGCGACACCGGTCGCTGTCGCACCGGTAGTGCCCGCTCTACCTCCATCCGCTCCCGCCCCAGCGGCGGAAACCCGCCCCAGCATCCCTGCCTATGCCCACAACCCCGCGCCGGAGTATCCCCAGTCGGCGCGCTGGGAGGGAGAGGAGGGCACCGTACTGCTGCGGGTGCTGGTCAATGTGTCCGGTCTGCCGGAAAAAATAACGGTGGCCCGCAGTTCCGGCTACACCAGCTTGGATCGGGCGGCCGAACAGGCCGTGCAGCACTGGCGCTTCATCCCCGGCACCCGCGACGGGAGACCGGTAGCCATGCAGGTAGAAGTGCCGATTCGTTTTCGTCTGACGGATGCCAACCCATGATGCTGAGCACTTCCCATTTGGCCTATGCCTATGGCCATCGCATGGTCCTGGAAGATGTCTCCCTGCAGTTGAATGCCGGGGAGTCGGTGGCCCTGCTTGGGGCTAACGGCAGCGGAAAAAGCACCCTCATTCGCCTGCTTCTCGGCATTCTAAAACCGCTGCGGGGCGAGATTCGCCTTGGGGATGCCCACTTGCATGCCCTATCGGCCAAAGCGCGGGCGCAGCGACTGGCTTATGTACCCCAGGATCATGGGGCGGTCTTTCCTTTCCTGGTGCGGGACGTGGTGCGCATGGGCCGCATGCCCCACCAGTCCTGGCTAGGTGCTGCCAGCGCCCATGATCGGGAGCAGGCGGAAGCGGCGCTCGCCCGGCTGGGTATCAGTAGTCTCGCGGAGCGTTCCTACATGGAACTGAGCGGGGGGCAGCGGCAACTGGTCATCATCGCCCGCGCATTGGCCCAGGAGACACCGATACTGATTCTCGATGAGCCGGTAACCGGGCTGGATTATGGCAATCAACATCGTCTGATGGCGCAGATTCAGGACTTGGCGGACAGCGGTTACGCCATCCTTCAGAGCAGTCATTATCCGGAACACGCCCTTTCCACAGCAAACCGGGTCATTCTGCTGAAGGACGGACGGGTGCTGGCTGACGGTCCACCTGCGGAAGTGCTCCACCCGGAACATCTACACGCACTTTATGGAATAGACACGGAGTGTCTCGAAACCAGCGACGGTCGCCGCGTTATCCTGCCTAAAGTACTTGCTTCCGCCGTATCCCCGAGCAGACGCGGGGCCTGTTTGAACTTGTCTTCTTCGGCTCGTGCTCGTCAGTTTGATGAGGGATGATCCGGTGGCACCCAAACTCGAAGCGCTCATGGAAGAGCGCTATGCGCGCATTGCCGTGGGGAATCCAGAATCGGTGCCGAACACTTTCTGAAAACGAGGAGAACGCGACATGTTGAATACTTTGCCAGGCAAATGGCGCCTACCTATTGCGGCATTGGGCGCCAGCCTGTTGCTCTCGTTGCCCTCGTGGGCGGCTACGGCCCCCACCCAACTCCCGCCCCACAGTGTTTACGGCACCGCGCCGCCAGTGACCCTGCTGCTTTACAGCCTCGCCCCAGATCTGCTGGCTGGGTGGAATTTCCCGCTGAATAAAATGGGGGGCCTGGGTATGAGTGCGAATTCCGAGTACCTCCTACCGGCTACGCGCAATCTGCCGGTACTGGGTGGTTGGGATCCCGGCGACAAACCGGAGCTGGAACGTGTTCTCGCCATTCATCCCAAGCTGGCCTTGCTCTGGGCACCTTACCTGGATAATGCCCGCTTGCGTAATGAGTTACAGCGCATCGATGTGCCCACGCTGGCGGTAAATCTTGGAAGTCTGGACGACTACCCGGCCGCCTACCGGCTGCTGGGAGATCAGTTGGGACAGGCCGCGCGCGGTGAGAAGCTGGCCACGGCCTTTCAGAATATTTTGAATCGCCTTCAGAACTTGCGCAGTTCTATTCCGCAGGCACAGCGCCAGACAGTCTATTACGCGGAAGGCGTGGATGGCCTGATGACCGACACGGCCAATTCTCCCCATACCCAGGTGATCCGTGCCGCAGGCGGTGACAATGTGTTTACCGGCAAGGCGACGGCACTGAAAGGTATGGAGCGGGTGAGTATGGGGCAGGTGCTGGCCTGGAATCCCGACGTGATTCTGGTGCAGGATCCGGTGTTTTACCGGCGCGTCTATAGCCTTCCGGCCTGGCATGGCCTTAAAGCGGTAAAAGATCATCGGGTTTATCTGGTGCCCCGCCAGCCTTTTAACTGGATGGATCGCCCGCCTTCCTTCATGCAGGGTTTGGGCGCCTTGTGGCTGGCGCACGCGCTGTACCCACAGCAGTCGAAAGTTCATCTGAATCAGGAGATACAGGATTTCTTCAAGACTTTTCTGCAGGTAAACGTGACCAAGGCGCAGGCCCGGTCGACGTGGCAGTCGTGAGGGTAACGGCGCTACCAGGATCGGCCAAGAGGCTGACCATGCCATTACTGCTCGCGCTCCTGGCCGCTATGGTCATGCTGGAGATGTCCTGGGGACATTACCCGTTGTCCTGGCTGCAATTCTGGCAATGGCTGCGGGGCAGCCCATTGTTGTCGCCGGGAAAAGCCATGCAGATCCATTTGTTGATGGTGGAGATCCGTCTGCCGCGCCTCTCGGTGGCGATTCTCGTGGGTGCGGCGCTGGCGGCTAGTGGCACCGTCTTTCAGGCGGTGTTCCGCAACCCGCTGGCGGCCCCGGACATTCTGGGCGTCATGGCAGGATCAGCCTTCGGGGGCGCCTTGGGCATCATCCTGGGCGGACCCTGGTGGACGATGCAAGTGGCCGCCTTTATTTTTGGACTGATCGCCGTAGCGATGGCTTATCTGATCGCCCGTCATTTTCCTGGGCAGCCCACCCTGATGCTGGTGATCGGCGGCATCCTGGCCGGAGCCTTGTTTACCGCGCTGCTTTCCCTGGTGAAATATGCCGCCGATCCGTACCAGCAGCTACCCAGTATTGTTTTCTGGCTCATGGGCAGTCTTTCCAACGTGCCCCTGCGCCAGATACCCTACTTTGCCCTGCCGGTTTTTGTCGGGATCGCGCTGTTGATGTTGCAAGGTCATCGCCTCGATGCCCTCAGTCTGGGGGACGAGGAAGCACATAGTCTTGGCCTGCCTGTGCGCCAGATCCGGTTGCTGGTCATCGTGCTCGCGACGCTGCTGGCGGCTATGGCCGTGATGATGGCGGGGATGATCGGCTGGATCGGGCTCATCATCCCCCATCTGGCGCGGCTGATGCTCGGGCCGGGCAACCGCCGTCTGTTGCTGGGGAGCAGTATTCTCGGTGCCGCGTACCTTTTGCTCGCAGACGCCCTGGCCCGCAATCTGTTCTCCGTGGATGTTCCGGTGGGTGTATTTGCGGAACTTCTGGGGGTGCCGGCGTTTTTGCTGGTGCTCAGGCAGATACGGAAGGCGTGGGTCTAACTTTGCCCGGTTGCGTAGCACCGGGGGTTGGGTTTCTGCGCCGGTCACTCCTGCATGGTTTTCATTCGGCGTGCGGTGGGAGAGGGGGATTCTCGTCGATCACCAGTGTGACTCCCGCCGCCGAGAGTAATGCCTCCAGAGCCGGTTCCAACTGCCCGGCGCGCATGTGAATTTCGTCCACCTCCTGGGCGATGAGCCATGCCGCCAGCCGTATGCCGCGCCCCTTTTCGGCGCCGGGTACGGGGTTGTTCAGGGTTTGGGTATTCACCAGGACACCCTCGCGGTTTTCGTCCTCAAAACGAATACGCTGCGCCATCCCAAAGCGCGTGGCCAGCGCCGATCCCTCCTCGGTCAGAAGGAATGCCCGTCGTTTATATGGCTTGAAGGGCGGCTCATAATGAAGTGTGATGTTTTCCAGTTCGGGAAACGCCTCTTGCAGGCGTTGCTGGGCGCGGTCGGCTACTTCATGGGCATGCGCGAAGTTTGCCGCGGCGATACCGATGGTGGCGTCCGCGAACAGGACACTCCCGGCATGTCGCAGACGCAATCCTTCCACGCCTTCCACTTCCGGCGTGGTCAGTAGCAGATTTTTCGCCTTTGCGTACAGTTCGGATTCCACTGAAGCGTCGAGCAGGGAGAGGATGGCGTTTTTCAGCACCCCCCAGGTGCCCTCCAGAATCAGGAAGAGGATGATGAGGACGGCAAGCTCCTGCGCAAAGGGTATCCGCAGGAGATGCCCGCCGATTCCGGCGATGACCACGACCCCGGCGCCGATATCGCCCAGCCAGTTGACCACATCGCTTTGCAGTCCGGGGGAGTGGAGGCGGGCGGCGGCGCGTCGCTCAAAAATATAGAAAATCCCTTCGGCCACCAGAATGGCCGTCATGAACCCCATGGTGGTCAAGGGATTGTCAGGTGGCCGCGCACCGCCGGAGAAAAACACCGCGCGGGCGATCTCATAGGCGGCAATGACGACCAGCAAGGCACCGCCCAGGGCAGCCATGTCCTCCACCTTATGGAGACCGTACGGAAATCGCAAGGAGCGGTGGCGGGAAAAGCGGATGGCCGCAAGGATGAGCAGCGCGCCCAATACATCGGAAATGCTATGTACGGCGTCGGCGATGACGACAGTGCTGCCGGAGTAAACGCCCCAGCCGATTTTTGCTATGGAGAGCAGGCCATTGAGCCCCGTCGATGCCATCATCCAGCGGGATTTCTGCCGTTCCGCCAGGTCAGAGGGGGTGATTTTTTTCGGTGTATCCATCGCGTCCATGGTCGCCACTCGCCCGGCCTTCGGCAAGGATACCTTAATCCGGTCCATGCTTCACGTACCATCCATGACCGGCGCTAAAATTGGTATGTCATCATCACCCGGTTGTACACAAAGGCGTGTTGTCCTGAGCCAGGAAACAGCCCGACCGCACCACCATTCCCCACCTCCACCTGATCCCGCAAACACAGCCCCCTGAACATGCCCTGGGGGAAATAGCTCACGTTAAAGTGGGTCCAGTTGCTATTCCCCGAGAAATAGGTAGTGAATTGTGAGTAACCCGCAGTCAGTTGGACTTGTTCAGGCAGCACCCAGTAAGCGGCCCGCACCCGCCAGCCATGTCCAGGGCCCACGCCGACCATGCCCTGTATCATGCTGTCCACATACAGCGGGTCTGCCGTATAGCCGACGGTATAGGGAGAAATAATGGCGCCGCCGCCCAAGGCGTGGGCATGCAATTCTGTAGCATCATAACCCCACCACAGACTTCCGTGAGGAAATGCGACGCCGGTCTTGATACCCCAGTTGGTACTGTTGATGCCCTGGCCCGGCTGCCCGAAAAGCGTAGTGCCGGTATTGGCAAAGGCTTCGCCTGCACCCCATTCCCGGGTGAACTGCGCATCCACAAAGGGCTTGAGGACGAATGATGTCGGCAGTGCGTAGTGACCGCTCCAGTAGAACATGTTGGCGAATTGGTCGAACTGGTAAAACCAGGCAGCAGTTTCGGCGTGATCCGCGTGATATTGGGCGCCAAAGGCGAGCGCCCCGTTGGTAGGCGGAGTACCTGCGGGCAGCACGTTGGGTCCGCCATAGAGGGAGTCACCCTCATAGTGGCCGGGATAATAGAGGTTGTCCCGGTAGAACTGGTCTGTGGTGCGGTCTTTCCAGCGGAAAATCCGCAGCGTGCTGAGCTGCAGGCCGCTGATGGGATGGGCCTCCAGGGTCACCCCCTGATAGGTAACGGGAATCACCCGCCCACCGACCCGGTTCAGCCACGGGGTATCCACCAACTGATTGCCTGCCTTGGCGGTGATCCATTTGTCCTGATATTCCAGATAGGCCTGACCCAGCGCATTGACGGAGGGACTGGTACCCATGAGGGTCTTGTCGATTCTCGCTGGATTGTTGGGCTGTGTGCCCAGTGCGTTGGCGGTGTAAAAACTGACGCCGACCCGAAAGCCCGAGAGGAAGGGGGCGGTGACGATATTGAGGCGTCCAGCCAGGGAGTAGGCATAAGCATTGACGGTGTTGGGGGTGCCATAAAGTCGACTGAAATAATAGGAACGGATTTGTCCGTTAATATGACTTTTCGCAAAAAACTGGGACAGGGTTTCGGCTTGGGCACTGGCATTGAAGGCACCCATCAGGCTGGCTGCTGTCATCAGATGAAGGATATTTTTCTGCATGGAAATAGCTCCTGCGAATCGAGTATGGTAGTTTTCATTGCGGTATTTTAGATATAACGCGGCGTGACACGCCGGGCCGTGGAGGAATACCTCACCCCAACGGGCCGGCGAACTGTTTGCCGAACGGTTTGCGCCGGGCGCGAAGCCGCTTTATTTCAGTACGTCACCCTTGGGTGGGTTGTAGCCGGTCTCTTGGAACATGGTCTGACCCTGGGGGCTGGTCATGAAGTGGATAAAGGCCATACCCAGTTGGGGATCGGGCGCATCCACGGGTACCGCAGCATAGAAGACCAGGGGCTGGGTGTGCACGGTCTTGGGTTTTCCGTCCACATTCAGGGTGAAGTGGACTTTGCTGTACCAGTCTTTGACCATGGCCGGATTGCTGAGGTTGATCTGATCGGGCAGGGTGATATAAGGCAGATGCAGGGATTTTACCGCGCTGAGATAACCCGATGAGGCGGCCATCTGCCCACTCTTGAGGCGGGAAAGTAATGATGCCTCCGTGAATATCTGCTGCGGGTTCTCGACCGCTCCGAGGACTTTGTTCACTAGATCCGGTTGGTGGTAATACCTTTCCGCCAGCATGAAGGTAAAGACGATATTTTGCCCTTGGGGATCGGTTTTGGGATCTGTGCGGCCGAAGATTACCCCCGGCTTCTGCAGGATTTCATACCACGGCACCTTGCCTTCCGCAGCTTCCTTGAAATCTTTGGCGTAGGGACTATCGGGACTGTAAGCGATGCACATGGCAGTACTGGCGACCGGGAAGGCCTCCTTGACCAGGCCGGCCTTGATCAGCAGCTCGATGGGGCCGGGGGTGATGGAGACAAAAACGTCGGTGCGCAGTTTGTGGGCGGCGATGAGCTGGGCGAGACCGTAAGCGCCCTGGCCCTCCCCCTGATATTGCACGTTATGGGCTTTGGCGAAGGCCGGTCCGAGATGCAGGTCCATGACCGTACCCATGGAGCCTGCGTAAGCGACATGCAGGTCTTTGGCCATGGCCTGGAGCGATAAACCCAGCAGGCTGGTGGCGACGATCAGTGCAAGGGAGCTTTGATGGTGACGGTGTTTCACGGGCTCTACTCCTGTGGTTTACGAAATATATAGCTGAATATACCGGCAACTATTTTTTGCTGTCAACCGGTTTTTTAAGCTTGTCATATCCCGATATGCCATGAATTTGGCATCCTTTTTGCTGCATCTTACACGCGGTCATATTACCCACTTATTTGTTCGTTTTCTGACAATAATGTGTACTTATTGACATCTAAGGAGAGGCTTTTTGAAACTGCGGATACAGCGGGCGCAGGTCGAGGCGATGGTGCAGGAGTTCCCGCATCTGGCGGGCTTGCGGACGGCGTCATCTTTCCTGCATTCCGTAAACAGAAACAGGTGCTGCCGATTGTGATGGTTTAAATCTTGTTCGGTATTTTGCGGGCTGGAACCAGCCGCTGCGTGACCTTGGAGATATGAGTTTTAATGCGATAGGGAGAAGTGAATATGCGTACAATCATTACCCTGGCAGGCCGGGATGTGCGATTGGTGAGCGAAAACGATATGGCCCTCGCCATACAGGCGGCCGAGGAGGTCTTCGCGCAGCATGGGGTTGACCCCATGGCTTGCGAGGTGGCCAATCAAAAGCAGTATAGTGATGCGGAAATTACCAGGGATGAAGCGTTATTGTGCGCCATCTGGGAGGAAGCCAATTATGCAGCCTGGCACAAAGCCACTATTGGCTGGATGAGTCGGGATATTGATCTTTACGTGATGGTGCAAAGTGCTGCAGCGGATGGCATGGATACCATATCCGCATAATATATCGCAAACGTTACTGCCTCCGGGCCCTCAACGCTTCGTAAATTGCCATCCCAACCCACGAAAAAGACACCCATGATCGATCCTCGCTGGTGTTGTTCCAAAAGTCGGTGGGGGTGAAACGATGCCTGCCGAGTCAGCGTGATTTGCGCTCGGCGGCCGAAAAATTGCTCAAGTGCCCCTCTTTCGCCGCTTGCGCACGACCACGCGCCATCAGTCCAGCACTGCGACCAGGTGCGGCCACCCGCGAAAGCTGTTTTTCCAGGTGTTGGCTGCTACATTGTGGGCAGTTTGGGATGGTTGAGCTCATGACCAGTAATTCAAAGTCGGCGTCGCAATCGCAACAATGGTAATCAAAAATAGGCATCTTTGTTCCTTTGTCAGGTTATGGCCAAAACCGCATCTGTTACCCGGTACAGCAATAATGATGCCTGTTCAGGTGGCGCTTTTATCCGCCTCGGTGTTTCGCGCAACAAATTCAGACATTCCAGATTGGCGACCATATCCAGTGCGGTGAAATCATCGAGCGAAAGGAGACTCCGGTCCGCACCGAATGCCAGCAAACGCTCCACTACCGCCGTCTTGCCAGCGGATGCAGCATACATCAGGCAAGTGGCGCCGTTGTCATTCTGGTGGTTGAGGTGGGCGCCAACCGCCACCAGCAGGTCCAGTGTGTCCAGATTCTCACTGACACAAGCGAACCAAAGGGCCTGATTGCCATCGTTATTGCGCTGGTGCGGGTCGGCACCGGCAGCGAGCAGTTCAGCGACCCGCGCAGGATCGCCTTCGCCGGCGGCACGCATCAAGGGCGTCACCCCGTCGCGGGTGCGCGCGTGGATGTCTGCGGCGGGAAATTCCTGCGCCGTCAGCCAGCATTGCAGCGCCTCCGTGAGCGGCGGATTTGCGGGCGCATGCACCTTGCGCCAGGCTTCGTAACCGCCATCCAGGCTGTACACCTCCGCAAAACCAAAATCGGCAAAGAGTTGGGCGCGCATCTGGCTGGCGTTGCCATGGTAGCAATAGATCAGCACGGGACGATGTTTGGCCATGTTCAGCACATAGTCATCGGCGTTGTAATCGCCCAGGGGAGAAGCTCCGGCAATATGTCCGGCCCGGAAGTCGCTGGGATGGCGGCAATCCAGTAACACGGTGTCCGGCCTTTGCAGGAGTTCGCGGGCCTGGTGCACATCAATACGCTGAAAGGAGCGGGTATTCATGGGTGTTCTCCGGTGTGGGTGTTCAGTTCCCGGTGGGCGTAGGGCGGGAGGGTGCTGATCCGCGTATCCGTCAGGGCATGACCCACGGTGAAGTGGTAAAGGGATTGCAGGCGGTTATCCTTGATCCCCAATATTTCATGCACGGCATCATCAAAAAAACAGCCGATGCCGGTGCCGTTCAGGCCCAGGGATTCGGCTTCCAGATACAATGTCTGGCCCAGCAGCCCCGCTTCCTGGTAGAGCAAACGATAATGCCAGGCACCGCTCTTCAGGGGGGCGGCATACTCCGCCAGAAAGGCCACGGCAAAGCAGCTATCGGCGGCAATGGCCTGATGACAGGACAGGGTCCGGGCGATACTGCGCACGTCGCCACTATAGAGTCGCCGCAAGGGCAGATGGGTGGGCGCACCGGCCACTGCTTCCCAGGAAAAGTCGGGATGGAGGGCCACGCGTAGCACTTGTTCGCCCTCCCTGGTGCGGGGCAGGGCATAGAGACCACTACTCAGGCCACTGACGCGATGCACAAAAAATATCGGATGGATGCGCGGGGTGAAGGGCCAGGCGTCCCAGGGCAGGGCGGAACGGGGCAGCAACGCATCCACGAGGGTAAAGAAATCGTCAGCCGCCATGACCGTCTCCGGGTCGAAGCGCTGGGCGCTGCGCCGACGACGGATCAGGGTGCTGGCGGCGGTATGCCCCGATTTTGTGCGTGCTGGCCATGGATCAGGCGGAAGCGGGTCGGGAGTGAGTACCGGCATCCTGCTGGCGCTGGTCGTTTCGGCGATGACCGGCCACTGATACAGGGGATGGGGATCCAGACAGTTGGCCTGACCCCACCATTGCCCCGGCAGTGCAGCGGGACTAGCGATGGCGGAGGACAAGGTATCGGCTGGGAGGATTTCCAGCAATAGCTCCGCGTCCTCGCCTTCGGCATGGGCGAAATCGCCGGAACGGTCCAGGCCCAGGAGGCTGCGCAGTCGGGCATCGTCCACATCCCCGCGCAGGCGAAGGTGCCAACCCAGGGTACCCGCAGCGTAGCGCAGGGCACCCAGCGCATGGCCAATATCCAGCTGGCAATAGCGTAGTGCCCGTTCGCCATATTTCCATGCTTCGCGCCACGTTATGGAAGTCAGCCCGACATACACCCCTGAGCCGTGCTGTTCGGCATCGGGAGACCAGCGCTGTTCGAGCAGGTGATCTCTGCTCAGGTAGTGATACAATCCATCCTCCAGATCCGGTACCCCGAAGGCGAGAAGATAGGCCTCGGTGGGATGCAGGTTGCCGCTGGATGGGTTGCAGCGCAATGCCCAGCGATCCGGGCCGTATTCCTTCCATGCCGCCAGCCCGAGGGCAAGCTCCAAAAACTGGGCGACCGCCTGGAGTGTGAAGGGTTGGGGCGTGACGGCGGAGAGCGCGGCGAAGGTGACGGCAGTTTCTTCCGTCAGCAACGGCAAGATGCGCCGCGGGCTTCCGGTGAACTCGCGGAAGGGGTTGGGTTGTGCATCCCAGTCCAGCGCTTCGGGCCCGGCGGCATAGCGATTCAGGTGATGCTTGGATCGTTCATGGTAGGCCATCACCACTCGCACCGCTTCGCTGTTATCGCTTGTCGCCATGATGTGCGCCGTTCCGTTGGTCAGCCTTGGTCGTGGCATTTTATTCCGGCGCGGCTACCGCGTGTCAACGGTCTTTCCGTGCGCCGACCGCCACCTTTTCCAGAGAGACATGACTCACGCCCATGGCCTGATGAAACACTTTGAACACCTTTTCGGAGACCGCATCAGATACCACAAAATCCTGATACGACTGGCTGAGCAATTTCACATAAAGCGCTTGCAGCGCCCGATCATCCAGGGCGTCCGTATCCCCCTCTCTTTTCAGGTAATCATGAAAACGTTTGAGGATATGGAGACGATTAATATGGACCACCGTTTCATCATAGTCGATGTTCAGAAACTTCAGGAAATCCTCAGCAGAGGACAAACTCGCCAGTGTTTTACGTAGATCACTCATGGTGTCATCCTTGGAACTCGTCAGAGGGGAGGGGACCTAAAGCTACTGGGCTGCTGTTTGGCCCACACAGGTTGGGATCGGAATCCGGACAGTTATTGCAGTCTTTTTCCGTCCGTTGCACAGCACGCCCGCTGGACTGGGCCTGCAATTCCAGTTGGGAAATTCGTTCCATCAGGCACTGAATGGCCTTGCCCACCGGGTCCGGCATGAGATGGTGATCCAGATCAATACCGTGGGCGTTGATGCGGCGGCGTTCCGCAGGCAGCACGACGCGGCCGGGGATGCCCACGACCGTCATACCCGGCGCCACATCGTTAATGACCACCGCATTGGCACCCACCTGACCGTCATGGCCGATAGTGACGGGCCCGAGGATCTTCGCACCCGCACCCACCATGACCCGATCCTGCAATGTCGGGTGACGCTTGCCCGGATTCCAGCTCGTCCCACCCAAGGTCACGCCGTGGTAGATGGTGCAATCGTCGCCGATCTCGGCCGTTTCGCCAATCACCACGCCCATGCCGTGGTCAATAAAAAAACGCCGCCCGATCTGCGCCCCCGGGTGAATGTCGATACCGGTCGAGAATCGCGCCACGGCGCTCAATACCCGGGCCGGATATCTCCATCCCCGCTGCCAGCAGCGATGGGCCACGCGATGCGCCAGCAGCGCGTGCACCCCAGGATAGGTGGTGAGCACTTCCAGGGCGTTGCGCGCCGCCGGATCACGTTCAAAAACGCAGTGAATATCGTCGCGCAGGTTGCGCCACAGACCGGACTTGCGGGATTCTTCCTTGCCGAGCAGCGTGGCAGCCATGGTTCTCTCCTTGATTCAGGAATGGACGTGCGGGGATTCCATGCTTTCCAGAAGAAAGCGATGCATATCTTCGACCGGCGGCGTTACTTTATGCTGAAGTACATAGACGCGAATCTGTCTGAGGATGCTTTGTGCCTGTGACTCGGTGATCATGCTCCCCAGTTCAGCATAGGCGCGCATGATCGCCTTGGTGCCGGAATGCTTACCCAGTACCATGTGATGCTGGCGCCCCAGTTCTTCCGGGTCGAAGCTTTGGTAATTTTGGGGATTTTTGAGTAATCCGTCGACATGGATACCAGACTCGTGGCTGAAAATGGCATCTCCGACGATGCTTTTCCCGGCGGGGACGGGTCGGGCGGATGCCAGCGCCACCAGTTGCGAAATCGCTTTGAACCGCCGCACGTCGATACCTGTCTCGATGCCGTGCAGATGGTGCAGGCACATCACGACTTCCTCCAGCGCGGCGTTGCCGGCGCGCTCGCCCAGGCCGTTCACCGTCGTGTTCACATGGGTGGCACCAAAACGCAGGGCAGCGATGGAGTTGGCAGTGGCCAGACCCAGATCGTTGTGGGTATGGATTTCAATTTCCATATCCGTCGCCGCCCTTAGGCGCCGCATGATATGGGCAGTATTAAAGGGTTCCAGAATGCCCAGGGTGTCGGCATAGCGAAAACGGCGCGCCCCGGCTCGTTGCGCGACTTCCATGACCCGCAGAACAAAGTCCAACGGTGCCCGGGAGGCATCTTCCCCGCCTACCGCCACGTCCATGCCGCTGTCCAGTACCTGCTTCACCCGGCGATCCACCTGCTGTAGGACCCACTGACGATCTTTGCCCAGCTTGCCCCGAATCTGGATATCTGACACCGGCACTGAGGCATTGACCATGTCCACAGCACAACGTTTTGCCGCGGCCAGGTCCGTGTCGTGCATCCGGCACCAGACCACCAGGCGGGCGGGCAGGCCCATCTGAGCGATGCCCCGGATGGTTTCCTCCTCTTCGCTACCCATGGCGGGGATGCCGATCTCCAGTTCCGGAATCCCGGCATCGGCCAGACTCTCGGCGATGGTGAGCTTTTCGTCCGGGCGGAACGCGACCCCGGCGGTCTGTTCGCCATCGCGCAGGGTGGTGTCGTGGATGACCGCAAAGTCGCGGGAGAGTGGGCTGAGCTCATGCATATACGGGTGCAAAGGCGTTATCGGTGAGAATGGGGCCATTGGCGCCCCAGTAAGGGGACAGACGCCGCAGTTGTTCGACGATGGGTGGTGTCTGCGCAATCACCCAGTCCACCTCCGCTTCGGTGGTCTCCCGGGACAGGGAGAAACGGATGGTGCCGTGCGCCGCCGTATAGGGGATGTCCATGGCGCGCAACACATGGGACGGCTCCAGTGACCCGGAGGTGCAGGCAGAGCCGGAGGATGCGGCGATGCCGACGCGGCTCAGGAGCATCAGAATGGCTTCGCCCTCGATGTATTCAAAAGAGATACTGGACGTATTGGGCAGGCGGTGTTCCGGATCGCCATTGGCGAAGGCATAGGGCACCTGCGCCAGTATCCCGGCCTCCAGACGATCCCTTAAAGCCCGCACCACGGTGTTTTCATACTCCATATGCTCCAGGGCCATGTCTGCCGCCAGCCCCAGGGCGATAATGCCCGTGGTGTTTTCTGTTCCGGCCCGGCGTCCGCGTTCCTGGTGACCACCGCGCAGCATGGGTCGGTAGCGGGTGCCTCGGCGCACATAGAGCGCACCGATGCCTTTCGGGGCATGCAGCTTATGGCCGGAGAGGGAGAGCATATCGATGGCCGATTCCTGCATGTTCAGGACAATTTTGCCCACCGCCTGCACGGCATCCGTATGAAAGAGTGCGCCTTTCTCCTTGGCCATCCGTGCCATGGTTTCGACGGGGAAGATCGTTCCCGTCTCATTGTTGGCATACATCATGGAGACGATGGCCACCTGCTCGCTGAGCGCTGCGGCATACGCCTCCATGGAGATGCGCCCAAGCCGGTCCACGGGAATGTAGTGGACTTTATAGCCTTCATGACGTTCGAGATGATCACAGAGAGACAGAATGGCCGGGTGTTCCACCACGCTGGTGATGATTTCCCGGCGGCTGGGCTGAATGGCCAGGGCCGAGAGGATGGCAGTGTTATCGGATTCCGTACCGCAGGAGGTAAAAATGATTTCCGAGTCGTGTTCCACCCCCAGCAGCGCCTGTACGGAGGCGCGCGCTTCTTCCAGACGTTTGCCCACATCGCCGCCGAAGCTGTGCATGGAGGAGGGATTGCCGTAATACTCGCTGAAGTAGGGAAGAATGGTCTCCAGCACCCGGGGATCTACCCGGGTGGTGGCATTGTTGTCCATATAGGCGCTGCTCATGGCTATGCCCCCACGGCTTGCGGCATGCTGGCCGGAACTACCCGTACCGGACGGCCCAGGGTCAGCATCAGGCGTTCCTGGATGCCGGAAATGGTGATCCCGGAAGACTGGCAGTTCATGCACGAGCCACTCATGGCCACCATGACCGTATCACCATCCACATCGACCAGTTCGATATTGCCGCCATCCATCTGGAATTGCGGGCGCATTTCATCGATCACGGCGGATATTTTCTGGATTTTCTGCACCATGGTCATGGGCGCCGGGGCGGCCTTGGCGGCTGGTTTCGCTGCCACCACCGGTAGCGGCGCGCTGCCGTTTACTGCCGCGAGGATATCCTCGATCTGCTCATGACAGCTCTGGCAACCGCCGCCCGCCTTGGTATAGAAAGTGATCTCTTCGACCGTCGACAAATGGTTTTCCCTGGCCACCTTCTCGATGAGCGCCGAGTCAATGGCGAAGCATTTACATACCAGCGCGCCTTCTTCGTGATCATCTGCCCAATCTTCGCCGCGGTAATTGGCGATAGCGGCGTGCAGGGCCTCGGCGCCCATGACGGAACAATGCATTTTCTCCGGAGGAAGCCCACCCAAAAATTCAGCGATGTCCTGATTGGTGATTTTGAGCGCTTCATCCAGCGTCTTGCCCTTGATCAGTTCCGTCAAGGCCGATGACGAGGCGATGGCGGAGCCGCAGCCAAACGTCTGGAAGCGGGCATCCAGGATGACATCCGTATCGGGGTCTACCTTGAGCATCAGGCGCAGGGCATCTCCGCAACTGATGGAGCCGACCTCGCCGACCGCATTGGCATCTTCGAGGACGCCGGTATTCTTGGGGTTGAAGAAGTAATCTTTGACTTTATCGGTATAATCCCACATGGCGTCAACTCCGATGTCCGCAGGAGGAGGCCGAGGAAGCCGAGGCCTCGTCTCCCGTGGTGAATGACGACCCGCAACCGCAGGTTCCCGTTGCATTGGGGTTTTCGAAGCGGAAGCCGCTGCCGCTGAGTTCGTCCACATAGTCGATGACGACCCCGCTAAGCAGCGTAGCGCTGGCGTTGTCCACGTAAACCGGCACGCCCTCTATCGCCACCACGGTGTCCTCGGCGCCTGCTTCGGCCTCCAATCCCATTCCATATTGATAACCGGAACAACCGCCCCCGGTCACCGCAACCCGTAATCCGCTCGCTTCAGGATTCTCGGCAAGCAGATTCTTTACGACATCAATGGCCTTTTCCGTCAATATCAGCATGACATACTCCTTACGCGACAGGGGTTCCTGTAAGCTTCTCTGCAAGACTTGGGCCAGCTTTTGGGTTTGTTATCAACTTATTGTTATTATGATGATTCACAATGGATGTGGAGGTATCATTCGTGCGTTTTGTTGGTTTCTGTACATCTGCCGGGACGGTTTTGCAAGAAAACGAACATCACGGGGCGGGCCAGGATGTCAAAAACCCGGAGATCGCTGGTCTCCGGGTTTTCGCTAACGCAATGGCAAAAGCGCTTATACGGGCCGGTTTTCGCCGGGATCACGTACCGGACCCATGCTCGCCAGGCAGTCTGCATAGCTGATCTCGGGGAATATGGCACTATATTGCAAGGCGCTCTCGACGATGCGGTTGATCTTGCCTGCCGTGTCGAGTTTTTTGAGGTCGTTGCGTTCCAGTCCGAACAGGTCCAGCAGTTCATTGTAGACCGTCGCTTCATCCAGCGGCAGGATATAAAATGGGATACCTTTATATTCCAGATGGTAACGCTTGCTGAAGTCGATATTGTTGCAGTAAATAAAATATTTACCGGAGGGTTCCAGGTACTCGGCCAGTACCGTTACCAGTGCATCCAGATAACCAAAAGACAGAACATAGCAGGATAAAAAAGAAATCTTTTTGGCGCCCGGCTCTGCCGAACTGATGACTTGTTGTGCGAGGAGTTCCGGTGGCCGTGCTTCATCGGCCACGGCGGTGGCAAATTTGATAGCCAGTTCGCCGCGAAAACCGAAGCGTCCCTGCGCATTGAGTTCTCCCTTGAATACCTGGTTCAGCAGTCTTTTCTGAGTGTCGAGCCCTGCAAATGCGCTTTGTTCGATGCTGATAGACATAAATGACTCCATATGGGTAGGGGTAAAATATTGCATCCGGACCGGGTTGCGGATGCTTATAGGTTTTTAGCCTTGGGCAGCCAGCAGGTTCCAACCATGGGCATCTTCCGGGCCGAAGCACTGGGCATAATCATTACAAACATCGCAACTGGGTGCCTGGCAGAGCCGGACTTCAGCCTGGTCACACAACTGCTTATAAAAGAACTTCTTCCATTTCATGTTGCCGGTATTTTTGAAATGCAGTCCCGGAAAATGGCGTTTAATAATGTCACTGAGGTCCTCACGATTCGTCAGGCCCAGGTCCTGCCACAAGTGATCATCGCCCAGGCATCCCGCAGCGAGAATGGCCGCTACCCACTCTGTGGCCTGATTAACGCTGGCACGATGATCCAGCAAGAGCTTCACCAGATCGCCTGTTTCCTCATTGCGCGCGGACACTTTGTTTTCTTTCCCCAGGCATTGGCACAGAAAGGTCCCGCCTGCAGCGCTATGGAGATAGACCTTCGTGCATTGTGCGGTCGAGCGCGATGCCTCTATCTGCGGGAAATAACGAGAAAACAGATGGCTCAGTTGCCTGATCTCCAGGCCAAGCGCCATGCTGATGTTGCCCTGGCGTTCCATGGCGCGATGGCTGATGCATAGCGCAAAAAAGCGCGCGTCAGAGAATGCCTCATCCGGGTTGCGACCGGACATCAGAATGTCATATATGGCAGTCTTCATGAATGCATTCCCCCTGAATGCGTTACGCCGAGACGCTGACCGCCAAGGACATGGATGCGTGGGTATAGCAGTCCTTGGGGCAAACCCGGGAGCAGGCCTCGCAGCCAATGCATTTTTCCGGATGCGCAATGGTCATGAATTTGCGCTCTGCCTCGTCATCGTCTGCCGCCACCAGTTCCCCCTCTTCAGTGATACCAATAAGGTTCAGCACATCCCGACCGCAGGCGCGGAAACAACGCCCGCAGCCGATGCACTTTTCCTCATTGATATGTTCGACAAACTGGGGGGTCCAGCCAAGCCCGCCCTTGGTGATGCCGGTTATGTCGTGCATGCCGTCATCCCCCGGGGAAGGATGCGAGCCGTGCCCTGGCCGCCGTCAGATCGCGATAGGCAGCGTAGGTACGATTCGCCAGTTCCAGAATATTCTCCCAGCCGACGGGCAAATCTTCGGCCAGATCGTGAAGATCCATTTTGGCCTGGGTGGCCTGGGCATTGAGCCGTTTTATTTCTATTTTCAGTGCGTCCTTTTCGTCCACAATCAACTCCCAGTGATTGGTCTGTTCCTCTACTACCGGTAACATCTCCATAAATACAGACATGGCGTCATACTCCTATGCGCTGATGAACCATAAGCGTGAGCTACGCTGGTTCAAGGATCAAAAGCGGGCCACCTCCGGAAATTTCTCGATCATTTCCAGGGCACCTGCCACCAGTTTGTCACCTTCTTCGGCCAGTTTTTCCATGCTGGGGAAACCAAAACGATGCACATCGCGCAACTGTTTGTTGACCACGATCAAACGTCCGGCAATCAGCACCATGCGGCCAAAGCCTTCATGACTCATTTTCATCATGGGGGACACCATGACTCCGGAAGCACGCTCCGTAGCCAGCCCCACGGCGTTATAAAAAAGTTCCACCCGCCAAAGTATTTCGGGATCGGGATCGCCAATGATGGGTATTGCCCGGCGCTGCTCCTTGTCCAGCACGTAGGGTGCCAGCAGCTCCATGTCGGACTTTTTTTCCCAGGTACCATAGCTATCCTGTGCCCGCCACTGCTTGACCAGTTCGCGAAAAAACAGCGACTCTTCCGGCAAAACTGCCGCTACTGCAGTATTCTCAGGCATGACTTAATTCCTCTTCGTCATCAAAATGAAATGCTTTTTCTGCACCCTTGTTCATGACTTTACGCAGCCATGGGGGTGGAGTTCCCTGTAATACGACCTGCAGCTTGTCGAGTATTTCATTGATGGATTCCGGTTCATTCACCTTGATGGGATGAATTTTCATGGCCACCACCCGCGCCGCACCGGAGCCGCCAATAGCGGCCACATACAAAATGGCGCAATCCTTGATGGCTTCCAGCTTGGGAGCCAGCTTGTCTTCGTTGCCATCCTCGGCAAGTTCACCGTCAAATTGCACAGCCTCCAGAAAATGGTGGGTTTCTGCACTGATCTCATAAATGGCGATGTTTTTCGCCCAACCAAAATGGGCATCGACTCTCTGCATATCCTGAGTTGCAAACGCGACTTTCATGGTGCCTCCTGGGCTTTGACCAGATAAAAAGTGACTACTGCGTTCCACATCCTTAACCAAACGCAAACGGCGCATGTGCATCGTGATCCTCCGTGGGTAGTGGCCAGCTATCCGGGCGATTTTCTTCTTCCTGTGCCATTAACAGGTTGCCGATCTCGAAGGTCAGATCGCGGGCACCGCGATAGCCGAGGGACAGGCGATGGGCGGCGCCGAGCTGGTCAAAAATAGGCAGTCCCATGCGCAGGAAAGCGATATTCAGCCGCGCCGCCGCCTGCCGTCCATGGGAGTGGGTGATGAGCAAGTCACATCCGGCACTCCGGGCCTCCAGGTCCTCCAGATCACCGATGAGCACTTCCTCACAAGGCATCTGTTCGAGTAGCGGCGAGTGGGTGGTGGTTACCGCGGCAGTGATGATCGCCCCCATTTCGCTGAACCACGATCCGATATTCCAGAGCAGGTCAGGCTCGGCGCCGATGGCGATTTTTTTGCCGCCGAAGAAAAAATGACTGTCGAGCATGGCGTCGATCACCTGACTGCGTTGGCGACGATATTTGCCGGGTACCGGTTGTCCGCTCAACTGACTCAGGCAGTCCAATAACTGATCCGTCGCTTCGATGCCGGTAATGCGATCGAAGAGCACATAAGGCTGGCCGGTCTTGGCCATCAGGGCTTCTGCTCCAGGACGCATTTGTTCGCCCAGGGCAATGGTCAGTTCCGCCTCACCCATGCGCCGGATGGCCTCCACTGGTGTGCCGCCCAGGGTGTTGGGTGTGAAGTCGTCCGGAATGTGGCCGTCCATGGATCCGGAAATATCGGGCAGGATGGTCGCCTCCAGCCCGAAGGATTCACTGATCTCCCGGAGTTCTTCGATGTCCGCAGCGGTGAGGTGGGACCCCACGAGGAAGTTGACGGAACCCTCCCGGCGCGCGCTGCTGGGTTCCGCCAGCCCTTTCACCATGCTCTCCACGGCCTTTGCCCAGCCATCCTGAAAAGCGTCCTTGAAGTCTGGAGTAGAGACGTAAACCAGAGCTAACCGGTCTAGTTCGGGATGGGTGGCGCGAAAATTTTTGAGATAGCCATCCACATCATCGCCTTTGGTTTCGGTGACGCCGGTGGAACAGATGCCGATGATGGCTGGTTTGGTGCGCTGTTGAATATTGAGGATGGCACTACCGATATTGTCCAGCCCGCCCATGACCGTCGCCACCTCACTCATGGCGGTGGTCTGCATGGGAATGCCCTCATTGAAATGTCGCTGAAAGAGTACCAGACCAAAGGCGGTACAGCCCTGGGAACCATGCAGCATGGGCATGCAGTCGGCAATGCCCATGAACGCCAAGGCGCCGCCAATGGGCTGGCTCATTTTGAGGGGGTTGACCGTGCATGCTTTGCGGCTCTGAATGACGGTGCTCATGTCTGTGCCTCCCGCATATCCCATGGCGCGGGTTTGCGCAACAAGGGCCACATGGGGTTGTAGAGCGCCAAATCGATCTGTTTCACCAGGTTGACCATCCCTTCATAACCGTTATAGGCGTGATGGCGTTCCTGGTTGATGTCCACCCAGGGCATTTTGTTTTTGAGGGCGGCAAATTGTGAACGTCCGCCCGACAGCAATACATCCGCACGCGCCTCCTGAAACATTTTGTACATTTCCCGGGGCGTCAGGTCATCTATCATATGCGCGTCCTGACCCATGATTTCCTTAATTTTTTCCTTGTCTTCCTTAGTGGATTTCTTGACGCTGGTCCCCACCACCTCCATCCCGCCTTCCTGCAATGCAGACACCACCGACCAGGATTTGACGCCCCCCGTAAAGAGCAACACGCGTTTGCCGCGCAGGCGATGGGTATATTCGGCGATACGCTGCCAGGCTCTTGCCTCTTCCTGGGCGATCAGTGCTTCGGTGCGGTCGTGGAGTTCTGCGGGGGCACCCTGCTGGATCAGCAGGCGGGTGATCTCCCGGAGCGATTCCGTGGTATCGGAGATGCCATAAAATGACCCTTCAAAGAACGGAATCTGATAACGCTCTTCCATTTTGCGTGCGATATTGATCATGGATTTAGAGCAGACCATCATATTGGCCCTGGCGCGATGGGATTGCGCCACGTCGTGATATTTGGCGTCACCGCTGATGCAGCAGGTTACCCGAATCCCCAAATGATCGAGCAGCGGTTTGACCTGCCAGAGTTCACCGGAAAGATTGTATTCGCCAATGATATTGATGTCATAGGGCGTACTATATTCGGGCTCTTCCGTGCCGATCACATAATCCAGCAGGGCCTCTCCCGCCAGTTTGTTGCCGAGATTCTTGGCGCCGACAAAACCCGGGGCATTGACCGGAATAATGGGCTTTGCAAATTTTTGGCTCGCCGCTTTACAGACGGCTTCGATATCGTCACCGATCATCGCCGGCACACAAGTCTGATAGACAAACACCGCCGGCGGATCGTATTTATCGATGACCTCTTTGATGGACTTGAAGAGGTGTTTTTCGCCGCCATAGACCACATCCAGTTCATTGATGTCGGTGGTAAAGCCGGTGCGATACAGTTGCGAACCAGACGATTTTGAACCGCGGTTATCCCAGGAGTTGCCCTCACAGGCGATGGGACCGTGGACCAGGTGGGCGACGTCGGTAATGGGTTGCAGGGCAATTTTTGCCCCATCGAAAGCGCAACCGCCGGCCGCGCCGCCCGGCTGCAACGCCTTGGTGCAGCCCTTCTTGCGCTCTTTGTCGGACTTGCTCTGGTTTTTGCTGCATCCCGGCTCATTAAAAACGTCCTGGATTTTGTTCTGCAACATAACGCACCTCCTGGTAAGTCAGAATGCGACAAAGAATTGATCACCGCTTCCCACTATGCACTGGCAGGCCAGCCGCCAATATGGTCCTTTCCACGGTTTCTGGCCGTCACTGGCCAGCATGGCGGGGAGCTTGCCGAGGCACTGCAACGTTTGCTTTTCAAAAGCATTCAGACACAACTGCTGTTGCTTGCCCTGTGGGGTCACCCGTACCGCGCAAGTTCCGCAAAGACCTTTCTGACAATGGACGGGCAGGGGTACATTCCATATGCGGGCCATCTTCAGGAGAGAGATGGGCTGATGGTTGCGACAGGACATTGACCAGTCACCCCCGATACGCGGTGAAATAAATTGCACCTGTCCCATCGCTCTATCCTCACGAAATAAAATTCAGAGCCTTACCAGAATGTCTTCATCGCGCACGATGTACTGGCATGCCAGGCGCCATGGTGGGGGCATGTCCCTCACCTCCGCATCTTCAATTTGTTGTTTGCTGATTTTTCCAGAAAACCGAAGAACCGTTTTTTCCTTTTCAGTTAGGTGAATAGCCATGGGTGTATCTGCCATCACCACCACTTGTATGGAGCAAGATCCACATTCACCATTTTCGCATTCAAACTCGATCGGCACCTTATGCGCCTTGGCTACGGATAATAGGGTATGACAATCCCCCGCTGTCGCATAAACCGTGAGATCCTTGGCCATTTTGGGGGAGGTGAAAGTGACATCTGCCATGCTGCTGCTCCTTGAGAGGCGGCGCCAATGCGCCGCCGGATAGCCGATAAGGCCTTGGCGATTAACGAATAATGTCGAAACTGTAATCGCTCTGGCTCGGCACATTACTGTTGTTGTCGATCTCATCAAAAATCTTGTCCAATATGCGAACCAGCATATTCAGGCCGCCCTGATAACCCCAAATGGGATAACGGTGATGATGGTGGCGATCGAAGATCGGGAAGCCGTAACGGATAAGGGGCGTGCCCGTATCGCGTTCCAGATATTTCCCGTAGGTATTGCCGAAGAGGAAATCCACCGGCTCGGTGAACAGCAGACTGCGCATATGCCAGAGATCCTTGCCGGCATAGACATGACAATCCTTGCCGAAGGGTGAACTGTCGAACAGCGCCTGCACCTTCTCCGCCCAATGCTTGGACCCATTGGTAGCCAGTACATGGGTGGGTTCGCCGCCCAGTTCCATCAGGAAGGCCGCCAGACCGAGGCACTGATCCGGATCACCGTATATGGCGAACTTTTTGCCATGAATGTGCGCCGTGGAATCCGCAATGGCATCCACCAGGCGCCCGCGTTCCTTTTTCAGTTCATCGGGAATCGCTTTGCCGCTGACACGGGACAATTCCATAATGAATTTATCCGTACCCGATACGCCGATGGGGCAATTCAGGGCGACGACTTCCTGACCGTGCTCTGCAATGAAAGGCAAAGTCTTTTCCGTGCAATATTCCTGCATGGAGAAAGTGGCCTTGGCATTCAGGGCTGCGGCCGTATCTTCCAGAGTGGTGCCGCCATCATACATGCGGAATTTCCCGTCGCTCGGCGTATCAAAGACATCGCTGGTGTCGGCCAGGATCGTATATTCCAGGTTCATGAGATCCAGGATGCGCTTCACTTCCCGGGTGTTGCCGACGGTATATCCGTCAAAGCCGCCAATGAAGTTGATCTTCTCGTTGGGTTCGCGCACGAGTGCTGGTACGGTACCCGCCTTGCCGTCCCAAAAATGCGCCAGTACACCCTTCAGAGCATTGTCATAGCCGGTGATATGGCTGCCAACAAACGCCGGAGTATGGGCGAAAGGCACATCATATTCTTCTGGTATGCTGCCCTTTTCCTTGGAGGTTTTGATGAAGGCGTTCAGGTCGTCACCGATCACTTCCGCCATACAGGTGGTGGAAACGGCGATCATCTTGGGTTTGTACATGGTGTAGGCATTGGCGAGTCCGTCAACCATGTTGTTGAGGCCGCCGAATACTGCGGCATCTTCGGTCATGGAAGACGACACACAGGAGGTGGGCTCCTTGAAATGCCGGCTCAGGTGACTGCGATAATAGGCGACACAACCCTGCGAACCATGCACAAAAGGCAAGGTGCTCTCAAAACCCACCGCCGCAAACACGGCACCCAGGGGCTGGCAGGCCTTGGCCGGATTTACCGTCAAGGCCTCACGGGCGAAATTCTTTTCCCGATAATCCCACGTCTTTGTCCATTCACGGACCTGCACGAGCTTGTCCGGTGGTACCGAGTTTTCAAATTGTTCCTTCTTGTTCTTGAACATTTCCTGGTATTCCGGTTCACGGAACAGATTGAAGTGATCAAGCACTTTTTCAGCATTCTGACTCATGGCGATATTCCTCATTTGATCGTTGGGGCGGTCCGTTATCCGCCGATAAGCGGGCGGCCTGTGCCGCCCCCACGGTACTTACTCCCAGGGCGTTTTGGTCAAGCTCCACACGGGATTGTTGATGGCCATATCCATATCCCGAGCGAAGATGGCGAAGCCATCATAGCCGTGATAAGGGCCGGAATAGTCCCAGGAGTGCATCTGCCGGAAGGGTACGCCCATCTTCTGGAAGACATATTTTTCCTTGATGCCGGAACCCACGAGATCGGGCTGGATGCTTTCCACCATCTTTTCAAACTCGTAACCGGTCACGTCGTCATAAATCAGCGTGCCGTCTTTCACATAATGGGTGGTACGCTGATAGTCGTCGTTGTGGCCGAATTCATAACCGGTTCCCACCACGTTCATACCGAGATCTTCATAGGCACCAATGACATGGCGAGGACGCAAGCCACCGACAAAAAGCATGACCGTTCTGCCTTCCAGGCGCGGCCGGTATTTGGCGATCACTTCTTCGGTGAGGCGGTTGTACTTCTCAATAACCCGTTCCGCGCCTTCCTTGATGTGATCATCAAAATAACTGGCAATCGTCCGCAAAGACTCGGCAATTTTGGAAGGTCCGAAGAAGTTGTACTCGACCCACGGCACGCCATGCTTTTCTTCCATATAGCGGGAGATATAGTTCATGGAACGATAGCAGTGCAGGACATTCAATTTGGCCATGGGGGTGTTCTCCAGTTCCGCCAGAGAACCATCACCGGACCACTGGGCAATCACCCGCAGACCCATTTCTTCCAGCAGGATGCGTGAACTCCAGGCATCGCCGCCGATGTTATAGTCACCAATAATGGCAACATCATAAGGAGTCTTTTCAAAAACCTTGGGTTCCGCACCCTGTTTCTCGAAGACATAGTCGCGGATGCTGTCGTTGGCGATATGGTGGCCGAGCGATTGGGATACCCCCCGAAAGCCCTCACAACGCACCGGAACAATGGTCTTTCCACCAAATTCCTTCGACTTCTTCTTGGATACCGCTTCGATGTCGTCTCCGATCAGGCCGATGGGGCATTCCGATTGCACGGTAATACCGTGGTTCAGCGGGAAGAGATCCTCGATTTCATCCATGATCTTTTCGAGCTTCTTGTCACCGCCGAAAACGATGTCTTTTTCCTGAAAATCGGATGTGAATTGCATGGTTACGAAGGTATCCACACCCGTGGTGCCAATATAATAGTTGCGTCGTGAGCCCCAGGAATACTGCCCGCAACCGACTGGCCCATGGGAAATATGAATCATGTCCTTGATCGGACCCCAGACGACGCCCTTGGAACCCGCATAGGCACAACCACGAATGGTCATGACGCCAGGCACCGACTTGATATTGGATTTGACGCCACAATCCGATTTTCCCTCCTCATAAGCGCCCAAGTGTTTGGCGCGTCTTTTGGCGGTTTTTTCCGGATAGACCTTGAGAACTTCGTCAATCAGGGCACGATTCCGCGTTTTGGTTTCCGCGACGATCTGCTCCCGGGTTTCTTCAGCGGTAATGCTCATCACATCTCTCCTTTAGCGAGAAAAAGTGAGGGCAGCCCCATACCGGCGGATGCCCTCGGGTATTCAGACTGCTGCAGCCAGTTCGGCGGCTGATTTGCCGATCAGGCTGGCATCTTCCTTCTGCATGATGCCGAACTCCATGAGCATGTCTTCCAACTCGTCCATGGTGATCGGGGTTGGAATCGTGCCATTACCGCCGTTGGCATGAATCTTCTGCGCCAGGGTCCGGTACTCTCCCGCCTGCTTGGATTCGGGTGCATATTCCAGCACCGTCATGCGCCGCAGTTCCGCATGCTGCACAATGTTATCGCGGGGTATGAAGTGAATGAGCTTGGTGCCCAGTTTGCCGGCCAGTGCATCCGCCAGCTCCAGTTCCTTGTCGGTCTGGCGTTCGTTACAGATCAGCCCACCCAAGCGTACGCCGCCGGAGTTGGCATACTTGAGCACGCCCTTGGAGATATTGTTGGCGGCGTACATGGCCATCATTTCGCCGGACATGACGATGTAGATTTCCTGTGCCTTGTTTTCGCGAATAGGCATCGCGAATCCACCACACACCACGTCTCCGAGCACGTCGTAAGAGACGTAGTCGGCACCGTCATAGGCTCCATTTTCTTCCAGGAAGTTGATGGAGGTGATAACGCCACGACCCGCACAACCCACGCCCGGCTCCGGTCCACCGGATTCTACGCAGCGAATGTCGCGATACCCGACTTTCATGACATCTTCCAATTCCAGGTCTTCCACACTGCCAGCTTCGGCCGCAAGGCTCAGTACGGTATCCTGTGCCTTGGAATGCAGAATCAAACGGGTGGAATCAGCTTTGGGATCGCAGCCGACGATAAGAATCTTTTGGCCCATTTCCGATAGGGCCGCCAAAGTGTTTTGGGAGGTCGTGGACTTGCCAATGCCCCCCTTACCGTAAAAGGCGATTTGCCTTAGTTTGTCACTCATTGCCATGTCTCCTGTTTCAAAATGGACTAACTTGCCAGGTGGAAGCCCCCAAAAACGGGGAAGAGTCGCGTTCCGTACTCGCCGTTGCAAGGGCCGTGCCAAGTCCGTAATGGACACTCTAACACTCTGTAATTTTGGTAAAATACCGCCTTTTTAGTGAACCCCGGCGGGCTGTTTGAAAACCTACAAAATGCAGTTTCTATGTCAGGAACCCCACAGCATGGACCGACTTATGCAATGCACCGCGCGGCCATTGAGTCATGGGAGCGACCTGGTGAAGGCCCAACAAACTCAGTTTTGTTTGAATGACTTAGTATCGTGTCTGGTCGACGGAAAGTTTTTTGCCATCCGACGGGGAGTCATTCGGAATCCGAACGCTGGGCCGGAAATATATGGCATAGAACTTGCACTGATTTCCTATTCAAGCAGGAAGGCTTGCTCAGTTTTGGGAGGACGATATGCAAATCGGTGTGGATTGTAATCTCGCGGTGGGTAATCGGCGCATTTTTGTGCTGGATGCGGATGAAATCGGGCGCATGGCCGTGCAATTCATGCTTCATGACGAATATGAAACCCACGAAATCGCCAGTCTCCAGGCCGCCGTCGCCAAGGCTCAGGATTGGCCGCCGGACCTGATCATTCTCGGCGAGGCGCTGCTGGATGACGGCAGGTTGACCGTGGAGATGGTGAGCGAACAATTTCCCGATGCACGACTGATGCTCGTGGTGGGGGAAGCGCGTTCCGCCCTGAGCCAGCCTGTAGTCAGTAAAGGATTCGTGTTCCTCCATAAGCCCCTGCGGCTCGAAGATGTCCGCGCCAAGGTGGCTGCCGTATTGCAGAATTAGTCGTCGCAGGGACGCTTTTTGTCGGCAGCGAATCCACCGGAGGAGCAGCGCCCGGCCCGCGCACCGTCCGTCAATCTCGGTAGCAATCTGACCGGGATTCCGTCCGGGCTGTTGATCAGTGCGGAATTTCATGCGTTCCCGATGCCGCTACATATCGCCGGGGTGCGCGATGGGCACCCGGCACTTTTCCAGAGATTGTCTCTGGTGCGGGAACAGTGCGAGGCGGGACAGGTCTTCCAGGCGTACATGGAGGAGATTTTTGCTGGCGGGCCTGACCGGACGAAGGGCCGACGCTTCAGGGCCAGCTATTTACGCCTGCTCAAAGGTTGGGGATATGACAGCAATTCACCGGAAGGCGCGGTCATGAAGGGCTGGGTGGAGAGCCGGTTCGGGATTGCCCCGAATTTTCACAGACAGGTGATCGGCCGTGTGGGTGATGCCGCTTGGATTCAGTATATGACCGACAAAATGTCGGGGCGATTTGATAACAATGCCATCTGGTTGCAGCTTGACCTTTTGTTTGAATTCGCACAATGGTCGGCGCGGCGTTTTCTGGCATCCGGACAACGGCACTTGCGTTTGTTCCGTGGAACCAACGATTTTGCCGAACATCCTATTCTCTGGAAAGCCGGAGCACGGCAGGGGGTGATCCGGCTGAACAACCTGGTATCCTTCAGCAGCGACCGGGACGTGGCCAGCGCATTCGGCGATTGCATACTGGAGGTGGAAGTACCTTTGGTAAAACTGCTCTTCTTCAAAGGCCTGCTGCCGTGTCGCGCACTTCAGGCGGAGAGCGAGTATCTGGTGATCGGCGGTGAATACGCGGCACACATGCACTATTACTGAGGACGAGAAATGGGCTATGACTTGCGGGAGCGGGCATTAGGCGCCTACCTGGGATTGGCGGTCGGGGATGCCCTGGGCGCGACGGTGGAGTTCATGAGTCCCACGGAAATCCGGGAGGAATATGGTGTTCACCGCAATATGATCGGTGGCGGCTGGCTGCATTTGCGCCCCGGACAAGTGACCGACGATACTCAGATGTGCCTGGTGCTGGGTCGGAGCATCCTTGCCGATGAACAATGGTCCGTTACCCGCTTTGGCGCGGGGATGGTGCAGTGGTTGCGCAGTCATCCCGTGGATGTGGGCAATACCTGCCGCCGGGGAATCCGGCGCTTCATGCTCAACGGCAGTACCGCCGCCGAACCGGCGGAATGGGATGCCGGCAATGGTGCGTGTGTGCGCAACCTCCCCGTGGTGCTGGCCACCCTGAACGCCCCTGCGACCTTCCGGCGAATCAGTGTGGAACAGGCGCACCTGACCCACCATCACCCGCTGTCGGATGTCGCGACCCTAACGCTGGGAGAGATGTTACGCTGCGCGCTGCGCGGTGACGGCATTTCATCCGTGCGGCGCCTGGCGGATGCACTGGTTGCACGGTACCCGGAATTCGATTTCAAAGAAATTCCCCAGGCACCTACGCCCTATATTGTGGATACGGTGCGTGCCGTCCTGTACGCGCTGCTTCATACCGATAATTTTAAAGACTGCCTGATCACGGTGGTCAACCAGGGTGGGGATGCGGACACCACAGGCGCCCTCGTGGGCATGCTGGCGGGAGGCCTGTACGGGACTTACGGGCTTCCCGGTGCCTGGCTGCAGCGTCTGGATCCCGCGGTTCAGAAAGAAATCGCGGCACAGGTGGACCCGCTTCTGGCCTGGGGTGAGCGGACGGATCATGAGCAGTTGTCGGCCAGCACGCCGCTGCGTGTCTTATTTTACGAAAAACCAGGCTGTGCCAATAATGCGCGGCAGAAAGCGCTGTTGACGGCCGCCGGCTGTGTGCTGGAGGTGCATGACTTATTGCAGACCACATGGACGGCGGAAACCCTGCGCCCCTATTTTGCGGATCGACCCGTCGCCGAGTGGTTCAACCCCGCCTCGCCGCGGGTAAAGTCCGGAGAGATCGTTCCGGAGGCGTTTACGGAAGCCGGGGCACTCGCCGCGATGCTGTTGGACCCGCTTCTCATTCGTCGCCCGCTCATGGAAGCCGGGGGCGCCAAAATCGCCGGCTTTTCCGAGGATCAATTACGCCTGTGGACATCCGTATCTCCTGACGTGTATGCTGAAGTCACTGGCGTCGCTACAGACAATTGTCGACGATCGGTCCCCTGCCCAAGCGTCAGGCCGGCCCGCAGTCTCACCAAAACTCCAGCCGCCTCGTCCCACGCCAACGCCTCCTGAGCGCTGTAGAGAAGAGGGCCCCATCATGAAAGATCGCGTAACACCCAACCATTTTCAGGAGCTGACGACCATCTATGAGGTGAGTAAGGTGCTCAGCTCTTCCATGGATCTTGAACACACCCTGAACGATGTTCTAAAGACGCTGGAAAGCCATCTGCATATCTCACCGTCCATGATCGTATTGCGCATGAACGAGGAAATAGTGGGGGTAATCGCGGCCACAGGGTTGTCCGTTGCGGAAATAGAACGGGGGCGTTATCGGTTAGGGGAGGGGATGATCGGCAAGATCATGCGTGCCGGCATGCCGATAGTGATTCCTGATGTCTCTCAGGAACCGGCTTTTCTGCACCGCGCCTTTGAACCGGAGATCAGTCAGCGCTTGCATGCCTTTGTAGGGGTGCCGATCAAGGTGGGATATGAGTGTATCGGTGTGCTCGCCATCTATCGCAGTGAGCGACACAAGGGCGTGAGTTTCCGTTCCGATGTCCGCTTGTTGCAGATGATCGCCAATCTGGTGGGACAGACCGTTAATCTGCATCAGGGTATCTCGGCGGAACGAAACCGTCTTTTGCAGGAAAAGCATCGTCTGCAGAAGGAGTTACAGAAGCGCTACAGCATCAAGAACGTCATCGGCAACAGCCGGGCCATGCAGGCGGTATTCGCCGATGTGCATCAGGCGGCACCGGGCAAGGCGACCGTGTTGCTGCGCGGTGAGTCGGGCACCGGCAAGGAAGTCATCGCCCGCGCCATTCATTATCTCAGCCCCCGTCGCGACAAAGCCTTTGTTTCGCTCAATTGCGCGGCGCTCCCGGAAAGCATTCTCGAGTCAGAACTCTTCGGACATGAGCGCGGCGCGTTTACCGGCGCCACCCAGGAGCGCAAAGGGCGCTTTGAACTGGCAGATGGCGGCACGCTGTTTCTCGATGAGATCGGCGATATCTCTCCGGCTTTTCAGGCCAAGCTCTTACGGGTGTTACAGGAGCGTGAATTCGAGCGGGTAGGCGGAACTCAGACCCGGCGGGTCAATGTGCGCATTATCACTGCCACCAATCGCAATCTCGAAGAGGCGGTGAGCAAGGGCGAGTTCCGCGCCGATCTGTACTACCGGATCAATGTCGTCAGTATTTTCTTGCCCCCACTGCGGGAGCGTCGTGAGGACATTCCCGCCCTGATCGAGCACTTCCTTACCCGTTACAACGCGGAGAACCAGCGCAAACTGAGCCTCACCCCGGAAGCCTTGCAAACCATGGTGTCCTGCTACTGGCCGGGTAACGTGCGGGAATTGGAAAACTGCGTCGAACGCACCGCCACCATGATGCGCGGCGATATCATCCGCAATCTGGACGTGCCCTGTCAGCGCAATCAGTGCCTGTCCATGGCCTTGCGGCCGCTGGAAGGGAGTCATCCCATCGTCACCATGAAGCTGTCGAGCGGCGGGAGTGTTCCGCCTCCTGCAACACCTGATGTGGAGGAGCAAGTGGCGGATGCATCCGGGGCTGGTGACGGGGAAGGTTCCTTGCCTTTGTCGGAGCGGGATCGCCTGATCCAGGCCATGGACCGCTGTGGCTGGGTACAAGCCAAAGCTGCCCGTTTATTGGGGACGACCACCCGCAAACTCGGTTATGCCCTCAATAAGCATGGCGTAGAAGTTAAAAAACTCTAAACCGGAAACGCTCAACCGGGGGCGGCGAACGCTCCCCCCATCCCCACCTTGCTTACCGTCTTTCGTGCTTGCCCTGCTATTTTTACCCCTCCCCATTTGTCCGGTTTTCGACAATTTTTGCCGCAGTGCGGAAAACGCACGTCATGTTATCGACAAAGCACCGGATGGTTTTAATCTAATATCTTGAAAAACAAAGGCGGCATATGCTGGCATCACTTTTGCTAAAGGTAATGCAAGCGTCAGCTTCTTAGGAGCAAGCCGATACATCCATGAGGCGCGCGGTTTTCCATCGTTCACTGAAGATCCGTATGGAGGATTACGCCCATGGCATCCCAAATAATTTCTCTTTCCAGTATTGCCACACCCAATAACGGGGTGGATCTGGATGAGATCATGCAGCAGAAGGCAGAACACCAAGGTTGTGGTACGAGCGGTGGTTCCGGCAAGGCCAGTTGTGGCACCGGAGCGGGGCAGGGAGATCTGGCACCGGAGATATGGGAAAAGGTCAAGAATCACCCCTGCTATAGCGAAGAAGCGCATCATCATTACGCCCGTATGCATGTTGCGGTGGCGCCCGCCTGCAATATCCAATGCAATTACTGTAACCGCAAATATGACTGCGCCAACGAAAGTCGGCCGGGTGTCGTCAGTGAAAAACTGACGCCGGAGCAAGCGGCTAAAAAGGTGCTGGCCGTGGCTTCCACCATTCCGCAAATGACGGTGTTGGGTATTGCTGGTCCGGGTGATCCCCTGGCCAACCCCGAGAAAACTTTCAAGACCTTTGAACTGATCTCGAAAACAGCGCCGGATATCAAGCTCTGCCTGTCCACCAATGGCCTGGCACTCCCTGACCATGTGGATACCATTGCCGGCTTTAATGTGGATCACGTCACCATCACCATCAATATGGTGGATGCGGATGTGGGCGCGCTGATCTATCCCTGGATTTATTACAAAAACAAGCGGTACAAGGGGCGTGAAGCGGCGCAGATACTCACCGACCGGCAAATGCAGGGACTGGAAATGCTGACCGAGCGCGGCATTCTCTGTAAGGTGAATTCGGTCATGATCCCCGGCATCAATGATCACCATCTCGTGGAAGTCAACCGGGCAGTCAAGAGCCGCGGCGCTTTCCTTCACAACATCATGCCCCTGATTTCCGCCCCGGAACATGGCACCGTTTTCGGCTTGAACGGCCAGCGCGGCCCGACCGCGCAGGAACTAAAGGCCCTGCAGGACAGTTGCGAAGGCGAAATGAACATGATGCGCCACTGTCGGCAATGCCGGGCGGACGCCGTGGGTCTGCTGGGTGAAGATCGTTCGGCAGAATTCACGACCGAAGCCGTCATGGCGATGGATGTGGAATATGACCTGGAATCGCGCAAGGCCTATCAGTCGCTGGTGGAGCAGGAACGTCAGGCGACGGCGGACGCCAAGCGGGCGGAACTGGAAACCCTGGCCGGCGAGCAATCCGATGTCAAAATTCTCATCGCGGTGGCGACCAAGGGCAGCGGGCGGGTCAATGAGCACTTCGGTCATGCCACCGAGTTTCAGATTTATGAGGCGAGTGCGTCCGGGGCGAAGTTTGTCGGCCACCGTCGCGTGGACCTCTATTGCCAGGGCGGTTATGGCGAAGAGGAAGCCCTGGAAACCACCATCATCCGCGCGATCAACGATTGTACGGCAGTTTTTGTGGCCAAGATCGGTGGCTGTCCGAAAGCCTCGCTGGAGGCGGCCGGAATCGATGCGGTGGATCGCTACGCTTTTGAATATATCGAGCAGTCAGTCATCGCCTACTATCGGGATTATCTCGATAACATCCGTAGCGGGGCCATTGTCCATGGCCAGCGCGGGGATGCGGAGATCCGGCAGGGCGCGTACATCGCTGCATAAGGTTATCGGGGGAGATCTCCTCCCCCATTTTGTAAAAAGGAGAAACATCATGGCTTTTAAAATCGTTAGTTCCCAATGCACCAGTTGTTCGGCCTGTGAACCGGAATGTCCGAATATGGCGATTTCCGAAAAGAATGGCACCTTTGTGATCGATCCAGCCAAGTGTACAGAATGCATAAATTATTTCGATGAACCGCAGTGTGTGGCGGTATGTCCGGTGGACGACACCTGCATCATTGATAACAACTATCCCCGTTACGTCGCTTAGGAGTCTGTCATGGAACTCACCTTTACGCCTAAAGCGGAACGCTTTATCCAGCGGATGATTACCTTTGGCGGAGGAAATGCCGCCAGTGCTTTTCGCCTTGCGGTAAAGCCAGGCGGGTGCTCCGGCCTCTCTTACGATTTTCGCATTGTCGACGCGGCGGAGCCCGGCGATGTGGCCATCACCAGCAATGGCATTCCGGTACTGCTGGAACAGAAGAGTGTCCCTTTTCTCAACGGAGTCGTCGTCGATTGCGAGGACAGCCTGATGAATACCGGGTTGGTCTTTACCAATCCCAATGCGGCGGCCAGTTGTGGTTGCGGAACGTCATTTACACCCAAGGAATAAAGCCGGGTCCCGGAAACGGTGAGACGGGAGGGAGGAAAACATGGAAACCTGGATCGTTCATCATACGAATACGACTATCCATCGTTGCGCAGCGAATACAGCAGCACTCCCCCCGCATCTCGACGATATCGATTTCTGCGGTGCGGAGATCTTTACGCGCATACCCGCGAGGGAGCAGCGTCATCTCGCACAGGCTTACAGCAGTTATGCCTGCTGTGAGGAATGTGAGGCGGCTCTGCTCCATCCCCTGAAGCATAGGGGTGCGGCATGAGCAATATCTGGGACGATGAATGGTTGAACCGCCGCTATTACGAAGGCCTGTTGCCAGAAGCAGCGGAACGGCATCTGCATCTTGCTGCGCGCTCCTATGCGGACGAAGTCTGTGCCGAAGATCACCTGATGGATGCCATCGCCATCGCGCCCGAACACATGGTCGTTTATCTGGGTTTATACAAATTTTATTTCTATAAGGGGCGGCTGCGCGAGGCGCTGGCTACGGCCCGCATCTGTCTGCAGCGCAGCGCCGCGGAATTGGGTATTGATCCGGACTGGCGCAAGGTAAGGGAGCGGCAGGCGGACTTTGGCAGTTTTGATGCTCCGCAGGCGCGCTTCTATATGTTCGTGCTGAAAGCCTATGGTTACCTGCATTTGCGTCTGGGTCACCTGGCTACGGGCAGCAAAATCATGGACAAACTCATCGAATTGGACCCGACGGATAAAATACAGGCCCGGGTACTGCTGGAAGTCCTGCAAAAAAAAGAGGAAGACGACGATGAGTGATCCGGACGAGGCCATTGACTGGCAGGGCTGCGCCGTCTCCTGTGAAGCCTGCCCTGAGCGCGGGATCCCAGGGCTGAAGTGCGAACCGTTGCATGCCTGTATGCATGATCGTTACGCCAAAAGGGTGGATCGCTTTTTTCGCTGGAATCCGCAGATCGCCAAGGATTATCTGCAACACGGCTACTTTGAGGTGCGGGCCTGCGCTGCGCGTTATGCGGATATCTTTCATCTGCCGGCACTCATGAACGATCCGGACGAAACCGTGCGCTGGGCAGTAGCGCAGCGGCTTCCGCAACGCTATCTGCTGCGGATGATCCACGATCCGCATCGGGAAGTGCGTATCCGGGTAGCTGCGCGGCTGGATGAACGTAACCTGCCTGCCATGATGCACGATGCGGATTATTACGTGCGCCTGGAAGTGGTGCGTCGCCTGCCCAAAGGTCTATTGCCGCTCATGATGCATGATTCCGATGTGGAGGTCCGGCGGGTTGTGGCCAAACGCATCGGCGTGGATGCCCTGGTCAAAATGCTGCAGGACGACGACCCCGGGGTCCGTCTGGATGCCATTGAACGGGTACCGGTGTCGATCCTTTCCACGCTGATTGACGATGCGGACTGGCGTATCCGCTACGAGGTGGCGGCGCGCGGGAGCCGGGAAGCGGTAATCCGCCTGTTGGCAGACGAGGATTATGAGGTGCGTCGTTGCGCCGCAGAACGCTTGGGGAAAGGCGAACCGTTTTCCAGGCAACGATTGCCAGGGGAGGATGAATTATGGCCGGTATGAGCAGAGATAGCGCGACCGTCGAGCTTGGCGCAGAACCCGAGTTCAATTATGGGGATAAAGTCCGTTCCCGCAAGCATGTGAAAAATGACGGGACATTCACCGGTGCGGAAATTGGCGAGGTGATTGTTACCAAAGGCGATGTCGGTTTTATCATCAGTATCGGCACCTATTTGCAACAATTTTATATTTATGGCGTGGATTTTTATGAGCGTGGTCATCTGGTCGGCATGAAGGGCCGTGAACTGGAATTGATCGAATACAATCCGAGTCAGGAGGAGAAAATCTCATGATGGATCTGCGTCCTCCCCGATTTGATTGGGGTCTCAGGGTATTGGCTGGCGATGATATTTTTAATGATGGGACGTATCCGGGGGAGGCCGAAGGGGCCTTGCTGGTAGCCAAGGACAGTCCGGGAGAAATCGTGCGGGTAGGACATCATGAAGAGAGCAACACGCCCCTCTACCTCGTGGAGTTTGCCAACGGTATGGTGGTGGGTTGTCTGGAAGAGGAAATTCTACCCGTCGAAGGGCCGAAGCCATGAACATGACGCGCAGCATTTATCTCGATAATAATGCGACAACGGCCTTGGCACCGGCGGCACTGGACGCCATGTTGCCCTATTTATCCACAGAATATGCCAATCCTTCCAGTGCCTCCGAAGCGGGTGTAAGCGTCAAGAAAGCGTTGGGTGAGGCGCGGGTCGCGGTGGCCAAATTGTTGGGCTCCTCACCTGCGGAACTGATTTTTACCAGTGGCGCGACGGAGAGCAATCATACGGCGATCCTGGGCGCGCTCTCCCTGACCAAAGGCAAACGCCATCTGATTACCAGCCAGGTGGAACACCCCTCCGTACTTTTGATGTGTCAGCATCTGGAACGTCTCGGAATAGAGGTAAGTTACCTGCCGGTGGATGAAGAGGGGCGCCTGGACCTGGAAGACCTGCGCATAGCCTTGCGTCCGGATACCGCCCTGGTTTCGCTGATGTGGGCAAACAATGAAACCGGTGTGCTCTTTCCTGTTGTTGAAGCGGCTGCCATGGCGCATGACGCGGGGGCTTTTTTCCATACGGATGCGACCCAGGTGCTTGGCAAGCTGTCTGTGAATGCCGCCGCTTCCGGCGTGGATTTTTTATCCTGCTCGGCACATAAGATTCATGGCCCCAAGGGCGTTGGGGCACTGTTCGTCCGCAAAGGCATTGCCTTACCACCCTTGTTTCATGGTCATCAGGAACGGGGACGGCGGGGCGGTACCGAGAATGTTCCTGCCATTGCCGGTTTTGCGGCCGCTGCCCGTCTGCTCACCAATATCGAACACGAGGCGCATTACCTGCGGGAATTGCGTGATCATTTTGAACAAGGTCTGTTGGCGTTCATGCCCTGCGCGCGGATCCATGGGCAGGAAGCCGAGCGTTTACCCAATACCAGCAATGTCGGGTTTATCGCACTCGACGGTGAAGAACTGCTCTATCGCCTGGAGCAGGAGGGCATTACGGCTGCAGCCGGTGCCGCTTGTGCTGCTGGCGGGCAGGAACCTTCCCATGTGCTTACGGCCATGGGTTTTTCTAAAACCGCGGTGCTGTCCTCGCTGCGTTTCTCCTTTGGCCGCCAGAACCGGTCGGAGGATGTGGAGCGGCTGCTCCGTGTATTGCCAGGCATCCTGCTGGGCATGATGGACATGCCACCGGTGAAGGCCGGAGTCCCGATTTCTTGCGCACCATAAAATAAGGAATACCCCATGAAGGTGATGATTCGTAAAAACGCCGCTGGTGAGTTGACGGCGTATGTGCCCAAGAAAGACCTTGAGGAACCGATTACCGAGTGTCAGAAGCCGGAACTGTGGGGCGGGGTGGTGACGCTGGCGAACGGCTGGCGCCTGGAATTGCCGGAGATGCCCGGTGATACCCGTCTGCCTATTACCGTAGAAGCGCGTCGATTGGAGGGCTGAGAGGATGGAACTCACTGACGAAGATCTCGCGGTGCTTTTTGATCTGGGCCGAAATGCCTGCCGGTCTGGTGAGGGTATCCTGCCTGTTTTGCGTACCCGCTTCCCCGGACTCCCCATCACCCAATGTCCCGCCGGCGATGTCAACGACGAGCCCTTCCGTACCGGCGAATATTTTGACCTGCATTGGTTGGATACCCGCGACCATTGTCCGAAAATCACGTCCGATTCCCAGGTGGCAACCGGCCTGTTGCTGGCCATGCATCGGAGTACGACATGACTGCGCTGGAAATCCCACTCTCGGACCCGGACATCAGCACCAGCGAACTGGAGGCCGTAGAGGCGGTATTGCGTTCCACCCGCATCAGCGCGGGGGAACAAGTGGAGGCCTTCGAAGCGGCCTTTGCTGCCTATCACGGGCGGCGCTATGCCGTCGCCGTCGCCAGTCCGACTCTGGCGTTGATGCTCTGTCTGCGCGCCTACGAACTCAGGGGGGGCGATGAAGTCATTCTCTCGCCTTATAGCTGGTGGCAGATCGGGCATGCCCTCGCGTGGTACGGGGTTCAGCCGGTATTCGCGGATATCGACTACTACTCCGGCACGATCTCCCCCAAAGGGGCTGAGACCCTGATCACGGAGAAAACCGGGGCGATCCTCGCCGGTAATACCAAGGGGCATCCCGCCTTCTGGCAGGAACTGCGCACGATGGCCAACGAAAATGGCCTGATTCTGCTGGAAGATTCGACGGAGGCCATCGGCTCCCGTTATCAGGACAAACTGGTCGGTAGCTTCGGAGACAGCGCTATTTTTGCCTTTGCCCAGCCCTCTGCCCTGGTCTGTGGTGAAGGTGCCATGATCGTCACGGACGATACCGAAACCGTCAGCCGTCTGCGCCAATATCGCGCGCGGGGCATCAGTGATCGGGGCTCGGTGGTGGCGCCTACTCGTCCACCCCTGCAGGCAGAAATGAGCGATATCCAGGCCACCATAGGGCTGGTCCAGCTTGCCCGTCTGGACGGTATTCTGCAACGCCGACAGCAGGTGGAAGCACTCTACTTTGAGTACATGAAGTCCTTTGAAGGAATCAAGGATCCCTACCATGGGCCGGATGCCACCGCGGTGCACTGGTTTGTATACGAAGTACATCTTGGTACCCGGTTCAGCCGTAGCAGTCGGGATGCCATCGTCACCGATCTCCGCGCCCAGGGTATCGAGGCGGCCTCTTACTGCCTGCCCATGCACACCCAATCCTATTATCGCGAGCGCGGCGGCGGTCACTGCCCGACCGCCGTGCGGGTGTCCGACCGCACCCTGATCCTGCCTTTTCACCCGCGTCTGGGAGAAGAGGAGATCGCCTTTATCATCGAAACCTTGAAGGATGCATCCGTTAATGTGGGTGCTGGTGCTGCCATTTATTAGTGTGTTGTTTTTACGTTTATTTTCATAGAGGAGAAGATTGAATGCCCATTATCACCATCAAACCCAGTGGTAAAACCGTCGAGATGCCCGTGGGGGCCAGTCTCGCCGCCGCGGTGATCGCTGCCGGTGAACCCATGGTCCTGAAGTGCGAAGGCAAAGGCGAATGCGATAGCTGCCATATTTTCGTCCAGGAAGGGCGGAAGAGCGTGTCGAAAATCCAGCGTCTGGAAAATGAGCGACTGGATACCATCGTTGGCGTCGGCAGCAAGTCCCGTCTGGCCTGTCAGGCCATGATTGGTGAAGAAGACGTCGTCATCGAGCTTTTGGGATTTTCTTCGGGCTTATAAGGAGGATGTGATGGAACAGTCGCTCGTCATCATTCATGTACGTTTTGCCAACGATGGCAGGGTGCGGGAAATTGGCGAGTGTCCCAGCGGGACCAGTCCTCAGGACTGGTTCAATGCGCTGAGCAGACACTCTGCCAATGGTTATGAATCTCTCTCCGGGGGAAGGGGCATTTTTCGCCTCGAACCAGCGGTCTTCGAACAGGTCAAGGCTGCGGTTTTTTCCCTCGCAACATAAGGAAGCATGATCATGGACAAGGATCTTTCGGAAATCTTCAGCGGCCTTGCGGAAGGACGCATCATTCCGTATCTCGGTCCCGGCCTGTTGCCGGAGGCCGGAGCCACCCTGCCCAGCGGGTTGTCGGCATTGGCGGAAGTACTCAGCGGCCAGGTGACGGTGCCTCACAAGGTCCGGCGCAACCTCACCGGGGCCGCGCAATATATCGAGAACTTCAAGCACCGCAAGACCCTCGTGGGCATGATGGACAAGGCCTTTGCCGGGGATCCGCCGATCCATCCTTTGCAGCGCGACCTGGCCGCCCGGAAACTCCCGTTGATCGTCCACCTCTGGTACGACAACGGTATGGCCAAAGCGTTGGCCGAACAGGGTGCACGCTGGGGCCGTATCCAGGGACTCAGTCAAACCGAGCATTTCGGCCACTGGACGGGATACATGGATGCCGAGGGCCAGTCGGTCGAAGCCGCAGTGGCCGCCCAATGGGACACGATACTGTATGAGCCTTGGGGCTCACAAAGTCCGGCCAACAATTACCTCGTTTCGGATACGGATTTTGTCGAAGTGCTGACGGAAATTGACATTCAGACGCCTATTCCGGAGATCGTCCAACAAATCCGCTCCGGGCGCCATTTTCTTTTTGTCGGATGCCGTTTCAATGATCAGTTGCAGCGCAATTTCGCCCGCCAGATCATGAAGCGTTCATCGGATCGCCATTGGGCGTTGATAGAGGCACCGCTGACCCGGAACGAAGCGCGTTTTGTTCGCGAGCAGGGGATTCAGGTGCTCCAGGTGCCCACTGGCGTCTTGTCGGGTGGTGGGACCGCCGTGGCCAGGGCGGGGTAGGAGGGCGCCCCAATGCTCGTCACAAACCTGTGACGCGCGGGAGTCACGGTCTTATACGGGGCGAATCTCCACACCGATATCGGCCGGTGCTGCGTGATAAACGGCGCTGGTCACCAGGGCATCCATACCGGTTGCCGCATAGGCCTGAATATTGGCAAGGGTAATCCCGCCTGCGGCAAACAATGTAACCTCCGGGGCCACGGCACGCAGTTTCTCGGCGATGGCTGCCAGGGGGCCGGGCGCGATTTTATCAAACTGGATCCCGGCGACCCCGGCCTGCGCCAGTGCCAGTGCATCCGTCATCGTGTGATCCGTATTTTGCACTTCCACCACGATCTTGCTGGAGGGAACCTGCCTCCGGTATTGTGCCAACTGTTGCAAGAAAGGCGATAAACCACCTAAAAAGCCCAGGTGCTGGTCAAATACCAAAACACTTTCCGAGAGGCTCAACCGGTGCGGCATGACTCCCCCTGCGAGAGCCGCCATGGTCGCAAAACGGCGTATCCCGGGAAGATTCTTGCGGGTGACGACAACCGCCGTCCCAGGACTGATCTGATGCGTCTGTTGCACCAGTTTTCCGGCATAGGTCGCGATGCCGCAGGCGTACTCCAGCACGTTTTGCGCCACTTTCCATGCAGAATGGGCGGCACTTGCGGAACCTTCCGCCGCCAGCAGGGTGGTCCCTGTTGCGACCGATGCGCCCGACCGCTGACTTTCGGTCACGGTAAGGCCGCAGGCCTCCACCAACTGCGCAGCAAGTTCGGTACCCGCGACCGTGATGTCATGACGACAGCGAAAACACATGACCGCAGCCTTGTCGCCGATACCCAGCATGTGGGTGGTGAGGTCCAGGAAAGGCTGATCTTCCTGGATGAGTGCGGCAACCTCCTGCGGAGAGAAAAACATGAAACGGCGGCTTCAGGGTTTTTCGATACTTACTTCGCTGGCTTTGATTGCCGCGAAAACCTCGTCACCCACTTTGAGTCCGAGACGTTCGACGCTCCGTGTGGTAATCACGGAGGTGATTATACCGGCGGAGGTTTCCACCTCGATTTCCGAAACCGCGCCACCTTTGATGATCTCAATTACTTTACCCTTCAAATGATTGCGCAGACTGGTTTCCATGACCGCTCCCTGATGAACTGAATAAGAGTATGACAGTATATCCTACCTGGATGGCCAGGGAATAGAGAATTGTCATGGCAATTGGATGGAAACGTAGTGCAATTGTAAAAATTCTTCCAGCCCCCATTTGCCACCCTCGGCGCCCAGTCCAGAGAGTTTGCTGCCGCCGAAGGGCGCCTGTGGAGTGGCGGGAGCTCCGTCATTGACGCCGATAATGCCGCATTGCAGCGCCTCCGCGATGCGGTATGCGCGTCCGAGATCGCGGGTCCAGAGATAAGCGGCCAAGCCATAGGGAGTGTCATTGGCGCGCGCGACAGCTTCCGCTTCGCTGCGAAACCCCTGTATGGGCAGCAGAGGGCTGAAGCTTTCTTCGTGGAATATGCGGCTCTGCGGATCGAGGTCGGCGAGGAGGGTCGGGGAGCACCACAGGCCTTGTGCATCCCCTCCGCATAGGAGTCTTGCACCCCGGTCCAGGGCATCCTGCAATTGTGCTTTGAACTTCTGGACAGCGGCTTCGGAAACCAGCGGGCCGATGTCAGTGTCCTCTGCGAAAGGGTCTCCGACCTTGAGGTGACTCATAGCTTCAAGGTAGCGTGCGGTAAACTCCGGCAGGATCGCATCATCCACATATAAGCGGTTGGCGGCGACGCAGGACTGGCCGGCATAGCGGAATTTGGCATGGATGGTCATGGCCACCGCCGCAGCGATGTCCGCATCGGCAAAAATCAGCACCGGAGCGTGCCCACCCAGTTCCAGAGAAAGCCGTTTGATGGTCGGCGATCCCTGCGCATAAAGCTTCTGCCCGACCGCCGTAGAGCCGGTAAAACTCAACTTGGCTATGCGCGGGTCGGCCATCAATCGCTCCGCCAGTGGTGCGGGATCAGAGCTGGGGAGCACCTGCAGGGTGCCAGCGGGTCCCTCCGCCTCCGCCCAGAGTTCGGCAAGTTTCAATGCGGAGAGCGGCGTTTGCTCATCGGGCTTGAGGATGACTGTACAGCCGGCTGCCAGAGCCGGCGCTATCTTACGAACGACCATGGAGACCGGACTGTTCCACGGCGTAATGGCGAACACCGGACCAATCGGCGCTTTCCAGATCTGCAAGCGCTTGTCTGGAAACTGGGAAGGAATACTTTCGCCGGTGATGCGTTTACATTCTTCGGCGTACCAGCGCGCCAGGGCGACCGCGGTTTTGATTTCCGCACGGCTCTGCCGTATGGGTTTGCCCATCTCCCAGGTGATGAGACGTGCGAGGTCTTCTGCGTGAACCTGGATGAGATCCGCCCAACGGCTGAGGATGGCCGCGCGCTGGTAAACGGTAGTTTGACGCCAGGTTGCAAAAGCGACCGTTGCCGCCTGCGCCGCTGCTTCCGCCTCCCGAGTTCCGCAATCGGACACTTCGGCGAGCATCTGTTGATTGACGGGGCTTCGTACCACAAAGCGCGTCTCGAGGTCTGTCCAGCGTCCTTCGATGAATGCGGCTGTCGGTGTAAGGGGCATGAGGTTTTCCTGTATGCGGGGGGCGGTAGCCAGGACGTTGCCGAACAACATCCAAAGAAGGTACTCTTGCGGGGCAGGTTGTATCGGGCTGACTGTAGCGCAGGCATGGATAAAGCGCAAAATGGCCATCTCCGCGCAGCATGCATCATAAACATAGTGGCCGCTAATACACACCTAACCTGGAGCAAGACCATTGATGTCTGAACCTGAAAGCACGCCCTACGCCCGTCTTGGTGGTGAGGAGGCCGTTCGCAATCTGGTCAACCGGTTTTATGACCTCATGGACGGCGAGGCGCAATGGCAAACTCCGTTGCGGGATATTCATGCAAAGGACCTTTCCGAGTCCAGGGAGAAGCTCTTTCTGTTTCTTTCCGGCTGGCTGGGCGGGCCTGATCTATATGTGCAGCAGTTCGGGCATCCCCGCTTACGCGCACGGCATGCGTCTGTCCCGGTGGATGATCAGGCACGGGATCAGTGGATGGCCTGTATGCTGCAGGCCATGCACGAGGTAGGGATAGAGCCTGAACTCTATGGCCATCTGCAGGGTGCCTTTCAGCGCACGGCTGATTTCATGCGGAATCGCTAGGACGGCGCTTTCTGCGCTGCAAAATCATCGTGGATGGCCGGCGCAGCGTCGGGGGTTTGTAATCCATGCCCCGCCAGCCAGCCGAGCAGGATGCCGACCAGAGCTATGGCGGACAGGGATGGATAGCCGATGAACTGTACCAGCGGACCGCCCAGAAAGGTACCCATCACCGTGGCCACTGCGCCACTGGCGTTAAAAAGTCCCATCGCCTCGCCCTGACTGAAAGGCGTGAGCCGCGCTGTCAGACTGGTCCCGGAAATGCTCTGCAGTGGCCAGGCGATAATAATCAGGACGAAGCCTGCCAAGGCAATCAGCGCCCGGGATATGGGCAGGAAAAATACCAGCAGTAGCAGTCCAAATCCCAAAAAGCGGAGAACCAAAGACCAGCGATATACCCTTCCGGCGCCAAAACGCCCGGATAACTGCCCGCCCACGGAGTACAGCACCAACGCTATGGCGGCGGTCATGGCGTAGACGCTGGAGGTCAATGCCGGGGCCACGTTATAAGCCTTTTGCATCGCCACCGGGAAATAGGCGAAAAACGCTGCTACGCCAAAGGCTACTGCAAACCAGGAGAACAGAAATCGGCCAAAACGCGTATGTAGCATATCGCCAAACCGGCGCGCGCCCTGCAGAGAAAGGTGATGCGAAAACCGGAGCAGGTCACCCCCCAGCAGTTCCGGACGCCCGAAGTTGGCGAGGAAACGCCAGTCCAGATCGCGCCGCATATGATTACCGATCTCCACTGTCCAGTCATAACTTTTGGCGCCGGCAGGCAAGCCTCTTGCACCCAGCCAGATGGCGGGAATCAATGCCAAGGCTGAGCAGATCAGGCCGACTTTGAAATTGCTGACGAAAATGCCGGCCAATAAAAGTCCGCCGACCTGCCCGCCGCCGTTAAAAGTTTGCAGCCAGCCCAGCCGGGGTTCCCATTCATTTTGGGGGTCGAACTCGACGATGAACAGGCTGGCCATGGTCGCCACGGCGGAGGTTCCCGCGCCGGCGAGCAGCGAGAGTCCGCTCCAGGGGAGGATGCCCGGTAGAAAAGGCATGGCGGCCAGTGCCATCAGCAATACCAGAAAGCCACCAAAAAAAATGGGGCGATGCAGGTGTTTGCTGTCGGCCAGGTTTCCCCACAAGGGAGAGGTCAGCAGTCCGAGGTTGAATCCGCCCATGACGTAGGCAACCCAACTGAGATGATGGGTGAGGGCGACAATCATCAGAGGCAGGAGAATAGGCAGCAGCCCGGAGGAGACGGCCCCCAGCAGGGCATAGGCCAAAAACCAGACAGACACCCAGCGGCCGGGTTCCTTCAGGATGGCGCGCAAGCGATCGAGGTGTTCGCGTGCCAGTTGAATGCGGGCGGCGATCGCTTTCTCGCCCATGATGGTGCCGGGATTCCGGGTGTCTGCCATGATCTCTCCTGCGTCGCCCATCGGGCCGCCCTTTACGGTATCGTGCGAGGCATACCATTATCTGATAGGCCTTTTCTCTGTTGGTTCCCTGACAAATGAGTTGCCTTACGCCCGTAGGGCGCAGATTTGCCCGTCTGCGTTCGCTACGTTATGGTAAAAATCAACCGCAGAAGGGAGTGATGTATGGGCACAATTTTCCATGGGTTGACGGTGGATCCCGACTGGTTATACCACCGGTCGATGTATACCCTGCTGATCGTGGCGGGTAGCTATCTGATATTACGCTGGTATGGCAATGTAGTTGTGCGTCTCATGGACTTTCTCGGTCGGCGACGGGCCTTGTCCCGCGGCTATGGCGTGATGTTCCAGAGAATCACCACCTGGTTTCTCTGGCTCATTGTCTGGGTAGTCGTACTGCGGGTCTGGGGTGTAGATGTCACAGCCGTCTGGACCACCTTTGTCAGCTTGCTGGCGGTGATTGGCGTCGGAATGCTGGCGGTATGGGCCATGGTCAGCAACATTACGGCACGCTTTTTTATCTGGTTCTGGCAGCCATTACAGTTGGGGCAACGTATCGAGATATTGCCGGAATCCCTGACTGGTGAGGTCATCGAAGAAAATCTCATGTTTACCGAGTTGCGCCAGGACGATGGCCAGATTGTGGTGATACCCAACAATCTCTTTTTCCAACGCATTATTCGTCGCTTGCCCGATGTCGAAAAAAAAGCCAGCCCGGATGGGAAGGCTGCACCATGAATGCAGACATGCCCCCCGGCGTAATTTTCGGCGAATGTCTGGTCGATGATTTTGGAGCGGTGCAACGACTTGGTGGCGCGCCCTTCAATGTTGCGCAACACCTCCATGCGCTGGGGGTGGCCTCCGTCTTTGTCAGCAGGGTAGGGCGGGATGCCTCTGGGCAACACATTTTGCAGCACATGCGGGACTGGGGGATGTCCACGAATGAAGTGACAGTGGACGCGTTGCTTCCCACCGGCCGGGTACGGGTGACGGCGGACGCCCGACAGGGGCACCACTTCGAGATTCTGCCGCATCAGGCCTACGACGCCATTGCTACGCCCTCCAGCATGATCGCGCCCATTCCCTGGCTCTATCACGGTAGTCTCGCCTTGCGGGAAGACGGGCCATCGCGGGCGACCTGGCGCCAGTTGCGCGCCCATGCCCGGTGGCGCTTTGTGGACATCAATCTGCGCGATCCCTGGTGGAATCCGGAATTACTGGCCGAGGTCATACGGGATTCGTCTATACTAAAATGCAATATGGAAGAGCTGGAGCAGATCATTCGCACTTACGAACTCCCCCCAGCCTCGACCCTGCGGGAAGCGACGCAGATGGTGGCCCGACATTTTCATGTGCAAGCCGTCTTGCTGACCCGCGGTGCTGCGGGTGCCGTTTGTGGGGACGGAACCAATTTTTACGAGGCGGAAGCGACCCCCACGGTGGTCCAGGACACGGTCGGGGCTGGGGACGCTTTCGTCGCAGGTTGGCTCTGGAGCCTGTTTCGCGGTGATGCCATTGCACGGCGATTGCAAAGGGCAGGGGAATTGGCAGCAGCCATTTGTGCGATATCTGGCGCCGTACCGGATCAACCCGCGTTTTACCGGACCATAATGGCACGATGGGCCAAGGAGGACCGATTTGGCTGACCACCAAGGTCTTTACATTCTGATGCTGAGTATCCACGGCCGCATTTGCGGTACTCCGGAACTCGGGATCGATGCAGATACCGGCGGCCAGATTGGCTATGTACTCGACGAAATGCAGGCGCTGGCACGGGACCCGCGCGTTTCTCGGATCGACCTTCTCACACGTCGCTTTGACGACCCCGACACGAATCCCATTTATGGAGCACCGCGCGAGCTATTGGAGTCCGGCGCGCAGATTATCCGTCTGCCTGCCGGTCCAGCGCACAAATATCTGCAAAAAGAGCGACTTTGGGATTACCTGGATACTTTTGTGGACGGCGCGCTGCATTTTATCCGCAGTGAAGACTGTATTCCCGATGTCATCCACAGCCACTATGCCGATGCGGGTTACGTAGGGGTACGCCTCTCCCGCCTGCTGGGTATTCCACTCATGCACACCGGCCATTCCCTGGGGCGGGATAAGCGGGAAAGACTGATCGCTGCCGGCCGCAAGGCGGAAAGTATCGACCGGCAATTTCATTTTTCGCGGCGTATTGCCGCCGAAGAATCCGTACTCGGTGAAGCGTCCGTGGTCCTGGCCAGCACCCGTCAGGAAGTGGACGAGCAGTATGGCCTGTACGAGAATGCCGTGCGGGCGCATTTCAAGATCCTGCCGCCCGGTGTGGACTTGCGACGGTTTTCCCGACCGGGGCGGCAGCGTTCTTCACCGCTGCTGCCCGGCTTACGCCACTTTTTGGAGGCACCGCGCAAGCCCCCCATTCTGGCCATCGCTCGCCCCGATGAGCGTAAAAATTTTCAGCGTCTGGTTGAGGCCTATGCCACGGACCCTGTTTTGCGGGAGCAGGCCAACCTGGTTCTGGTCATGGGCCAGCGTGACCGCCTTGGGCAGCTCCCACACGGGGCGAAAAGGGTGATTCAGAGCATGCTGCATACCGTTGACGACTACGACCTTTACGGACGAGTCGCCCTCCCCAAGCACCACGAACCGGAAGATATCCCCGAATATTACCGCTATGCGGCCATCTATAAGGGTGTTTTCGTCAACCCGGCACTCACCGAACCCTTTGGCCTGACCCTGCTGGAAGCCGCGGCCTCAGGTTTGCCGGTCGTCGCCACCCGGCATGGTGGCCCGCAGGACATCATCCGCTATTGCCGCAATGGCATTCTGGTGGATCCGCTGAATATCGGAGAGATGCAAGACGCCCTCCGGCAAATGTTGTTTGATCGCCAACGCTGGCGGCGTGCCAGCCGGGCAGGCTTGCTGGGGGTGCGCCGGGTCTATAGTTGGGAGGCCCATGCGCGCCGTTATCTGGCAGAAGTGGAACGGATTCTTCGGCGTCAGCGCAAACAGTTGCGGCGTGAATCCGTCGCCCGTCAGGGGGTACGCCGCGCCTTACCGACGGCGGATCATCTGCTCATATCCGACATCGACAATACCTTGATTGGCGACCCGGCGGGACTCGCCACGCTGATGGAATGGCTGAGGGAACATCCCCGGGTGGCCTTTGGCGTGGCCACCGGCCGGAATGTCAAACAAACCATGGAGATACTGGCAGCACACCAGGTCCCCCGCCCGGACATCTGCATCACCGACGTGGGTACGCGTATCATCTATGGCAGCAAGCTGCGCGAGGATCAGGACTGGGCCGCTCACCTGCACTATCGCTGGTGGCGTGAAGGGGTATTGCAGGCACTGGCCAAGGTACCCGGTCTGCGCCTGCAGGAAAAATTCACCCAGAGCGCATTCAAGGTAAGCTACTATGTAGACCCCAAGCGCCCGCCAACGGCGAAAGATCTGCAGCAGCGCCTGCACGAGCGGCAGATCGCCGCCCATGTGGTGCTTTCCCATAACTGCTTTCTGGATGTGTTGCCCATTCGTGCGTCCAAGGGCCACGCCATCCGTTTCCTGGCCTTTCGCTGGGGATTGCCCTTGCGTGCGGTGCTGACTGCGGGTGACTCCGGCAATGACGCCGATATGATGGGTGGCGAAATTTGCGGGGTTATTGTCGGCAACCACAGCCCGGAACTACACGGGCTAAGAGATAAACATCACATCTATTTCGCCAGTGCGCACCATGCCTGGGGCATTCTCGAAGGCATCCAGCACTACCGTTTTCCAGGACAAGCCCATGCCTGACAATCTGCGTCGCTGTATCAGCCAAAATCCCCATTGCGTTGCCGGGCTGTTGCGATATCTGTTCAATCTGCAACGCCCCTTTCTGCTCTATACCGACTTGCAAAAGGCTATCGACGACTTTGCCGCAGACTATGGCAGTGATGCAGACCTCGTGGTGTTGCAGGAGTTTTTCTCCAGACTACAAGAGGCGGTGCTGGCGGAGCCTTGGATTTATCTGGCCTGGCGTCCCGGCCCTGGGCGCTGGACTTATCTGCGCCTGCATCGGGAACAGCTTCATCTGGAGACACTCACGCCGGGTGATTATCTGGCCTTTAAGGAAAGACAGGTGCTCCCCGCAAATGATCAGGAGCCGATACTCACCGTGGATTTTGAGGATTTCCGCGCCGCCCCCTATCACCTGCAAGATGAGGACACCATCGGACAAGGACTCATATATATGAACCGCCGCCTGGCTGGACGACTGTTCGGGAACATCAAGACGGGGCGCCAGAGCATTCTCGACTTTTTGGCCGTGCACAAGCTCAACGGGCAATCGCTGATGGTGCATGATCAGCCGCCGGATTTTGAAGCACTACGCCAGACCGTGCAGTATCTGGCGACGCTCCCCAAGACCAAACCGTGGACGGAGTTTGCGGCGGAGATGGTCCATCGCGGCTTCGCCCCCGGCTGGGGAGATACCGCCGGACGGGTGCGCGAGACCATGCGTCTGTTGATGGATCTCTTGGACGCCCCCTCGGCAGAGAGTCTGCAAGCATTCATCGACCGTATCCCCATGATCTCCAAAATACTGATCGTGTCTATTCATGGCTGGTTCGCGCAGGACAAGGTGCTTGGACGTCCGGATACCGGCGGGCAGGTCGTTTACATTCTCGATCAGGCGCGGGCGCTGGAACAGGAAATGGGCCAGCGCCTAGCCCGTCAGGGAGTGGATATCGTACCCCGTATTCTGATCGCGACCCGCCTGATTCCCAATGCCGATGGCACCTCCTGCGACCAGCGTCTGGAGCCCGTCCAGGGCGCCGACAACGTGCAGATTCTCCGCGTGCCGTTCCGGCACCCCAACGGCGAAATATTGCCGCAGTGGATCTCCCGCTTCCATGTCTGGCCCTGGCTGGAACGCTATGCCGATGACCTCGAACGGGAAACCCTGGCGGAATTTGGCCGTCGTCCTGATCTGATCATCGGCAATTACTCCGATGGTAATCTGGTGGCCACCATCCTCAGTGCGCGGCTGAATGTCACCCAATGCAACATTGCGCACGCGTTGGAGAAGAGCAAATACCTCTATAGTGACCTCTACTGGCGCGATCACGATGCCAGCCATCATTTTGCTTGCCAGTTCACCGCGGACCTCATCGCCATGAACTCTTCTGACATTATCGTTACCAGCACCTATCAGGAAATCGCCGGAAACGACCGCGAGGTGGGCCAGTACGAAGGATATCAGAATTACAGCCTTCCCGGATTGTATCGGGTGGAAAACGGGATTGACGTCTTCGATACCAAATTCAATATCGTCTCTCCGGGGGCCGATGCCCACTATTATTTTCCCTATTCCGCCAGCGAAGCACGTCTGCGTTATCTGCACGACGATATGGATGCGTTGCTCTTTGGCGAGGAGCCCGCCGCGGACCGGCGCGGCGTACTCAAGGATCGGGATAAACCCATCATTTTCAGTATGGCGCGCATGGACCACATCAAAAATCTCAGCGGACTGGCTGAGATTTTTGGCGCATCGGCGCGCCTGCGCAAACTGGCCAACCTGGTCATCGTCGGCGGTCATGTCGACCCGCAGGATTCCCAGGACGAGGAAGAGCGGGCGCAAATCCAGCGGATGCACGATATTATGGATGCGCAGCAACTCGACGGGCAGATGCGCTGGATAGGCACTTTACTCGACAAAAATGTGGCAGGGGAACTTTACCGGGTTATTGGCGATACCCATGGATGCTTCGTCCAGCCCGCACTCTTTGAAGCCTTCGGGCTGACGGTGATTGAAGCCATGAGCTCGGGTCTGCCGGTTTTTGCCACCCGCTTCGGCGGACCCCTGGAAATCATCGAAGACGGTATCTCCGGCTTTCATATCAACCCCAATAACCAACAGGAGACGGCGGAAAAGCTGGCGGACTTCCTGGAAGCGGCGGCTGCCGATATCCGTGTCTGGGAGACCGTTTCCGACGGCGCATTGGCACGGGTCAGCGCGCACTATACCTGGGGCAATTACGCCACGCAGATGATGACTCTGGCGCGGATTTTCGGCTTCTGGCGCTTCATGCTCAAAACCGATCGTCACGCCGCCCGTCGCTATTTGCAGATGTTTCAGCACTTGCAATGGCGGCCTCTGGCCCATGCGGTGCCGCTGGGGGAGTCATGAGGGGCAGCCGGGCCTCTGCGACAAACGCATGTCCAAAGGATAACGGCTGTGGCCATGCAAGAGGGCCGCTTGGCTTTTTCGGCGCACCCCCCTCGACAGCATCATCAAAAACCTCTGCGAACTGCCGGGTATCGGCCCGTGGACGGCGCACTACATCGCCATGCGCGGATATCGTGATCCGGACGCCTTCCCCCCCATTCAGACCTGGGACTACTGCGCGCACTGGAAACGGAGAGTGGGCGCCCCAACCCCGCAGAAGTGTTGGTGCTCGCCGAAGCATGGCGGCCCTGGCGGGCCTATGCGGCCATGCGTTTGTGGGCGCAACCCTAAAAATCACCACCCTCATGCCGCAACAGCCAGCGTTTGCGCTCTATTCCGCCCGCGTACCCGGTCAAGGTGCCATCGGAGCCGATGACGCGATGGCAGGGAATGACAATACCAATGGGATTCGCGCCGTTGGCGCGCCCCACGGCACGCACCGCGGATGCCCGGTCCATGCCCTTCGCCTGTTCTTGGTAGCTGCGGGTTTCTCCGACGGGAATGCTGCGCAACCAAGCCCAAGCGTTCCGCTGAAACTCGGTGCCTGCGGTTTCTACGGGAATGGCGGAGACAGCGTTGAGATCCCCCGCCCAATAGGCGTCCAGGCCGTTGCGAACCGGCCGCGGAGCAGTCGCCGATGTCAGCGTTACCCCGTCGGAGCCATAGAGCAGGCGGAGTCGATCCAGCATGCGGGCCTCGCTGTCCGCCCAGTCCAGTGCACGTAAGGTATTTTGCGCGTCGGTGACCAGCAGCATGACACCCAACGGTGTAGTGACACGATCTAACTGCCATCGAAGCGCTTCGTTCAGCATGAGAATCTCCCCAATATGGACTCTGAAATGATGTTATATCCGGACACGCACAAATGCTCGCCACTTCTGGACAGTAAAGTCGCCCCCCTAGTTCCAGAATGATTTCACAACAGTTCGCCAACTTCCTGGACCTGGACCGGCAGATTCTTTCCGCTATCATGGAGGCCATGGCCTCATTCACCTCGTTGAGCACCCAGACCTTTAAATCTGCCCACATCCGGTCCGAGTTGAAGAATATCTTGCCGACGCCGGCGGAGTTATACGAGCGAGTGCGGGAGCGGACGAAAAAGGGGGTGACAACCGTTGCGCATCGGTAGAACGGTTCAGCATGCGCCCGCCGTGGATACCACCGGGATCACGGCCTTGTTCTCGCCCTGCAGAACCTGGCGATACCGGCTTACCCTCCCGTTTTCCGGTCGTACGGGAGGAATGATCACGGTTTTTCTGAAAAATCCTTCCAGCGCGAGCGAAACCGCCGCCGACAAGACGGTGCGCACGGCATCGGAGTATGTCTGGCGCAGATTTCCGCAAGCGGGTGGGGTGCACATTCTGAATCTTTACGCCTTACGTGGTACCGACAGCAGGGAGGTTGGTGCTGTGCTGCGGCAACGGGGCGAGTCCTATGTTATTGGTTCGCAAAATGACGCCACCATTCGTGAAACACTTGGCGCGAGCTCTGCGGTGATTGTTGCCTGGGGTGGCCATGCAGGCATTGCGCCTGCATCCTACGACAGGCGGGTCGCACGGTGCCTGGAGATTTTGGACGAGGGTGGGCTTGCCCTCTGGAGGAATGGCAGAAAGGGATCAGCTAAATATCCGTTTCATGCCTGCTATTGGGCTTATGATGATCACCTGACGCCCGTACAGGTGCTTTAGCAATGGCGTGCTCAAGGCGACACATGGATGATCATGGCAGCCAGCACGAGGGTGATACTCAGCAGAATGACTCCGTAGAGGCCGTAGAGGAACTTGTGGACATGATAAGTGCCCTCGTCCACTTTTTTGACCGTGCGAATGAAGTTGATGCCACCGATGACCAGATTGGTGACCCCGAGAAGAATGAAAACGATGCCCATCCCGGAAAAGCCTGCGCCCATCACGAGTTTGGTATGGAGCATGATGGAGAGCTGCTCCAGGAAAAAGTCGAATTTTTCGATCACGAAACCGAAGGCAATCAGGCCGATGCCGGTACGTACCCAGGCGAGGAAGGTACGCTCGGCAGCCATGTAAATGCGCGGATCAATGATTTCTTTTTCAGCCACGGGAGATCCTTTTCCGATATATTCCAGGTCCGACATAAAACGAAATCCTACCACAAAAATCAGGATGATGGCGGGCCAGCTCAGCCAGTAGAAAAGCTCGGTAAAAAAGTGGCCCAGGGTGGCGTAGTGGAGTGCCTTGAAGAGAATGGCCAGGCGTGCGGAAAGCAGGCCGGTGCCTATCGACAGGAAGAGGAGCTTGAAATAACCCAGGTAGGTGCGTTCCAGGGCCATGTAAAGCCGGGGTTCCCGTATCGTCGGCAGGTGTTTCAGAAACATCATGGATGGGGGTGACCGTCTGCGCTAGGGCGTCTGCTGGTATGGAGGTGCGAGGGCTGGCAGTTTAACGGGAAACAAACCATGTGAGAAGGTGGGAAAATGGTTGACCCTGATGCCGTTGATTGGTATTTTGTTCCCACTCCAGGTGAGCCAGCTCATCTTGGGCGGTTAGCTCAGCGGTAGAGCACTGCCTTCACACGGCAGGGGTCGCAGGTTCGAACCCTGCACCGCCCACCAGATAAAACAAAATGTTAGGCGCTACCTGAGCGCCTTTATTTTTCTCTGTGTGAACGGAGTGTGCTTGCAGGAAAGATGCTGGGCCATGTTATCTTGAGGCCAAGTCATGATTTTTTGGAAAAGTGCACGATCATCGCTAACCCATCATTTTCCCTTTGTTGGCATCGAGAAACGCGGCGGTGACTCTCGATTCGCCCGCCTCCTTGGCTGCCTTCTCGATTTTAGCCTTGGCCATGTTGCGCACGAAAGAGGGCATCTTCTCCATGCGTTGCAGTGCGTCTTCGTCCCAGGGTAACGTCTGTTCGTTCATTTGTCGGTTCCTTCGTTTGGTGGGGGATTGCGCTTGCGCGCGCAGGCATCGAGGCAATCATCAAGTCAGTTTGCGCACCTAGCCATAACGCGCCTAACGGCTACTTCAGCGTATCGCGAAGGTTGCACATGTAAAAATTTTATGGGCCTGGTAGCAGGGTGTCAAGCCAACGGCGGGGGAGACGGGCTGTGCAGGGAAACCCTCGCGTGGACAATGGTTAGTGATAGAAATCTCGTCACCCGTCTTGCCGCACCAGTTCTTTGAGTGCGTAAACCAGGTCTAGGGCCTGTCTTGGGCTGAGTTGGTCCGGTTCCACCTGACTCAACTGGTATACCGCCGGATGGGGAGCGGCCTGGAAGAGGGAGAGTTGGGCGGGCGCCGTATGGCTGAGCGACGGCCTGGGGCTTTCTTCCAGTTGACGGAGGCGTTGGCGGGCGCGCTGCACAACCGGGTCAGGAACCCCGGCAAGCCGGGCGACCGCCAGGCCGTAACTCTGTGCGGCTGGACCACTTTCCACCCGATGTAGAAACACGACTTGATCGCCTTGTGTCAGCGCGTCGAGATGGGCATTGCGTAAACCGGGCAGATCCAGCTCGGTCAATTCAAAATAGTGAGTGGCAAAGAGTGTGCGGGCGCCCCGTTCCGCCAGGGCTTCCGCCGTGGCCCAAGCGATGGACAGGCCGTCGTGGGTGGCCGTACCCCGACCGATTTCATCCAGAATCACCAAACTTTGTGCCGTGGCGAGGTGGAGGATACGCGCCGTTTCGCTCATTTCCACCATGAAGGTGGAACGACCTCCGGCGAGATCGTCGGCAGCGCCGATACGGGTGAAAATCTGGTCGATGGGGCCGATGACCGCTTCGCGGGCAGGCACCCAACTGCCAATGTGGGCCAGTAGGACGATGAGCGCCGTTTGCCGCATGTAGGTGGATTTGCCGCCCATATTTGGACCGGTAATGAGCAACATACGCCGTTCCTCGTCAAAATCGAGATCGTTCGGGACAAAATTGCCGCCGATCTGAGCTTCGACGACGGGATGACGGCCGTCATGAATGTGTAACACCGGTTCCGTGACGAAATGCGGGGCGCACCAGTGTAGGGTGACGGCGCGCTCGGCCAGCGTGCTGAGCGCGTCTAGTTCGGCGACTGCGGTCATGGCGTCCTGTAAGGTCGACACCTCGGGTGATATGGTTTCCAGTAGCTGCGTGAAGAGCAGGCGTTCCCGGCTCAGGGCCAGACTTTCCGCCGAGAGGGCCTGGTCTTCGATCGCTTTCAATGCATCATTGATGTAACGTTCGGCGTTCTTGGTGGTCTGGCGGCGGCGATAGTCGTCGGGAATGGGGCCCTGGTAGCTGCGGCCGATTTCGATATAAAAACCATGTACCCGGTTGAACTGGATTTTGAGCTGGGCGATGCCGGTGCGCTGGCGCTCCTGCTGCTCCAGGTCACGCAGCACCTCCTGCAGATTCCGGCTGAGTTGCTGCAGGCGATCCAGCTCCGCATCATGGCCGGCACGGATGTAGCCTCCATCCCGCTGGGTCATGGGCGGAGTGTCCACCAGGGCCTTTTCCAGCAGGGTGCGGAGGGTGACGAAAAGCGCTATGCGCTCCTGAAAGACGTCCAGGGCGGGATGCCCCGTTTCCTGGAGGACGAGTCGCAGTCCGGGGAGTGCCTGGAGGGTGCTGCGGAGCTGGGCGAGATCGCGGGGGCTGGCGTTGTTCAGGGCTATGCGGGTGAGAATGCGTTCGGCGTCCGCGATACCGTGCAAGGCCTTCTGAATGGCAAGCGGTCCGCTGCCTTGGGTGAGCGCGGCGACGACCTCCTGGCGGGCCGCCACCACGGGTCCTTGCCGCAGCGGCCGCAAGAGCCAGCGGCGGAGCAGACGCGCACCCATGGTGGTCTGGGTTTTTTGCAGCAAAGTGAGCAACGTGGGGCCATTCCCCTGCAGGCTTTCCACCACCTCCAGCGCCCGCAAAGCGGTCGCATCGAGATGGAGCTCCTCCTCGGCGCGCTCCGGATGAATCCGCTGGATTTGGCTCAGACTGCTGCGCAGCCGGGTCTCGGCATAGTTCAGGAGTGCGGCGGCAGCGCGCAGGGCGAGGGGCCAATCATTACACCCGAAACCAACCAGCCGTTCTCCGAAATAGCGTTCAAGTACCGCTTCGCTGCGTCGCGTCTGAAAGCCGGTTTTCTCCAGAAGTTGCAACTTTTTCGGGTCGATTCCAGCGGGAACCGGCGTATCTTCCGGGGCGATGATTTCGGCGGCGGGGCGGCGAGCGAGAATATCCGCGACGGCGGTGTCGACCACTTCACGCACCATGAGGTGGCCCCCGGCGGTGTCCAGCCAGGCCATGCCGCAACGTGTGCCTTCCGGACACAGGGCCAGCAGCAAGGGCTCCTGTCCGCCATCCAGCAGGGCACCGTCAATGATGGTGCCAGGGGTGATGATCCGCACTATGGCGCGTTCCACCGGGCCCTTGGCGGTAGCGGGGTCGCCGATCTGCTCACCGATGGCCACCCGTTCGCCCAGACGCACCAGTTTGGCGAGATAGCCATCTACGCTCTGGACGGGTACCCCGGCCATGGGAATGGCCCGTCCCGCGCTCTGCCCGCGGCTGGTGAGGGTGATGCCGAGGAGCTGGGCGGCCTTTTCGGCGTCGTCAAAAAACAGTTCGTAGAAATCCCCCATGCGGTAGAACAGCAGGGCATCCGGGCACTGTTCCTTGAGTTCGAAGTACTGGCGCATCATGGGGGTATGTTGCTGGAGGGCGCCGGAATCATTCACCGGACCGGCGCTCCTTTTCCGCTCCGCATGCGGCGGGGCGGGTGTGCTGCACTGTTCCATCGCGACGGTTTGCCGTTTTTCAGTTCAGGCCGATGCCATCCGATAGATATCGTCCTTGAGGGCGAGGCGGCGTTTTTTCATTTGTTCCAGCACGCTCTCGCCAGCGGTAGCATCGTTGCGCTCGATATGTTCGATTTCCGCGGTGAGGGCGTTGAACTCGTCAAAGGCTTTGGCAAAGTGCGCATTGCTTTGTTGCAGGACGTCCATACGGGCCGCGAGTTGGGGGAATTCCTTTTTCATATCCTGGTGTTCCGTTTGCATATCGCGCTCCTTCCGGTTGCCTGGGCCCGGGATCAGGCCCATGGTGCTTGCCTACGAACTGCAAATTAGCATTGCGCCCATTGGCTGGGCAAGCGTCCTTGCGTCCTTGCGGTTGAAGGATACGGGAGTGGGCGTTACCATGAATAGCGGCAAATCGGCAGGGGATGATCGGGGCGCCATGATCGAAGTCAAGTTTTTCGCCAGTATCCGCGAGCTACTCGGTTGCGCGCACTGGTATCTGTAGTTTCCTCATCGACGTGTTGAAAACCAGCGCGCCCTTCCGAAAGCGGGAGATCACGCCTAGCCGCTTGATGCCCACACCGCGCCCTTCGATCGGGCCGGCGCTGCGGGCCGAGAACGGGCGGCTTCGGCTTCTGCAGGTCTTGGGCGGCGATGGCCGTGGCGGGGCGGATCAGGTTGCCTTGGCCTTGGCCGATGGCCTGCGCGAGCAGGGCTTTGCGGTGGCGTTCTTCGTGCCTGCGGGTTTCGTGCGCCATCAGCGGGAACGCCTGCGCGGGCGGGCGGTCAGCGTTGCCCAGTCATTTTCCCCCTTCAGTGCAGCGGCGCTGGGGGCCCTGCGCCGGGCGGCCCAAGGGGCTGATCTGGTGCTTACCCATGATTCTCCGGCCCGGCACCTGACCCTGGCAGCCAAGGCCATGGGTGGTCTGCAAGCCCCTTTGTGGTTCATGCGTCATTGCATCATACGCCCTCCGGCCCTGCCCTGGGCGCCCTGGCAGCGGCTCTGGGTGGCGCATCAATTGGCCGCCAGCGAGGTGATCGCCGAGAGTCTCGTCGCCAGCGGCTATCCCGCCTCGCGGGTCACCCGTCTCTATGCCGGCCGCGATCTCTCCTCTTTCTTCGCGGTAGACTCCCAGGCCCGGAGAGCGCTGCGGGCTGGTCTCGGCCTCGATGTCTCGCCAGCGCCTTTTTGCATCGGCATGGTGGCTCGTTTCGATCGCTGGCCAGACTGGCATCCCCAGGTGGCGCACCCCAAGGGCTTTGATGTGCTTTTCGCAGCTCTGTCGCGGCTGGATTTTCCCTATCGCGTCCTGCTTCTGGGCCCGCCCCATCCGGAAGACCACGAAGCCCTGCGCACCATGGCCCAGGTCCACGGCGCGCGTCCCGACTGGCTGATTTTTCCCGGTTTTCAGAACGATATCTCGGCCTATTATGGGCTGATGGATGTCAATGTCCTGCCTTCGCGGCGCGAGGGGCTGGGTCTGGCGCTGGTGGAAGGATTGGCCGCCGGGGTGCCGGTGTTGGGCAGTGGCAGCGGCGGTATTCGCGAAGTGATCCAGGACGGACGCAATGGTTTTCTCTTTCCCGAGGGTGATGCCGTTGCCCTGGCAGGTCTGTTGATCCGGTTGGCGCGGGAGCCGGAGTTGCGGCGGCGCCTGGGTGGGGAGGGCAGACGGCAACTGCAGGAGACTGCCTTTGATGAAGGCTGCCTCGTGGATGGTTTTATGGACTGTCTGGCACGGGAGCATCCGGTCTCTGTGCATGGCGAGAGGATGCCGTAACGTGGGCGAAAATAGGCAGTGGGGGATATAAAGGGGCCGCCCTGCTCAAGCGCGAGGTAGTGTTCCTGGCGACGATGGCGGGATGCAAAGTCCGATACGGCTCCTGGGGCTGACCTCAGGGCGGATGGTGTGTGCCATGCTTTCGGAAGAATCGTCCTTCCTGCCGCGGCGCAGGAAGGAGGCTGGGATCAATTGCGGTTGCCGCCGAAGATTTCGAGCAGCGCCATGAAGAGGTTGATGATATCCAGATAGAGACCAACGACCAGCAGGACAGGCTCCTGAATACCGCCACGAATCATCCGCTGGGTGTCAAAAAGGATCAGGCCGCTGAAGACCAGCACCAGGACGCCCGCAATGGCGAGTTGCAATGCGGGGATATGCAGCAGGAAGATGTTCAGCAGAGAGACCACGATGGCCAGCACCAGACCGGTGATCAGGAAACCGCCGATGTTGCTGAAATCCCGTCGTGTGGTGACCGCATAGGCGGAAAGTCCGACAAACATGGCTGCGGTAGTGCCCAGGGCTTCGGCGATGATGGAGGCGCCGCCCGGCATCCGCAGATACATCTCGATGGCCGGACCCATCATCATGCCCATGCCACCGGCAAACAGAAAGACCAGGGGGACGGCGAAGGGACTGCGATGCGCGCCGGTGTACTGCACCGCAAAGAGCAGGGCAAAGGAACCGATCATCAGGATGAAGGGATGTTCATAGGCAAACGGCGAATGCATGCCGTAAATGGAGGCTATGGTGGAAACGACAAGTGTGGCCGCAAGTAGTGCATAGGTCTTGCCCATCAACGTGCCGATGGCTGTACCGCTGCCCGATCCGGGCGGATTCATGCTGTCCGGAAACTGGTAAGGGTTCTGGTCCTGATTCATGTCTGACTCCTGTGAATGATCACGCCGCTAGCATAACGTAAATTACGTTTTCTCGCCTCTTTCCGAGGAATGGGGGCGCCGGAGGAAAAAAGCAATACCCGGACAAAGTGGCCGGGCAAACAATGAGATGCTGCGTTTTCAGCAAAGTTCCCCAGGCACGGGTGCTTGCCCTATGGGGTACAGGCATTTACCCTGCATCTTTTCGCCGGTTCCCGGACGAGGTTTTGCATGCGCGCATTGATTTTTGATACGGAAACGACGGGTCGGGTGGAGCCTGACCTGATCGAGGCTGCCTGGCTGGCGGTAAGCGATCTGCGGACGCTGGAGGTCGAGGAGCAGTTCGTGCAGCGTTACCGGCCGGCCAAGCCCATCGAGATGGGAGCCATGGCGGTGCACCATATTCTTGAGGAGGACCTCCTCGAGAGCCCGCCCGCCAGCAGTTTTCGCCTGCCCGAGGACACCGGGTACCTGGTCGGTCACAGTATAGATTACGACTGGGGCGTGATCGGCAAGCCCGACGTTAAACGCATCTGCACCTATGCCATGACCCGCAAGCTCTGGCCCGAGGTGGACAGCCATTCCCAGTCAGCATTGATGTACCACTTCAGCAAGGACAAGAGCAAGACCCGGGACAACCTCAAAAATGCCCACTCGGCACTGGCCGACGTGAAGTTCTGCCGGATTCTGCTGAACAAGGTCATCCTCTCGGTGCGGCCCAACTCCTGGGAAGATTTATGGGAGTTCAGCGAGCGCGCCAGGATTCCCGAAACCATGCCCTTCGGCAAGCACAAGGGTGTGAAGATAGCCGATCTGCCCGATGATTACCGGCGCTGGGCTCTGAATAACCTTACCGATATGGATGCTTACCTGCGCAAGGCGCTGGAAGCCTGAGCTTCGGTAACCTTGTTCAATAGCAGGGTGCCGGTTTCCATATCGCTGTGACCGGCAGCGATGAGCCCGTCTTCGTGACCGGCCATCTGGATGAGCAGAGGTAAGTGCGCCTTTCCGGCAAGATCGGATACGGCCAGGGCCATGGCGGGGGTACCGTATTCCGCATCCGGAGGAGTGGCCGCCAATCCCAGAACTGCCGCCTGTCGCCAGAGCTGCGGATGGTGGATATGAAAAACCCAGCAAATATCAGGATGGGCGTCATAACAGGCGGCATGGCTGAGGGCCTCCGAGGAGGGCGGCTGTGGTCCTTCGGCACAAATCCGGTTGTGGACGATGTCCCAGTGGGTGACCTGACAGAAATGCTCCGGAGCCAGCGTGCGGAGGTGACCAGTCTGGGTGGCGGTGATCAGAAAACCGCCGCGGCAACGACAGCTCACGTTGCCAAAACCGATGCCGCCGTAGCGGGCGGGATCTGCGCCGATCAGTCCATGGGCGTGCAGGACATCGCGCCAATGGCCGAGGGTGGCCCGGACCGCGCAGGCGACGACTGGCCCCGCCTGCCAGTCCAGTTGAAATTTGATCACGCCTTCCTGAGTCATATCCCGCCTCAATGCCTGGCAAAAATGCGGTGTAGCAGCCGGTACCAGCCCGGCACCGGCCCCGGCCGGTGTGCTTTTGCCTCCGGGCGCCGGCGCGGTGGCAGGGAAACATTGGGCGGATAAATATCCACCAGCGTGGCGCCCCAACTGCCGCGATCGTTGGCCAGATGAAAACCCCGGACCATGGGCTCGCGCCGGAGAATGGCATGTACCGTTTCGCGCAGCACGCCTTTGCCTTTACCGTGGATGATACGGATTTTCGTGATATGCCTGATCCGGCAGGCATGAAGATATTCGCGGACCAGGTCGGGCACTTCCTGGGGGCAAAAGGTATGCAGGTCGAGGACTCCGTCGATGGGTGTCTGTACGGGATGCGTATTCGGGTCGGGGGTTGTCACCGGTCCGCACCTTCAGCGCGCGGTATCTGCGACGGGATGCCCGCCATCAGAGTAAAACCCGCTCGATACCCCCCCGGTGCGCGGCATCGATAAAACCCTGCTGCCACTGGGGTCCAAGTATCTTGCGCGCCAGTTCCACGACGATGTAGTCGGTGTCGAGACCCGTATCTTCACGGTAGCGTTCCAGACCCTGCTGGCAGGCTGGGCAACTGGTGAGCAGCCTGACGTTGCCCTCCTTGGCCCGTGTGTCGCCGGTGAGTTGCAGGATGCCCTCCTTGAGGATCTCTTCCTTACGGAAACGGAGCTGGGTGGCGATGTCCGGGCGACTGCTGGCCAGAGTGCCCGCCTCACCACAGCAACGCGCGGAGTCCAGCACCTGCTGCCCGAGCAGTTGCGATGCCACGGCCTGGGGTTTGTGGGTTTTCATGGGACTGTGGCAGGGATCGTGGTAGAGATACTGGACGCCCTCCACACCATCGAGGGCGACGCCCTTTTCCATCAGGTACTCGTGAATGTCCAGCAGGCGGCAGCCGGGAAAAATCTGCTGAAACTGGTACTGCAGAAGTTGATCCATGCAGGTGCCACAAGACAGGATCACGGTCTTGATATCCAGGTAGTTCAGCGTGTTCGCTACACGATGAAAGAGCACCTGATTGCGCACTGAGATTTCCTGGCCTTTGTCTTCCTGGCCACCAGCCGTCTGCGGATAGCCACAGCAGAGATAGCCGGGTGGCAATACGGTTTGCGCACCGACATGATGCAACATGGCCAGCGTAGCCAGGCCGATATCGCTGAAGAGCCGCTCGCTGCCACAACCAGGAAAGTAGAATACCGCATCGCTGTCCTCCGCCACTTTGGCACTGTCCCGGATGATGGGGACGGTTTTATCGTCGACGACGGCGAGAAGCTGGCGCATGGTCCGCGCGCCCATGTCCGCAGGCAGCGGTTTGCGCAGGAAGTGGATGACTTCGGCGCGCAACGCGGCCTTGCCGGTGGTGGCCGGTGGTGGTCCCTTGGGTAGCAGTGGCTTGAAGATTCTGTGGGCGAGTGCCTGCGCTTTGTAGGCGGTTTGCAGCACACCTTGCCGTATTAAATGAACCCTGCGTGGTTCCGTGGTGTTGAGGTAGAGCATGGCGAGACGCGTGCCCATATTGAACGATTTCTCTCCGCGGGCACGGAGAATGTTGCGCATCTGAATGGAGACCTTGCCAAAATCGATATCCACCGGGCAGGGGGTCTCACATTTATGGCAGGTGGTACAGTGGTCGGCCACGTCGTTGAGGGCTGCAAAATGCTGCTGGGATACTCCGCGCCGGGTCTGTTCCTCGTAGAGGAAGGCCTCGATGAGCAGGCCGGTGGCGAGGATCTTGTTGCGCGGCGAATAAAGCAGGTTGGCACGGGGGATATGGGTCATGCAGACTGGCTTGCACTTGCCGCAGCGCAGGCAGTCCTTGATCTCACGATTCAGGGCGCCCAGCGCGCTGGCTTCCAGTAACAAGGCTTCCTGCTCCACCAGTTGGAGTGAAGGCGTGTAAGCGGTTTCCAGCCCGGAACCGGCCAGCAGTTTGCCCGGATTGAAGAGATCGTCCGGATCGACCTGCGCTTTGTAGCGGGCAAAGGCTGCAATTTTATCCGGCTCCATCCAGCGCATTTTGGTGATACCGATGCCATGCTCGCCGGAGATTACCCCTCCCAGGTCCAGGGCGATGGCCATGATGCGGTCCACGACCCGGTCGGCTTCCTGGAGCATGGCGTAATCACTGGAAAGCACCGGGATATTGGTGTGAATGTTGCCATCGCCGGCATGCATGTGCAGCGCGACAAACAGGCGGGTCCGGCGCGCCTCCCCATGGATTTCTCGGATACGTCCGCGCACTGCGGCAAATGCATCACCGGCAAACAGAGCTTCCAGCGGTTTGCCCACATGTTCCCGGTAGCTGACCCGCAGGGCACCGCGCAGCAAGAGGCTGGCCAGCGTGTCACCTTGGTGCACGGCAGACAGCATATGGACGTCCAGCAATTCGGGATGCTCCATGGCCGGCATGTCCAGCTTCTCCAGCAGGGATTGCCAGCGCCCGCGTGTGTTGCTGATGAGTGCCCTGGCAGCGGACTTCTTGGCGTCGACGATGGCCTGATCCTCGCTGCTGTCTTCATAGTCCTTGGCCTTGCGGACTTCGGCCAGATCGCCGGAGACATATTCCTCCAGTGCGCTCAGGGTCGCGAGCTTGTTGTTGATGGCCTGCTCCATGTTGATCCGCTCGATTGCGCGGCTGTACTGCGCCAGATTTTCCAGAGGAATGACCACATCTTCATTGATTTTGAAAGCGTTGGTGTGGGCGGAAATGGCCGCGGTACGGCTGCGGTCGGCCCAGAACCGGCGTCTCGACTCGGGTGTGGTAGCGACAAAGCCTTCGCCGCCCCGGGCGTTGGCAATACGCACCACCGCCGCTGCTGCCGCGCCGGCCGCACCGGGGTCATCACTGGCGATATCGGCGAGCAGCAGCATTTTCGGGCGTTCGTGGCGGGGAGCCTTGTTACTGTACTTGATGGCTTTGAGATAGCGCTCATCCAGATGCTCCAGACCGGCGAGCAGGACGTGCTCCAACCCCTCCACATAGGATTTCACTTCGACGATGGCCGGTACTGCGGCATCCAGATCGCTGCCATAAAATTCCAGACAGACCGTGCGCACATGGGCAGGCATCCGATGCAGCAGGAAACGTCCGGAAGTAATGATCCCGTCGCAACCTTCCTTCTGGATGCCAGGGAGACCGCCGAGAAACTTGTCGGTGACATCCTTGCCCAGCCCCGCCTTGCGGAAGCTGGCACCAGGCAGGGTGAGCGTTTCCGGTTCTCCCAGCGCCGTGTGCCCATCGGCCGCAAAGCGGTTCAGGCGGAACCGGACTTCCGGCTGATCGTGAATCCGGCCAAGATTATGATTCAGGCGCTCTACTTCCAGCCAGTTGCCGTCGGGGGTCACCATGCGCCAGGAGAGCAGGTTGTCCAGGGCCGTGCCCCAGAGTACCGCCTTCTTGCCCCCCGCATTCATGGCGATATTGCCGCCGATGGTGGACGCATCCAGGGATGTCGGGTCGACGGCGAAGACCAGGCCTGCCGCATCGGCCGCATCGGCTACGACCTTGGTGACCACCCCCGCTCCAGCGAAGATGCTGTGGACGGCGCCGTTCAGGCCGGGTGGTATGATCTGTTCCACCGCTGAAATCTGCTCCAGCTTTTCGGTGTTGATGACCGCGCAGTGGCGACGCAGAGGAATGGCACCGCCGGTATATCCGGTACCACCACCGCGCGGGATGATGGACAATCCGAGTTCCCGGCAGGCGGAGACCAAGCGCTGGACCTCCTGCTCATCAACGGGGTAGAGGACGACAAAGGGCAATTCCACACGCCAGTCGGAGGCGTCGGTGACGTGGGAGACGCGCGCATAGGCGCTGAAGTCCACGTTGTCCTTTGCAGTGATCCGGAGCAGGCGGCGCTCCGCTTTCCTGCGCAGCATCAGATCCTCATCAAATTGCCGCGTAAAGCCGCTCACCGCCGCGCGGGCGCTGTCCAGTAGACGGAGCACCAGCGGATTTCCGTCGGCGCGACCGGCAATGTCATTCAGACGATGAGCCAGGGCATCCCATAGGGCCTGGCGCCGGCGCCGGTTCTGCGCCAGGTCATCCTGAATATAGGGGTTGCGCTGCACCACCCAGAGGTCGCCCAGCACTTCAAAAAGCATTCGTGCCGAGCGTCCAGTGACTCGCCGTTCACGCAGGTCTTCCAGCAGTCGCCAGGCATCCGTCCCCAGCAGGCGGCGCACGATCTCGGCGTCAGAAAAGGAGGTGTAATTGTAAGGAATTTCGCGGAGGCGATGATTCATCAGGAAATGATGACGTTATCAATGAGCCGGGTCTGCCCCAGCCGGGCAGCCGCAAACCAGCGCGCCCCGGGCTGCGGTAAGGCAAGAGACTGCAAGGTCTGCGCGTCGCGCAGTTCCAGATACTCCGGCAGGAAACCCGCCCGTTCAAGGCGTTCCCAACCCGTCGCGGCGAGATCAGATACCTCTGCGTCGCTAGTACTGCGCCGGGCCAGGTCGAAAAGCGTTTCTGCGAGGAGCGGGGCTACCTGCCGCTCCGCCAGGTTCAGAAAAGTGTTACGGGAACTGTATGCGAGCCCGTCTGCCTCTCTTTGCAGAGGCCCCGGCAGGACCTGCACGTTGAGGTTCAAATCGGCCACCATCTGCTGAACGATGCGCAGTTGTTGATAGTCTTTCTCTCCGAGAACGAGTATTTCCGGCGCGACCATGTGCAACAGTTTGCTGAGCACCGTGCAGACTCCCGCAAAATGACCGGGGCGGCTGGCGCCGCAAAGCACTTTGCTGAGGCTGCGCGGCGGCATGACGATACTGATATCCTGGCGTCCCCGCGGATACATCAGCCCGTTATCCGGGGTAAATACGGTCTGGCAACCGGCCTCATGCAGGCGTTGCAGATCCTGGTCCAGGGTGCGCGGATAGTTCGCGAAGTCTTCCTGGGGTCCAAACTGCAACGGATTCACGTAGATGCTGACCAACACATGTTCGGCACGGTTGGCAGCAAGCCGCACCAGCGCGAGGTGGCCTTCGTGCAGGTTGCCCATGGTGGGTACCAGGGCCAAAGTGCCATGCAGACTCTGACGCCACTGGCGCAAGCCGGCAATATCCTTGAATATCGCCATATTAACGTTTTCGGTGCGGTGGGAACTGGCTGTTGCCCACTTCCCGCACATATTCGGCCAAGGCGTCCCTCATGATCCGTCCGCCCTCGATATAGCGCCGCGCAAAGGGTGGGCTTTCGGTTCCCAGTCCCAGCAGGTCGTGCATTACCAGCACCTGGGCGTCCGTATCCGGTCCCGCGCCGATGCCGATCGTGGGTATGGTGATGTCGCGGGTAATATTCGCCGCCAGCGCATCGGGGACCGCTTCCAAAACCAAGAAGCGGGCACCCGCTTCCGCCAGCGCCCCGGCGTCGGCCTGCAGGCGGCGTGCGCTGTCCACATCGGTGCCCTGTCGCTGAAAACTGCCCCACTGCCGTACCCGTTGGGGAGTCAGGCCGATATGGGCGCAGACGTTGATGCCACGTTCGCTACAGAAGGCTACGGTGGAGGCCATTTCTGCGCCTCCCTCCAGCTTGATCACATCGGCGCCGGCGCGGAGCAGGGTTACCGCCGCACCCCAGGCCTGCTCCGGTCCTTTTTCATAGCTTCCAAAGGGCAGGTCGGCAAATACCAGACAGTCACCCGCTCCTCGCACCACCATCCCGGTGTGATAGGCCATCTGCTCCAGAGTAACGCCGAGGGTATCACCGCCGCCGCCGACCACCATACCGAGAGAGTCGCCCACCAATATGCCATGTACCCCAGCCTCGGCCGCAAGACGGGCAAAGGGATAGTCATAGGCGGTCACCACGGCGCGTTTGATGCCGCTTTTTTTGTCTTGCACCCAGCGGGCGATTTTCTTATGCATCTCGCTCCTCAGCGTCTTTCAGGCGATGCCTGACGGCGTCGATCAGTTGTTCAGTGTGCCGTGGATCGTGGACAAAATCTACCTGCGCCGAGTCGACATTCATGCGGGGCAGGGCATAGTCGGCCTGCCATGCACGGTAAGCCGCCTGCACCCGCGCCAGATAATCGGGCGCCAATGCCTGTTCGTAGGCATCTCCACGGGCCCGGATGCGTTTCATCAGGACCGGCAGGGGCGCATCCAGGAATATCATCAGATCCGCGGGTGCAGGGTGAAAATCCAGCGCCATGCGCAACTCATGAAAAAGATGGCGTTCTTCCGTATCCAGAGTGAGAGGGGTAAAAATTTCGTCTTTGCGGGCGCTGTGGTCGCTGATGAGCCAGGGGCTGTCATCTCGATGCTGCCACTGCTCCCGGCGTTGCATGAAAAACTGCAACTCGGTCGCCAGCGCTGCGCCCGGACCCCGGTAGAACCGGGAGAGAAAAGGGTTCTGGGCTGGTGCTTCGAGGATCATCCGTCCGCCCAAGGACTGGGCCAATTGCCGGGCGAGGCTGGTTTTGCCGGCGCCCATGGGACCTTCGATGCTGATGATGCGGGGGCTGGTCATGCCTGGGCGGAACGACTCTGGTACACAGCCATCTCTGGGGCATGGTCCGGGATGCAAATCACGGATTGACCGGCCACTGCGGACAGGTGTCGGGCAATGCGCCCGCAGCCGGGAATGATCAGTTCCGGATCAAACTCGGCAAGAGGGACAAGCACGAAGGCCCTCTCGTGCAGGCGGGGG
>NZ_JABBDR010000168.1 GCF_018854495.1 Acidithiobacillus ferruginosus
CCCCGCCACTGGCGGGTCTTGCCGAGATGAGCATTGCCCTGACGGAGGAAACCTTTCCAGGTGTGCGCCTGGCGCCGCCGAAAGTGCGTTTCCCCATCATCCGCAAAGAGGAACACATCCTCCAGTTCCTGATTGGCCTGACCAGGGGGCCCCTGGCGGACTTCTCGGATGTCGACTTCCTCACCGGCATGCCGCCCATGGTCATGCAGCATGGCCGGCGCTACCTGCTGGATCGCGAGGTGGACGCCCGCGATACCGAAGTGCTGGTGGAAGCCTTTTACACCAATGGCTGGGGAACGCTACAAAAAACCCGGCGGGGTATCCGAACCCTCTTTACGGTCCCTGCCCAGGATGCGGAGGGCAAAGCCGTCTTCCTCCGCTTCCGGGTCAGCGTGGTCCTGGTGCGCGTCCCGCGCTCCCCCAACAATACCTCCATGGGCGTGCAAATCTCGCTGCGCGCCATCGCGGACAAGCCGCCGGCCTGGCAGGAACTGGATCTGCCGGAGGTGCTGATCCACAACTGTTTCTTCCGGGATGGCATCGTGCTGGTCACCGGTCCGACGGGCAGCGGCAAGAGCTCCACCCTGGCGGCCATGATCCGCTTTGCCCTGGAAGACGCACCGGAATGGATCGATCACAAGTTCGTCACCCTGGAGGCCCCAATCGAGTTCGTGTACGACCATCCGCGCGTCAGCCAGTCCCAGGTGCCGGAGCACATCGAGAGTTTTGCCCAAGGGGTGGTCGAGGCCATGGTGCGCCGGCCCAACGTCATTCTGGTCGGCGAAGCCAAGGATCAGGAAACGATCCGCGCCGCCATCGAGGCCGCCATGACGGGCCACCAGGTCTTTACGACCGTCCACACCACGGGTGTGGCCAATGCCGTGGGCCGCATGATACAGCGTTTTGATGGCGCTGAAGCGCGGAGCATGGCCGCCGATCTGCTGGAGTCCTTGCGCCTGGTGCTCTCGCAACGGCTGGTGAGCACGCCCAACGGGCGCCTGCAGGCGGTGCGCGAATGGCTGTTCCTGGATAGCGCCATGCGCATCCGGCTGCTCCGCACTCCGTTGGAACAGCTGACCGCCGCGATCACCGGCGAATTGCAGGCCCATGGCCACAGCTTCGCACAGGATGCCGATGCATTGCTGACGGAGCAGCGGATCACCCCGGAGGCCCATGCCTGGGTCATGAGTGGCTATGCTTGATGCCCCGCATTTGCGGTTCACCGTAGTAGAGTGTCCCATTGAGAGATGTCGTGACAAAAGGAGATCGCCATGAACGAGAAAGCACCAGAACAGGCCCAGGGGAACGAGGTAACCACCACGGTCGAGCTGACGCCGGAGCAACAGGGATGGCAGGAGATCAGTGCGCAAGAGATCGATGAGACGGGCATCGACCCCTGGGATCCCGGCATGGGAGAGGATGACGTCATCGCGGTGAACCAGGACGGTCAACCCATCCGCGCGCAGTAATGGAGGCATGCATGTACGGGAAACATCTGCTCCTCGCTGCCGGTATTGCGTCCCTCGCCGGATGTGGCGCCCATCATCACCTGGGTCCCTACGGAGGCCATGGCACGAGCTGGTATGCCCATCATGTCCATCGCGCGGAACTCGAGAACAAATGGTGCGACGACATCCCCGCAGCACGCCAGGAGATCCGCTACGTCAAGAACAACTGCACGCGCTCCTATCTGGGATGGGGAGCTTACATGCGCCAGCACCATCTGCAGATTTACAACGACACCATGGGGTAAACTCTGCCAATCAACACGCCGTTGGGGCAGGAGGTTTTCATGAAAATGCGTACGTTCGCATGGATCGCCATCGCGGCCCTCCCCTTGGGGGGCTGCGCCAATAACCCCTATGCCAGCAACGCCACTACCGCGGACACGGGCGGCGGCGCTCTCCTGGGCGCATTGACCGGGGCGGTGATCGGCAATCAGACCGGCGCGCCCCTGGCGGGTGCGGCCATTGGCGCCGGTGTGGGCGGTCTGGCCGGGTATGCCGTGGGGCATAGCGGAAGCCAGCAACCGCAATACCAACAGCCGCAGCCGGGATATTACGCGCCGCCGGCGAATACGCCTTGCCCACCGGGCTATACCTGCGTTCCCACGGCGCCGCAATACCAGCAGCCGTGCTCGCCCGGGTATAACTGCATGCCGAGCAACTAAAGGACCTGTCCATGAAGGAGCATCTTTCTCGCCATGTTACCCGTTTGCGGTAAAAACGTTCTCGCCCGCATCGCTTTTTCGTGCATCGTCATGGCTGGCGCGATGACCAACGCGAATGCCGGGCTGTTCGGCCACATCATTGAACATGCCGCTGCCTATGCGGCCGCCGGGGTGGCTGCACACGAAGTGGAAAGGCATCTGGATCAGCGCAACCAGGGCGATCGGACCAATGCCGGAGGGGTCGCGGCGGAAGGCCGCTATGCCGTGGTGTTCCCTCTATCAGAGGCGGAGCCCAATCCCAGGCTGACCCCGGGTGCCCTCAACCCGGCGGTGACTCAGGCGAATATCCGCGAAACCATTTGCCGGCGCGGCGGCTATACCAAGTCCATTCGTCCTCCCGAGGGTTACACGGAAAGACTGAAGCGCGAGGGCATCAGGCAATACGACTATACCGATCACCGGTTGCGGGACTATGAGGAGGATCATCTCATCAGTCTGGAAATCGGCGGCTCTCCGGATTCCCCCCGGAACCTCTGGCCGGAACCGCATCATGTCATCGGCGGATGGGGAAGCTACACCAAGGACAAGTTGGAAAACCGCCTGCATGCGCTGGTCTGCCATGGCCAAATCAGCCTGGCCACCGCCCAGCATGACATCGCCACCCACTGGATTGCCGCCTACAAACGATATGTGGGCCCCCAACCAGACCAGACGCGCAGCCATCATGGTGGATACCAGTAAAGCAATGTGCGCCCTATCTGCCGTTTTCCTCGCGGGCTACCGTCGCATCGCGTCGGACCTGCCGTCAGACGGAACGTCCGACCAGACCCCATTCCGTAAGACCGTCCGACAACGCCCTATAACCCTGCTGACCATCGGATGCAGGAGGTATGGACATGCTGGACGAAGACAGCGACGAGATAGCCAACTTCTGGCGCTTCGCCTCACAGGATCCCAAGCTCTGGCAGCTCGACGGCAACGGCTTCTGGCCGATCCTGCTGATGCTCTTTCCCCCGCACGAAATCACCTTCTGGATCGGCCTGACCACCATTGCGGCCTTGTTCGTCCTGCGCCACTTCGGCTACGGCGCCCAGGCCGCGGGGCGGCGAATCGTTCGTTTTATCGTTGGGAATCTGCGTCCCAGGGGGAAAGGATGAGCCTGGATAATCGCCTGACGCTACGCATCACGGATACCCACCTGAAACGGGCCATCCGGGAACTGGAGTGCAGCGGCAAGGAGCGATCCCAACCCACCCAGCAATTCATGAAAACCGGACTACTCGACCTGCTGCTCCGGCAACCGTTCCTGCTGGCCATCCAGGAAAGTGACGAGGAAGTCCGCGCCACCCTCACCCGCGTTCTCTCCGATGGCCGTTGTCTGGAAGTCCCGCCGCTCCCGGCCCCAGCGGACAGGCCGCAACCGGTTCTCCGGCCATTGGCCGGATCCATCATCGGCGGGCCGACATCGAAGGACTTGGTTGAAAAACCGTTCCTGGCGTCCCCTGCCATCCAGCTGGCACCGCCACCTCCAGAACGGAATGGGCTGGCATCCGCCACTGACGAAGCTACGGGGAATCCAGCGGTCAGGAATTCGGATTCCGCGTCATTACCACAGCAAACTCCGTCGGCAACCTCCAGCAGGACCCAGCAAAAAAAGACCTCGGAGTCATCCGAAAGTCTCAGAAGTAAAATTGCCAAGGCTCGCGAACTACAGCGTTTGCTCGGGTCCGGCCTCCAGAATCAGACCCCATCCAACCCAGAGGATTAACCCATGAGCATAACCTTGTTTTCCTGCGATGACGGCTTTGGCGATATCAAAATCCTGCAGGGAGATCCTGGGCAGCGGATCCGTCACACCCTGCCCTCCCGGGCACAATCCGGAGACTGGTATCAAGCAGGGTTGGGCACCGCGGCGGAAGAAAGCGCCGTTTATGAGACGGAGGGCGGCACCTTCACGGTGGGCGAATCGCTCCAGGCGGAAGACACCCGCTTTTCGGATTATGCGATATCCCCCCTGAATCGGGTGCTGGTCGCCCATGCCTTGCACCACGCCGGGGCACGGGCGCCTTTCGCCCTGGCCGTAGGGCTTCCTCTGAGAGACTATTTCCGCGCCAATGGCACGCCCAACGAAGGACGCATTGCCGTCAAGCGGCAGAACCACCTGACCCCGGTGCGTCTGCGCACCATCGACGGTCCCGTGGATCTGCCCATACCCCAGGTAGTGCATATCCTGCCCCAGTCCCTGGTCGTCGCCATGAGCACCGACATCGGGGACGAGGAGGACGCACCGGTGGCGGTCGTGGATATCGGCTCGCGGACCACGGACATCACGGTGGTGCATCAAGGCCGCGTGGATTTCACACGCTGCGGTACCTTGCCGGATCTCGGGGTAGCGGCCGCCATCGACCGGTTCCAGGGGGCCGTCGAGGATGCCACCGGCCAGCGGTTGACCCGCAACGTGGCCCAGAATGCCCTCATCCACCAAAAGCCTATCAAACTCTATGGTCAGGCGGTCGCGGTGGACATCGTGGACCAGGCGCGGGCCAAGGCCATCCAGGCCATTGCCGCCAGCATGACCCATGGCGTCGAACAGCAGGCCCGCACCCTGGCGGATTGCGCGGCGGTGATCCTGATCGGTGGCGGGGCATATCTGTTCGCAGACGCCCTCCCCTGGCCCCATGCCAGGGCGCATGTCGATCCGGTCTTTGCCAATGCCGACGCCTGGCATACCTTGCTGGAGGCGCAGAACCCATGAGCGATCTCAGCCCTCAGGAGTCCACCACCCTGCCCGGCCTGGCGGATGAGTTGCAGCAGCATGTTCGCGGCCTCTTCGAGATCGATCGGGAAGAGCGGCTCCTGCACCACCGGCTCCTGAAGGAGGATTTCGTTCGGCGATTGCAAGAGGCTGCGCACGCCGTGGGAAAGGTACTCCAGCAACTGGGTGATACCGACGCCGACCCGCTCAAAACGCTCCTGGAATCCCTGGGAAAAGCCGTCGCCCACGCCAACGCGCTGGACACCAAACTGAACCAGCTCAAAGAGGAGATAAGTCACCTCCAGCGGGATCTCCCCGAGGCGGCAAAATCCGTGCGTCAGTTCCAGGTGCTGGCGGAGGAAATCAAGGTGCGCCTGGAACATCTCACCCAGGCGCAGAACCAGCACACCCAGGCCACCCAGGGAGTGACCGGCAGGGTGTTCCTGGGTGCGCTCCTGGGCAGCGGCATTGCCGCTTTGGGCGGGTTGTTTCTGATGTATTTCCTTCAGGTCCATGGCCATTGACGGAGGCTTCCATGAGTGGCCCATCCGCAGCATTACATCGGACCGCCGCGGCACCCGATCAGCAAGCCGCATCCGGCCTGACGACCACCATGCGCCGCCTGCAGGAGATCGAGAAGAAAACCGAGATTCAGACAGAGGTATTGGCCACGCTGGATGAGCGCCTGCGCGGCGTACTGACGATCACCAGCGAAATCAGCCAGGCCATCATCGGTATCCTGGAGAAACTCCACGAAAGGGGCACGCGGCAGTACCAATCGGCACTGGACCAGCTCCCGCAGAAAATACGGGAAGTCACCGGCAGCGATAGCCTCGATCGCCTCGCCGACACCATCAAGGCCCTCGAGGCACCGGTTGAGGCGCTCCAGGCCGCAGCGGAGAGCCCGGAGTGGATGAAAAAAATCCAGTCGATGGAGGAACGCATGGGCCGATTGGAGACGATGGGAAACCGGCAATCTGCCGAACTCGCCGATATCAAAGTGAAGTTGCAAGGCAGTCAGAAAGCCATTGACGGGCTGTACAACGTTGTCATTGATATCGCGGAAAAAATGGATCGGGGGCACGACCATCTCCCCGCATAGGAAGATGGCCAACTGCGCCAGGAGGAACCCTATCATGCCGACACCCGCATGGATGACCGAAACCAAATGGGCCGTGAAAGACCGCTGGCTCGACATCCTGCCTCGCTTGGGGATCGACCCCAAATGTCTGTGTAATCGTCATGGCCCCTGCCCTGGTTGCGGAGGCACGGACCGCTTTCGCTTCGACCCCAAGGAAAAGGGCGGCACCTTCTACTGCTCCCAGGGCGGGGGCGAGCTACTGAAGGGAGACGGCTTCTCTCTTCTGGAACACGTCCATGGCTGGAACTTCAAGCACGCCATGGAGGAAGTGGCCCGCGTGCTCGGCACCCTGCCGGTGGATTACGATCTCGCGCCGACACAGCGCGCAGCATCTGCCCAACCCGCCAAAACTTTGGCAAAGTCTTCCTGGACCGAGAAGGAACAAAAGGAAGCTACGGAACGGGCGCGCAAGACGGTCGCCAATCTCTGGCGGCAGACCGTGCCCTTGCGAGAGTGTCCGCAGGCCATGGCCTATTTCGAGAACCGGCGTATTCCCTTCGGCTTGATTGCGGACGCCCAGGACCTCCGCGCAATACCGGACCTGGGCTACTGGATCCAGGGGAAGGACGGCAAGCCCCGGCAGATCGGTTCGTTCCCCGCCCTGATCGCCGTATGCCGGGGGCCCAACCACCAGGTCCTGGCCCTGCATCGGACCTGGCTGCAGCCGGATGGCAGAGGCAAGCTCATGCTGCCGGATCCGGAGCGGCCCGATGTCTTGCTGGACCCACGCAAACTCACCACGCCCATCGTCCGCAAGGTGCCCTTGCACATCGTACTCCGCCCAATGACGGCCGATGGCGTGCTGGGGGTCGGCGAGGGCATCGAGACCGCGCTTGCCGCGTCTTTCCTGCACAATGGCGTTGCCGTCCATGCCACGGTCAACAGCGGCAATATGGGCGGGAGAACGATCGACGATCGCCCGGACCGCATTCTGGGTGGTTATACGCCGCCACAGAGCTGCAGCAGGCTGATGGTTTTCGCAGATCCGGACCCCGCTGGCCTGGAGGCTGCCGAGCGGCTGCAACGCCGCATGCAACTCACGCGCAAGGAAATGGCCGTGGAGATTCGCACGCCCCGCATCGAGGGCGACTGGAACGACGTCCTGGATCTCGCCGCGCAGCAATTTCCGCAACGCATCGATGACCGGCGCCGGGGTATGGGCCTGGAACCCGGCCCGAGCCTGCCCGTCATCGTGCCGGAGATTCTACGACCCGCTCACCCCCGGGAACCTACCCACCAAGCATCACCAACCACGTACACCCCTGGCAGAAGACGGTGATGGAAGGCGTTGGAAGCCTTCTATTTCGCGCCGGATGGTCTGATATGCGGCCTCCCGCCCGTCACCGCGATCAGATTGACCTCGACTTGGTTGTTGGCCCCATAGCTCAGCGCGGTACCCCTTCTATGCGCTCGCGCGGTTGGCCCGCGCGGCGATGTCGGCGCATCGCGCCATGAGCGTCTCGAAGGACTCGGCATCTTCCAACAACAGCCCGTCCTCGACCATACGGGCATAATCTTCTTTCAAGGCTCTCAGGGAGTCGCCAGCGGGCACAAGGCGCAAGCCACCGCTGACCGCAGCCGCGTAATCGATAGGACTGCGATCGGCGGCCTTTTCAGCGAAGAACATACCTTTGTGCCGTGCAACGGCCTGGGCGAGATCGCGATCTGCGAAGGCCGCGGCGGCGAGACCGGCTTCGTCGAGCTTGGCGACATCGTGCCAGTGGCGGGCGAAGTGATCGCCGCGCAGCCGTTCCTGCAGACAGAAGACATGAATGGCGGTCGCCTTCTCCCAAAACGTCCGCTCGGCGTGCATCACGCGGGGCCGGGCCGTCGGAAAATTCACCTCCTTGATCAGACCGGACGCGTCGCAGGCAACATCGCGCAAACTCGCCGGCTCGCCCGTCGAGCGGGCGCCGAACTCGAGCGTCACGCTCGGCGCGACGTAGCCCGAGCCGGTCGCCGCCGCTTCATAGTCAACGAACAGCTTCTCACCCTCGGCACGGATCGTCGCCACCAGACCTTCGGCAGCCAACGCGCTTGCGATGACGGGCTGAGCTGTCCCGGCGACCCATTCCGGCAGACGCCGGCGGACCTCGCCCGACCATCGTTTCTCCTCGCTGCGCGTCTTCGGCAACGCTTCGCCATCGGTATCCACAAGGTCTGAACCGCCCCGGATTTTGAGGAGGCTCCTTTTTCCAAGAGAATGGAGTCATGATGAACAAAGCTAAAACACCCAA
>NZ_JABBDR010000169.1 GCF_018854495.1 Acidithiobacillus ferruginosus
TTAAGCAATATGCCGGTCGAGGCTGCAAGGCCTATCACCCAGCAACACTGCTGGCGATTTTAGTCTACGGCTATGCCAGTGGGGTGTTCTCCAGCCGCAAGCTGGAACAGGCCACCTATGATTCTGTAGCCTTCCGTTATCTCGCTGCAGGCGGCCATCCCGATCACGACACGCTGGCGAACTTCCGCCGCCGTTTCCTGGGTGAGCTGCAAAACCTGTTCGTGCAGGTGCTGGAACTGGCACAAGAGATGAAGCTGCTAAGGGTTGGCCGGGTTTGCCCGCGGCGTCTGTCAAGATAGATACCGTCTCCCATTTTTTAAGCCGCCTTTTTATCCTGTCTCTGCGGTTTCAGATCTACTGGCATCACCGTGCGGATGGCGTTAACCATCCAATAGCGCCATAAGACGCCCGATGGCGTCTTCCATCACCACCTGCGGTACGCTCTCTATCTTCCGGGCCTTTCGAGCGCTTAGATCGAGCATTCTGATCTTGTTGATGAGGGCGATCCCCTGGGTTTTGCAGCCAGTTCCCGTCAGGCTCACCGCGAATCCGGCATAGCGCGAAAAGTCGCCGCCTTGCGTAATGGGCGCGACCAACGCATCGCCGAGCTTGTTGAACGCCTTAGAAGTGAGAACCAAAGCAGGTCTGGTACCTTTTTGTTCATGCCCCATGGCAGGATCGAGCGGTACGTTCACTACATCACCACGGTCAAAGGCAGGCATTACCACACTTCCTGTCCTACCGGCTTCGCCGCATTCCATAACGCAAGGTCTGCTGGCGGCGGGGCGTTCTGGTCACACTGCGCAATGAGATCCGCCAAGACATACTTGCGCTTGCGGGCCAGCACAATTTTTCCATCCTCCGTCGTGTCAAGCGTCATGGATTGCCCCGCCGATAGGCGGAGATCTTTCAGCACCGGCGGCGGGAGCACCGCAACCGTGCTGTTGCCATATTTTCTGAGTACGACTTCCATGTGATTACCCCCCCGTTCAATCTCGATGAGATACCATCACATTATAACCATACGTCGAGCGTGTCAATCATTGTTCAACATGTTTGCGCGGGAATACAAGGCTGATTTGCACCTGCGCCGCGCTGGTCTGCGTCTGCTGTTATCCCTGGCCGAATACGGCCCTGAGCGTGATTTGGGTTGGTTTCCGTGGCCGCCGCTGCCGCCGGCTGGTAATCCCACTGCCCTGTGGATTGTGTGGGGTTGCTGTCCACGTTGATGTAGCCTTCGCTGTACCCGCCATAATTCTGGGCGGAATTATAGGCCGCACTCATTCATCGCCGGGGCGGAGAAGCCCGCCCCAGCCTGGTGGCCACAATTACCCCCGAGAATATGGAGTAGTAAGCGCGTCACTCGATGTGGACGGGGTGACGATCCCTCATTTCCTTTCCGGCATGAGGACTGCAGTCGATCCATAGGATTTCCTGCCTGTTTTGGTACTCAGCCCGCTGGCGTCACCACAATTCAGCACCAACTCGTTCAG
>NZ_JABBDR010000017.1 GCF_018854495.1 Acidithiobacillus ferruginosus
GGTCTGGGCTATCCCGTGCAAAGGGAAGGCACGGGGGTATGGAAAGTGCAGGTCCGGGAGGGTGGTGCACAGGCAGGTCAGAAACAGAGCTTCATCGGCGGCATCTTCCAGCGGACCTGGGATAATATCAAGGCAATCTGGAGCAGTCGGGAGAAACAGAAGCCCGTTTCTGTCCGGGTGGCGCTGTTGCGCATGAAAGACGATACGGGCAGCGTCCTGGAGACGACGCCGGGCGTGGGTAAGGATGCGCCCAAATGGTCTGCAGAAATTCTCGACAAGCTGCAGTCGGGCCTGTCTCCCAAAAACGGAGATAAGGCATGATCGAGCGCTACACGCGCCCGGAAATGGGTGCCTTATGGACGCAGGATGCCAAATATCAGGCTTGGCTCGACGTGGAGCTGGCAGCCTGTCGGGCGCTGGCGGTGCGGGGACAGATTCCTGCCGACGCCTTGGCCGAGATCGAGGCGAAAGCGGCTTTTGATAGCGCCCGTATTGCGGAAATTGAGCTGGAAGTCAAACACGACGTCATTGCCTTCCTGACGTCCGTGGCCGAGCATGTGGGGCCGTCCAGCCGCTTCATCCATCTTGGCCTGACCTCTTCGGACGTGGTGGATACGGGTTTTGCGCTGCAGTTGAAGCGTTCCGGGGCACTGCTGCTGGAAGGGATGGATCGCCTGTACCAGGCACTGGCGCATCTGGCTTGGAAGCACAAGGACACGGTGATGACCGGCCGCTCCCATGGCATTCACGCCGAGCCCATCACTTTTGGTCTGAAGGTGGCGGTGTGGTGTGCCGAAGCTCAGCGCAACCGGCAACGCCTGATCCGTGCCATAGACGCGGTGTCTGCGGGTATGTTGTCGGGGGCCGTCGGAACGTTTGCCAACATCGACCCCGGTGTCGAAGAAGCGGTCTGTGCGGATCTGGGGCTGGCCCCCGAACTGGCCAGTACGCAAGTCATTTCCCGGGACCGTCACGCCGAGTTTTTCGGTACACTGGCGGTGATTGCCGGGTCCATCGAGAAGATCGCTGTGGAAATCCGTCATCTGCAACGCACCGAGGTGCTGGAGGCGGAGGAGCCATTCACCGCCGGGCAGAAGGGCAGTTCCGCCATGCCCCACAAGCGCAATCCTATCCTCTCCGAGAATCTGACGGGTCTCGCCCGCCTGCTGCGTGGTTATGCGGGCATGGCGCTGGAGGACATCGCCCTCTGGCATGAGCGCGATATTTCCCACTCCAGTGTGGAGCGGGTGATCGGCCCCGATGCCTGCATCGTCATGGACTTCATGTTCCATCGGGCGAGCGGCCTGCTGGAACGGCTCGTGGTTTATCCGCAGCGGATGCTGGATAACCTGCACAAGATGCATGGCCTGATTTTCTCACAGCGGGTGCTGCTGGCGCTCACCGGGAAGGGCATGCTGCGCGAAGACGCATACCGGGTAGTGCAACACAATGCGATGCAGGTCTGGGAGGCGAATGCGGACTTCAAATCTCTCCTGGCAGCCGACCCACAGATTCAGCCTTATCTGAGCGCGCCGGAACTGGCTGAGTTGTTTGATCTCGGCTATCACACCCGCAATGTGGACGCCATTTTCGCTCGCGTTTTTCCGGAAGGACAACCCCGATGAATGAACGCATCGCCCTTTATGAAGGCAAGGCCAAAATCGTCTATGCCAGCGAATCACCTGATGAGTTGGTCCTGCATTTCAAGGATGACACTTCGGCCTTTGATGGCGAAAAGGTCGAGCAACTAGCCCATAAAGGCGAGATAAACAATGCGTTCAATGCCTTCATCATGGAGTATTTGCAGGGTGAGGGTGTGCCGACCCATTTTATCCGCCGCCTCAATGCGCGAGAAAGCCTGGTGCGTCGTCTGGAGATGATCCCGGTGGAGTGTGTGGTGCGGAATCGGGCGGCGGGGTCCTTGTCCAAGCGCCTGGGTATCGAGGAGGGCCGGATTCTGGAGCCGCCGACGCTGGAATTTTTCCTGAAGAACGATGCGCTGCACGACCCCATGATCAACACATCCCATATTCGCACTTTTGGCTGGGCGACGGCAGAAGAAGTAGAGGCCATGCGCCGTTGGACGATGCGGGTCAATATGCTGCTGTCCGCACTATTTGCAAAAGCGAATCTGATTCTGGTGGACTTTAAGCTGGAGTTCGGGCGTTTTGACGGTGAGCTTTATCTCGGCGATGAATTCAGCCCCGATGGGTGCCGACTCTGGGACGCCCTGAGCCTGGAAAAAATGGATAAAGATCGCTTTCGCCGCGGCCTGGGCGGGGTAGTAGAAGCGTATGCAGAAGTCGCGCGCCGCCTGGGTGTGCCGCTTCCGGCAGCATCATAAAGTCGTAATCTTTCCAGCGGGATAGTCTTCTGGCTCGTCCTGCCGCGTTTCTTGAATGAGGGACCATCCCATGCTGCTGCTTCGCGGCTCTGCGGCGCTGTCCGCCTTTCGTGTGCAACACTTGCTACGCATCCTCATTGCCGAGGGTTTTCCCGTCCAGAGCGCAGTCGCTCAATACGTCCATCTGATTGATCTCGGCGCGCCCCTGACGTCGGCAGAAATGGGGGTGCTGACGGCTTTGCTGCATTACGGGGAACCCGCTGAAGGACATGCAGAGGACGCACAGGAAGTCTGCGTGGTGCCCCGCCTCGGGACCATCTCGCCATGGTCCAGCAAGGCGACGGATATTGCCGGACACTGTGGATTGGGTGCGGTGCGGCGTATTGAACGGGGGGTTTCGTATCGCTTGCGCAAGGTCGGCGGTGCGGCCTTCAGCGTGGCGGAGTTACAGGCGATGAGCGGGCTTTTGCACGATCCCATGACCGAGTCGGTGTTGCCGGACTGGGCGGCGGCAGAGACCATTTTTGCCCACCCGGAACCCGCATCACTGACCCGCATTCCTCTGCACAAAGAGGGGCGTGCCGCCTTGTTTTCGGCCAATAACAGTCTGGGGCTGGCTCTCGCTCCTGCGGAACTGGATTATCTGTTTGATTATTTTTCCGGCTTGGGCCGCGATCCCAGTGATGCCGAACTGATGATGTTTGCCCAGGCCAACTCCGAGCATTGTCGGCACAAGGTGTTCAATGCGGCCTTCCGGCTGGATGGCCAGGATCAGGCCCTCAGCCTCTTCGCCATGGTTCGCGAAACGCACCGCCTGCATCCGCAGGGTACGCTATCTGCCTATAAGGACAATGCCGCGGTCATGGCGGG
>NZ_JABBDR010000170.1 GCF_018854495.1 Acidithiobacillus ferruginosus
CGCGGCATCGGTGGATGAGGCGGCGATCAACTGGGGCGTCAAGGTACTGCGCTATGAGATCAAGGACATTACCCCGCCTCAGGAGATCATCCGCGCCATGGAGTTGCAGATCACGGCCGAGCGGGAAAAACGGGCACTGATCGCCAAGTCCGAAGGGCAACGGCAGCAACAGATCAACACCTCCGAGGGGCAACGGCAGCAGGACATCAATGTCGCCGATGGCCGCAAACAGGCGGAAGTGCTTCGCGCTCAGGGTGAGGCTGCGGCCATCCAGTTGGTGGCAGAAGCCACCGCGGCCGCCATCCGGGTCATCGGCGATGCTGCGCAAGCCCCGGGCGGTATCGAGGCCCTACAGATGCAGTTGGCCAAGGACTATATCGAAAAATGGGGCAACCTCGCCAAGGCGGGCACCAGTCTGGTGATCCCGGCGGATCTGGGCAATATCGGTGCACTGGTGGGTACGGCGCTCTCCATGGTCAAACAGTCGGGCGGGCAGAATGCGGCGGTGAAAGCCTGAACACCGCCTGAGGTGCCTGCGAAATCAGGATCGCGGGCGCATAGGGGCCAGGTGAGGAAGGATGGTGCCATGGGGCATGGGTCAGATGGCCCCGGGCACTACTTCCGGCCAGGCTGCATTGTCCAGCCAGACATCCGCTGCTGGGCCTACCGTGGCGGCGGGAATGGGCTCGCCCCGTCGCCAGGCCGTGAGTGCCGACCGTTTGCCGCCGCCGGCAGCCATAAAGAACATTTCCCGCGTGTATTGTAAGCGCCAGCCGCTCAGGCTCACCCTTTGGGGTGGCGCCTTGGCGGCGTCGTGGATGGCGATCGTGGCGGGGCCGTTCTTTTCCATGCCCCAGTCGTGGCCGGGGAACAGGCTGGCCGTATGGCCGTCCTCCCCTACTCCCAGCAGGACCAGGTCGAAGGCATGGGGCGGAAGAACCGCAGCGTAGTCGCGGGCGGCCACATCGGCACCCCGCTCGGCCGGGATGTGATGAATCTGTCGCGCCGGGATGGGCACCCGGGACAGCCAGACCGTGTCCAGCATCAGGCTGTTGCGATCCGGGTCCTGGGGCGGCAGACAGCGCTCATCCCCATGATAGAGGTGCCAGCACTGCCAGTCCCTGCCCAGTTGCGGAAGCAGGGCGTAAGCCGCGCGGGGGGTGGTGCCACCGGCGACCACCAGATGGAAGGCGCCGCGGGCGGTGATGGCCTCCCGGGCCATACGGGCGACAGCCGCCGCGAGTCGCCGGGCGAGCGCTTCGGGATCGGGATGAATATGCCAGGTATTGCGGTGCCGAGCTGTTTCCATGCGGATGTGCTCCCGTGGGTTCCCGATCTTCTGCAAAGGATAGCCCCACTTTGCAGCTTGGGTCTATGATACTGCTTATTTGGATATGGCCCTGAAGGAGGCAGAGATGGGTGGTCTGGAGAACTGGGTGGGTAATACCCCCCTGTGTGAGTTGCGGCGCTTGTCGCCCCATGCGGGGGTGCGGATTTTCGGGAAGATGGAGGGGAACAATCCCGCCGGTTCGGTCAAGGATCGTCCCGCCGTGAACATGATTCGTCGGGCGCTGGAGCGCGGCACCATCACCCCCGCTACCCGTCTGATCGAACCGACCAGCGGGAATACGGGTATCGCCCTGGCCATGGCGGCATCGGTACGCGGATTGTCCATGACGCTGATCATGCCGGACAATATGAGCATCGAAAGGCGCCAGGTGATGCGTGCCTACGGTGCGGAGGTGATTCTCACCCCCGCGGCTCGGGGTATTGAGGGTTCCATCGATCTCGCGCACCAAATGGTGGCTGCGGGAGAGGGCTTCATGCTCGATCAGTTTTCCAACCCCGATAACCCCGAGGCGCATTATCTCAGTACCGGGCCGGAGATCTGGCGCGACACCCGCGGCGCCGTGACCCATTTCGTCTCATCCATGGGGACGACGGGGACCATCATGGGTACCTCCCGCTATTTGCGGGAAGTCTCGCCGGGTATCCAGATCATCGGCGTACAGCCGACGGAAGGGGCCAGAATTCCCGGTATCCGCCGTTGGCCGCAAGCCTATCTGCCGCGCATCTACCATCCCGAGTCCGTTGACCGGATTGTCGATGTGAGTCAGGAAGAAGCTGAGGAGATGACCCGGCGCCTGGCGCGGGAAGAAGGAGTGCTCGCAGGCATCTCGTCGGGCGGAGCGCTGGCGGCGGCGATACGGGTGGCGCAGCATCTGGAGGTTGGTGTGATCGTCGTCATCATCTGCGACCGGGGTGACCGCTACCTCTCTACGGGCGTTTTCCCGGCCTGACGGATGATGCACGGGCGCAGCAGGGTGTTGCCGAGAATCGTCCGGTGGCTGCTGTTGCCGTACCTGGGACTCGTGGTCAGCGGCGCTGCCGGGGCGCAGGTTCTGGAAATCAGCGCCGCGGACGTCAGCGGAGCAGGCTGGACGGTACAGCACCCGCGTGTGACGCTGGCCACATCGGCGCAGGGCGACCAGTTGCGTCTGGCGGTGGGTGTCGTGCAGACGGGCAGACGCAAGCTCTGGCGGCGTGCCCGATGGCAATGCGGGCTCCGGACGACGCAGGGTTGGGCGTGTCCTCAGGGCCATCTGGTGGTGGACGGCAGCCCGTGGGGCGCACTGCATGGCGACGGGCAAGTACGGTTGCGGCAGGTGGGCGGCAGCGGGCAGGCCGTGCTGGCAGTGCGTGGTGCGCAATTCGGCAGCGCCCGGGTGCAGGTGCAAAGTACCGCCGCCGGACAGTGGCATCTGACGGGTGCGGGCAGCCTGCCGGTTGGCGGTCTGGTGCGCGCCTTCACCCTGCTGCCCGCCTCCTGGCAGACTTCGGGGCAGGCCCGGTGGCAAGTTCGGGCGCAGGGTGCAAGCTGGGCACAGGCCCGTCAGATGGCCTTTGAACTGCAGGGCAGCCAGCTCCAGTTCAGCAGCCCGGACGGTTTGCAGGGCGCCCAGGGTGTCGCATTGCAGCTCCAGGGGGCGGGTGTCTACAGCGGGCGGTGGCATGGCAGCGCCCGGCTGCGCTGGACCGCAGGGGGCGTTCTCTGGAGTCCGTGGTACTGGACGGCCCCCGCAGAACCGGTGCAGGTAAAAGCCCGCTGGAAACAGACGTCCAGGGCTTGGCAACTGGACGAGGGAAGCGTCCGTTGGCCCGGCCTCGGGCAGGGCGGTTTTGCGCTGTACTGGCCGACCCAGAGCGGAGTGCTGCGCTGGCAGATCCGGGATATGAATGTGGCCATGGCGCCCCTGTATGCGAACTGGATCAAACCGCTGGCCCTTCCCGGAGGCCTGGCGGCTGGGTTGCAGGCCTCGGGGCAGGTGCGGTTTTCCGTGGCGGGAGAAGGAGGGCTGAACGCTCTGCGATGGGATCTGCGCAATGCGGCCGTTTCCAGCCCGAACAGGCTTCTTGCGGTGACCGGCGTGAATAGCCGGGGCGCGTGGAGTCGTATCGGTAAAATTTCCGCTGCCACACTCCGCTGGCAGTCGGCGGCGCTCTATCGTATCCCTGTGGGTCCGCTGCATGCGGATCTGGTGGTCAATCCCCAGGGCTTCCATCTGCGGCAGCCCTTTACCCTGACCATGTTGGGGGGCGAGCTGCATTTCCGGCAACTGGCGGCGCGTTGGACGGGGCCCCGATCGGGTTTCAGCATGAGCGGCGACCTGCAGGGGGCTAGCATGGCCCAGCTGACCAGGATCATGCACTGGCCGCCGTTTACCGGAACGGTGTCGGCGACCATACCGGAACTGCAGTATCATGCGGGGGACCTCAGCACCAGCGGCGCACTTTCCGCCCAGGTATTTGGCGGTACAGTGCGAGTGAATGACCTGCACGTTGAGAATTTCTTTGGTGTTTTGCCCCTGTTGCGCGCCAACATCGAGATTTCCGGGGTGCGACTGAAGCCTCTGACCGACGCTTTTCACTTCGGCTACATCAGCGGCGTACTCCATGGCGGCGTAAAAAATCTCGCCCTGCTGAACTGGTCGCCGGAGGCCTTTGACGCGCAGTTCCATACGGTTCCCGTTCCTGGCGTACGTCAGGAAATCAGTTATGCTGCGGTCCAGAACCTTACCCGACTGGGTGGAGGTAACGGCATCGGCGGATTGTTTCAGAGCCTGTTTCTGCGGATGTTCAAGACCTTTGCTTATGCGCATCTGGGGATGGGGGTGCGGCTCAGTCATGGTGTTGCCGAATTATCCGGAGTGGGGGTCGAGGATTCCGGTTTTGTGATCCTCCAGGGCCAAGGGCTGCCCAGGGTGGATATAGTGGGGTACAATCGCCGGGTAAATTGGAACGAACTGCTGGCGCGTCTGCAAACCGCCATGCACAGTGGCGCCCAGGTTCAGACAGGAGAGTAAGCATATGACGAGGCAGGATTGGCTGAAAACGCAGGGCTGGCGCAGTATGCTGGCACTGGGCTTGCTTATGGCGCTGTCCGCTTGTGTGACCGTCAACATCTACTTCCCGGCTGCGGCAGCACAGAAGCTGGCGGATCAGGTCGTCGGCGAAGTGTATAAGGCTGCCGCCAAAGGCGCCCTGCTGGCTCCGGTTGCGCCCGCCGTATCGGTACCCGCGCCGCCGGCTGCCCCGACACGGTCCGCAGCCCCCGGCAGCAACGCCCTGAGCATGGCATCCCCCTACCATGCGGCCAGCTACCTGCTCGCCATGGGCTTCTCCGCCATCAGCGGGACGGCGGAGGCCGCCGCCAACCTCGATGCTTCCAGCCCCGGAGTGCAGTCGGCCAGGGCGCAGCTTGAGGCGATAGCAGCGCAGATGCGCCCTTATTTTGTCAGCGGCGCCGTGGGTTTTACCGCCAATGGTCTGGTTGCCATCCATGATGCCGCGGCCGTGCCCCTCCAGCAGCGGGCGGCCCTGAATGGTCTCGTGAACAGCAATAACAGCGCACTCAGCAACCTCTACCAGCAGATCGCCGATGCCAATGGTCATCCCGAGTGGGCGGGTCAAATTCAGCAGACTTTTGCCCAAGCCTGGATCAACAAGGCACCGGCGGGATACTGGTATCAGTCGCCCAGTGGTCAATGGCAGAAGAAATAGCCACTGCCTTGCAGAATGTGCTGGTTTTCGACATCGAGACGGTGCCCGACGTTGCCGGCGGGCGACGGGCGCATGGTATTGAACTGGCGGACGACGCGGGTGTGGCGGAATTGCTGCAGCACCAGCGTCGCATCGAAACCCAGGGCGCAACGGAGTTTCTGCGCCCCTACCTGCACCGGGTAGTCGCCATTTCCGCCCTCTGGTGGCAGGGCGGACAGGTCAAGCTCAGCAGTTTCGGCAAGGTGGACGATGACGAGGTCACTCTGGTCACGGCCTTTTTTCAGTTCATTCAGCGCCATGCCCCGCAATTGGTATCCTGGAATGGCGCGGCCTTTGACCTCCCGGTGCTGCATTACCGTGCCCTGCTCCACGGTATCCCTGCCGCCCGCTACTGGGAGCACGGCGAACAGGACCAGAACTATCGCTGGAACAATTACACCAGCCGTTACCACGAGCGCCATCTCGACCTCATGGATGTCCTTTCCGCCTATCAGGCGCGCAATGTCGCCCGCCTCCAGGACATCGCGTTGCTGCTGGGGCTGCCCGGCAAGCTGGGAATGAGCGGTGCGGAGGTCTGGACCCATTATCAGGCAGGGGAACTGGCGGGCATTCGCCACTACTGCGAGGTCGATGTGCTCAACACGGCCCTGGTCCACCTGCGTTTTGAACTGACCCGCGGGCATCTCGACAGATCGGCTTATGATGTTTGCCAGACCCGGTTGCGGTCTTACTTGCAAAGCCGGGACGAGGCCCACGTCCAGGAATTTCTCACCCTGTGGCCAGAGAACCTGCATGTCGCGTCCCAAGCCCATTCATAACGCTCAGCCTGAGCAGGTGTTTATCGAAAGTCTGGATACCGAGGGACGCGGAATTGCCCGTGTGGAAGGCAAAGTACTGTTTGTCGATGGGGCGCTGCCCGGCGAGCGGGTCTGGGCACGGCGTACCCAGGCCCACAAGAGCTTTGATCGTGCCGAGTTGCTGCAGGTGGTCAAGGCATCCTCCCTGCGGGTGTCGCCGCCTTGTCCTCACTTTGGTGTCTGCGGGGGTTGCAGCCTGCAGCATCTGGAGCCAGCGGCGCAGGTGGCTATCAAGCAAAGACAGCTGGAAGATCATCTCTGGCGCATCGGCAAGGTCCGCCCCGAACGCGTCCTGCCACCCATTCATGGCCCGAGCCTGGGTTATCGCAGCAAGGCACGGCTCTCGGTGCGCACGCCGAAAACCCGGGGCGCGATGGTGGGTTTTCGCGAACGCAACAGCAGTTATGTCGTGGATATGGGGCAATGTCTGACCCTCGACCCGCGCGTCGGGCAACGCATTCTGCCCCTGCGGACGCTGATCGGGCAGATGCAATCGCCCCAGGATTTCCCGCAGATCGAAGTGGCGGCCACGCCGGATGCCGTCGCGCTGGTGTTTCGTCACATGCGGCCGCTGGCGGAAAGTGATCTGCAGCACCTGCGCGCCTTTGGTGTGCAACACGACCTGCAGATATGGTTGCAACCGCGCGGGCCGGAGACCCTGTATCCCTTGTGGCCGGAGCAGCCGGAGCCTCTCCATTACGACCTGCCGGATTATTCGTTGCGCCTGCGTTTTGATCCCCTGGTCTTCACTCAGGTCAATCAGGCGGCGAATCAGGTGATGGTGCGCCGCGCCATGGCGTTGCTGCAACCACAACCGGGTGAGCACATTCTGGACCTCTTCTGTGGGCTCGGGAATTTTACCCTGCCCATCGCCCGGTTGGGAGCGCAGGTGCTCGGCATTGAAGGGGATGCCCGGCTGGTCGCGCTGGCTGCGGAGAATGCCGCCGCCAACGGCCTGGCGGATCAAGCCCGGTATGCCGTAGCCGATCTCACTCAGGCCCAGATGGAAGATTTTGCTCCGGCGGGCGCCATCGACAAAATGCTCATCGACCCGCCCCGCAGTGGAGCCATCGAAGTGTTGCGCAGTCTGACCCCCGGCGTCCGCCGTCTGGTGTATGTCTCCTGCAATCCGGCGACCCTGGCCCGTGACGCCGAGTATCTGGTACACGAGCGCGGCTATCGACTGCGAGCGGCAGGCGTCGTCAACATGTTTCCCCATACTGCCCATGTCGAATCCATTGCCCTCTTTGAACGCTGAGCGGCCCGCGCGCTGGCTCTGGGTGGATGTCTCCGCCCAACGCCTGCATGAAATGCACGGCGCCGAATCGCGCTCCGAGTATGTCGTATCCACGGCCCGTAAGGGGCTGGGCGAAGAACTCGACAGCGGTTGCACGCCGCGCGGCTGGCATGTAGTGCGCGCGCGCATCGGCGCCGGCCTGCCCGCGACGGCCATTCTGCGCGGCCGGCGCTGGACCGGTACCTGTTACAGTGCGGAGTGGGCGGCCGGCCAGCCGCGTCGGGACTGGATTCTCGGGCGCATCCTCTGGCTCTCGGGCAGCGAAATCGGTTTTAATCGTGGTGGCCTTCAGGATACCTTCCGCCGTTATATCTACATCCATGGCACAGCCGATGTGGACCATCTCGGTCAACCGGTATCGGCAGGCTGCGTGCGGATGGCGCCCGATGCGGTATGCGCCCTCTTTGCGGAATGTGCCGTGAATACCCCCGTTTTTGTCGGTCTGCAGCCACCGCTGCACTTCCCCCGCTGAGGATGTCCTGAATGGCCTGGCTCCGTTTACCCCGTTTCCGTCGCGCCGTAAACGTGTTCAATCCAAAGTTGTTCGAAAACCTTTCGCTTGCGGCCTTTCTGGCCTGGGTCGGTCTGGGTTCGGATGCCTTGTCTTCCTCCGCTTACGGTCCACCGGAAATCTATTATGCCCTGAAGGGCCATGAATATCTGGCCGTTTTCCTGGCCATCGGCATCCCGATTTCGGTGTTTGTCATTTCGGCGGGTTACAGACAGGTCATCGCCCTGTTCCCCGATGGTGGTGGCGGATATCACACCGCGTCCACCCTGTTAGGGCCGAAAGCCGGCCTGGTGAGTGGCGCTGCGCTGATCGTCGACTATGTCTTGACGGCGGCGATTTCAGTGGCATCGGGTACCGAGGCGCTGTTGAGCACCATGCCCGCCTCCTGGTACAGCGAACGCATTCTTCTGGATGTCGCGATACTGTTGTTCCTGATCTTCATCAATCTGCGTGGCATGAAGGAATCCATCAAGATTCTGCTGCCCATCTTTATGGCCTTCATCCTGACCCACACCATATTGCTCGGCTGGGGCCTGCTGAGTCATATAGGCGCCGTGCCGGACATCGCCTACAACACCGTCGCGAGTGTTCGGCAGGATGGCACGCAGTACGGCTGGATATTCATCGTGGCGCTGATATTGCGGGCCTTCAGCCTGGGAGGTGGTACCTATACGGGTTTGGAGGCCGTAGCCAACGGTGTGCACATTATGCGTGAGCCGCGTGTGCAGACCGGCCAGCGCACGATGACCCTGCTGGCGACCTCGCTGTCTCTGGTCGCCGGCAGTCTGATCTTTTTATACCTGATGTATCAGGTGCACGGCCAGGCGGGGCAAACGCTGAATGCGGTGCTCTATGGCGCGATTACGCAGGGGTGGACGGTGGGGGGAGTCCCCTTCGGCCCGACAGCCACTCTGCTGACTCTGCTGACCGAGGGTCTGCTCCTCTTCATCGCCGCTAATACGGGTATCATCACGGCACCCATCGTCATGGCGAATATGGCCGTCGATCGTTGGCTGCCGGAGCGTTTTTCCTATCTGTCGGATCGCTTCGTGTCGCGTAACGGCGTGTTGCTCATTGGTTTCGCGGCCGTGGTTATCCTACTGATGACGGGGGGGCATGTCAGCATTCTGGTGGTACTGTACAGTATCAACGTATTCATCACCTTTACCCTGACCATGGCGGGATTGAGTCGGCACTGGTTTGCCCAGCGCGATAAAGAGCCACTCTGGCGGGGCCGGCTTGCGGTCAGTGTGCTGGGCTTTGTGGTCACGGCCTCCATTCTCGCCATCACCATTTTCGAAAAATTCGATGCCGGCGGCTGGTTCACCCTGCTGGTCACCGCGATTGTGGTGGGTCTCGGGTACCTGATCTATCGCCATTACAAGAGTATCAGCAAAATCACTGCCGAACTGGATGAGACCATGCTGGACGTGGTGCCCGAGCATCTGGAGTCCGGCCCCAACCTGCCCCTCGATCCGCGTGGCGCCACTGCCGTATTTTTTGTCAGCCGTTTTGACGGATTGGGGCTGCACACCCTGCTGACTGCGCACCGTATGGTCGGCGGCTTCGTCAAGAACTATGTATTCCTGCTCGCGGGCATCGTGGGGCAGGGCGAATTCAAGGGTATCAAGGCCCTGGAGGACCTGAAGGTATATGTGGAAACCGAGGCCAACCAGTATATGGCCTTTTGCCGCAATGAAGGGATGGCGGCGACCTGGTTCGCCACCTATTCCACCGACCGTATCCTGGCGATGGAGGAACTGGCCAATGTCGCCATTCGCTATTTTCCGCAGAGCATCTTCTTTGCCGGACGGGTGATTGACACGTCTGCGCAGGGACCCTTCCATGGGTTGCTGCACGATGAAGTCAGCTTCATCATCCAGGATCGCCTGCAGCATGACGGTTTCAGCATGATGATCGTGCCCGTGCATGTGCGCGGTATTCCGAGCCAGCCGCCGAATATCGTTCTGCCCATTTCCATGTCGCCCGATCTGGAGCTGGTGCAGAATGAAGAGGTAAAAAAAGAAGAGGCCAGGGTTCGCGCGGCAGCCAAGGCGCAGGCCGCCATCCAGACGAACATACAGGAGTCTGTCCCCCATGCTGGTTCGGAATGAACGGCGGCCCCTTGCGCGGGGCCCGCTGATGGTCGATATCGCCGGCCTGCGGCCCACGGCCGCCGAATGTGCCATGCTGCGCCAGCCTGCCGTCGGCGGTGTCATCCTTTTTGCCCGCAACTGTGCCGACGCCGGACAGGTGCGGGCCCTGTGCGCGGAGCTGCATGCCTTGCGCACCACTCCCCTTCTTGTCGGCATAGATCAGGAAGGCGGACGGGTACAGCGTCTGCGTGCGGGGGTGACGCGTTTCCCGCCCATGGCGACCCTGGGGCGTCTGGCGGATCGTGACGGGCTGGAAAGTGCGCGGGTGGCGGCCGAAGACTGGGGCCTTCTGCTTGGTACGGAACTTCGGGATCTCGGCGTTGATCTGGATTTTACCCCCTGCGTGGATCTGGATCGCGGTATCTCTGCGGTGATCGGCGATCGCGCCATCCACCGCGATCCCGTATGGGTGGGCGCTATTGCGGCAGCACTCTGGAAGGGTATGGCCCGGACCGGCCTGCAGGGGGTCGCCAAGCATTTCCCCGGTCACGGGGCGGTAGCCGCGGACTCTCATCTCGATTTGCCGCTGGATGATCGCCCGTTCAGCGCCATTCAGGAAGACCTCCAGCCCTTTGCGGCCCTGATCGCCGCAGGAATTCCGGCGATCATGCCCGCGCATTGTCTTTATCCCAGGGTGGATGGTGAACATCCTGCCGGTTTCTCTCCGCGCTGGTTGCAGGACGTTCTCCGTAAAGAGATGGGTTTCACCGGTGTGGTGGTCAGTGACGACCTCAGCATGGCGGGCGCCCATGGTGCGGGCGACATGGCTGCCCGGGTGGATGCGGCACTGACGGCGGGCGCCGACCTGTTGCTGGTCTGTAACGATCCGGAAGGTGCGGAAACGGCCATCGCGCATGTACAGTCCAGGGATGCACTCCCGACGGGTGACCGCCTGGAGCGTCTCGCCGGTAGCGCCGCCACGGCCGCCCTGTCCGCGGCTGACCGGGTGCGCTGCGTGCAGCAGATCGGAGAATTACGGGCGCTCGCTCCCGGATGCACGGACTGATGCACGGCCCAGAATGTTAACCCCTTGTTTTTCCCGCGTCGCGTATTAGAATACGCCCTCACCTTTTACTCCTTGTTCGGGCGATGGGCGTCCGGACTCCGCAGTGAACCACAAGGAGCAACTTTTGCGTCATTATGAAATTGTGTTTCTGGTCCATCCTGACCAGAGTGAACAGGTCCCCCAGATGATCGAGCGCTACCGCGGCATGATCGAGAGCGACGGCGGGCATTTTCATCGCTTGGAGGACTGGGGCCGCCGGCAACTGGCCTACCCCATCAAGAAGGCCCACAAGGCGCACTATGTGCTGATGAACATAGAGTGCAGCAGTGTTGCGCTGGCGGAACTGGAGGACGCTTTCCGCTTCAACGACGCGGTATTGCGCCATCTGATGCTGGCCCGCGATGAAGCCGTCACCAGCCCTTCCTTCCTGGCCCGCGATGAGACTGACCGTCGGGAACGCAGCGAAGAGACCGCCGAAGGCGAAGGCGAACCGGATCACAGCGCTAACGAAGCCGTAGTGACGGCTTAATCAAGGAGATTTCAGATGGCATTTAATCGGGACAGAGATCGGGATAGTGGTGATGGCGACAAGCGTGGCGGCGGCAGCAACTTTACCCGCCGTCGCAAGTTCTGCCGGTTCAGGGCGGAAGGTGTCAAAGAGATCGACTACAAGGATCTGAAGACCTTGCAGGCCTATGTGGGCGAGACGGGTAAGATCGTCCCCAGCCGGATTACCGGAACCAGCAACCTCTATCAGCGGCAGTTGACCACTGCGATCAAACGCGCCCGTTTTCTGGCGTTACTGCCCTACGTCGTGCGTTAAGGCGCCGGCGCTCCGGTGGCGGTGCAGCCAGAAGGCGGAGTCCTCCGCTGGTTTCTTAGCGGACGCTGGCAAGCTGGTGTCAGTATTGCTGTACTGTTCAGCGCGTCGGGCCTGATTCCCTTTCTTGCCGTGCCGTTGCTGCTCAACTGTGTCGCTCTGGTGGCGCTGGTTACTTTGCAGGCGGGGCGCAAGGAGAGTCTCGAGGTGCTGGTGATTGCCGGAATCGCCTCCGCACTGTTCACGCTGAACCCATGGTATGGTGTCGCCTTTGCGCTGGTGGCCTGGCTGCCGGGACGGCTGTTGGGAGAGGGGT
>NZ_JABBDR010000171.1 GCF_018854495.1 Acidithiobacillus ferruginosus
GGCCGCATAGCCTGCATGTAGCGCGGTGTAGAGCGACATGGCGCCCCCCTGGGAGAATCCACCCAGAATGACGGATGATCCGCCGCCGGCCTCGTGATCCAGCAGTGCGCCGAGCCGCGCCGCCATGTCCTGCAATCCCTCGGCATCTTCGGCAGACTGGCCGCCGAAACCATAAACGTCATACCAGGCCCGCATCGGCTGGCCCCCGTTGACATGCACCGGACGCACCGGCGCATTGGGAAACAGCCAGCGGAACCGACACTCCGGGTCCACCATATCCGCCACCCCGGCGAGGTCTTCCATGGAGGCACCAAGACCGTGCAGGAGCACAATGCAAGGCGCTCCCGCTTGGCAACCGGGGCGAGTCAGCAGACCCTCCGGCCAGACGTCAGGACTCAATGGCATGCTCGGTATTACTCCTCAGTGCGTCCAGCTTGCGGTACAAGGTTCGCTCGCTTACCCCCAGGCGCTGCGCCAGGCTGCGGCGATCGCCACCATAATTTCCCCGCGCCCAGCGCAGGTATTGTTCTTCTAGATCCGCCAATGGAATGATTTCGCCAACGCCGGGTATGGAAGGCTGCCGGCCCGTCAAAGACGGAGCCGAGCCGGACTCCTGCACAGGCAGATGCTGAAGGTTTGCAGGCAGATGTTCCGGAAGAATCCAGACATCGTCGGCCAGCAGCGCCGCACGCTCGAGAATGTTGCGCAGTTCACGAATGTTGCCGGGGTAGTTATAACGGCGCAGCCGTTCCAGCGTATCGGCGTGAAGGTGCAGCCCCCTGGCCACCGGCAGCCGCTGCAGGATGACTTCCGCCAGCAAGGGCACATCCTCCAGGCGCTCACGCAGCGCGGGCAGCATGATAGGAAATGTATTCAGACGGTAATACAGATCCTGCCGGAAGCGCTCCTCCGCGACCATTTTTTCAAGCGGGCGATGAGTAGCCGAGACCAGGCGGAACTGCGAACGGATCGGCTCCACGCCCCCTACCCGCCGGAAATGCCCCGTTTCCAGCAGGCGCAGGAGTTTCACCTGTAGGCTGAGCGGAATATCACCGACTTCGTCGAGAAAAAGGGTGCCCCCATCGGCCGCCTCCACCAGACCGGTTTTGCGCGAATGCGCGCCCGTGAATGCCCCTTTTTCATGACCGAAGAGCTCGCTCTCAAAGAGGGTTTCGGACAAGCCGGAACAATCCACCGCTACGAAAGGCCCGTTCCGACAGTGACTGGCCTGATGTACGGCCGCAGCGGCCAGTTCCTTACCCGTACCGGACTCGCCGAGCAATAATACGGCGGCATCACTGGGCGCCGCCCGGCGGATAAGCCTGGCCACGTCCCGCCAGGCGGGGGAGTTGCCGACCATGGCGGGGGCAGGCAGCACCGTCGATTGCGGCACCAGGGTCAGCAGTTCAAGAAAATAGACCACTTTGGCACTATCATTACGGATAGGGTAGAGATCGATCTGCGCGTTTCCGGAGCTATTGCTATGCACCACATGCTGGCCGGTACCGGAGCTTTGGCAGGCGTCGAGGGGACAGTGATTGCCTCCCTGACGACAGGCGTAACCTGCATCCTCCATGATTTCGTAGCAGCGCCGCCCCTGCAGGGGCTTGCCGTCGCCGAAGACCCGCCGATAAGCCTGGTTGGCGGCGAGGACGGAGTAATCTGCACACAGCAGCACAGCCGGGG
>NZ_JABBDR010000172.1 GCF_018854495.1 Acidithiobacillus ferruginosus
CTGCCCGCCGAGCAGCGCTGGCAACCCCGGCTCTGGCAGGCGTTACGGCAGGACCTGCACAGCCGCAGGCAGGACCAGGCTCTGGGCCGGGCGCAGGTGCATGAGCAATTTCTCGCCGCCCTGAATGCCGGGCACCCCCCCGTAACGCCCTTGCCCCGCCGTGTCGTTATCTTCGGAGCAGCCACCCTGCCGGAACAAAGTCTGACCGCGCTGGCCGCGCTGGGCCAGCAGATGCAGGTGATCCTGGCGGTGCCCAACCCCTGCCGCTACCACTGGGCCGACATCGTCTCGGGACGCGAATTACTCAAGCACGAACGCCGCCGCCAGCCCCCGCGCAACGGCCACGATCTCTCCGCCACCGCAACAGAGGACCTGCATCAGTTCGGCAACCCCCTGCTCGCGGCCTGGGGACGTCAGGGCCGGGATTTTCTCAATCTGCTGGACCAGTTCGATGAAACGGCGGCATTGCAGCAGCAGATGGACATTCCGCGCATCGACCTCTTCAGCGAAGATCAGGGCAGCACCCTCCTGCGCCAGTTGCAGGTGCAAATCCGTGATCTGGAAGGCATCAGGCCGGAAACCTGCACAGCGCTGGACGACAACGATCACTCCGTGGTCTTTCACATCGCCCACAGCGCCCTGCGCGAGGTGCAGATTCTCCACGATCAACTGCTGGACCGCTTTGCCACCGGCAAGCTGCAACCCCGCGACGTGATTGTCATGGTCCCGGAGATCGGCGGCTTTGCGCCCCTCATCCGCGCTACCTTCGATCAGTATGACCGGGAGGACAGGCGTTACATTCCCTACCACATCGTCGATCTGCAGGCCCGCGACGAACAGCCCCTGCTCCTGGCCCTGGACTGGCTGCTGCGGCTGCCCGAGCAGCGCTGCCGACAGAGCGAAATCCGCGATCTCCTCAACTGCCCCGCCCTGCGCCGGCGCTTTGGTCTGGAACTGGAGGACCTGCCCATCGTGCAGCACTGGCTGGCCGGGGCCGGCTGGCGCTGGGGGCTCTCGGCAGAGCACCGGACCGCGCTGGGCATGCCCCATTGCGGTCCCCAGAACAGCGGCGACTTTGCCCTGCAACGCCTCTGCCTCGGCTATGCCAACGGCGACGACAGCCATTTCGCCGGGATCGAGGCCTACGGCGAGGTGGGTGGTCTGGACGCCGCGCTCCTCGGCCCCCTCGGTCAATTGCTGGAGAAGCTGGAGCACTGGCAGCACGTTCTGGTGGAATCCCTGGTGCCGGGGCACTGGGGTGAAGCGGCCCGCAACCTGCTCACGGACTTTTTCAGCGCCAGCGATGACGGCGACGAAGCCCTCCTGCAAAATCTGGAAGAGGCCCTGCGCCAATGGCAAGCGGATTGCGACGCGGCAGATTTTAACGAAGCACTCCCCCTCGCGGTATTTCGCGGCGCCTGGCTGGAGATGCTGGATGCGCCGGATCTGGGGCGCAGCTTTCTTGGTGGCGGTGTCACCTTCTGCACCCTCCTGCCCATGCGCGCGGTGCCCTACCCGCTGGTCTGCCTGCTCGGTATGAACGAGGGCGATTACCCGCGGCGCAGCCCCCGTCCGGACTTCGACCTCATGGCGCTGCCCGGCATGGCCCGCCCCGGCGACCGCTCCCGCCGCGATGACGACCGCTATCTGATGCTGGAGGCCCTCCTGGCCGCCCGTCAGGAGCTCTACATCAGTTGGGCGGGACGGGATCAGCGCAATAACCATGAACGGGCGCCCTCCCTACTGGTGGCGCAGTTACGGGATGCCATTCGCGACGGCTGGCCGCTGTCCCTGGAAAAGCGCACTTTCGAACATCCCCTACAACCCTTTAGCCCCGAATATCTGTCCGGCAAACCCGGCCTGCGCACCTGGGCCCGCGAGTGGTATCCCTCTCCGCACAGCGCCCCGGAAAACACCGCGCTACCCGACCCTGCCGAGGTCACCCCCCGCGGCATCCGCGAGCTGCTGGAATTTTTTCGCCTGCCCGCTCGTGCCTTTTACCGGCAACGCCTGCGCACGAACTTCAACGAAGAAGATCCGGCCGAGGAGGACGACGAACCCTTCACGCTGGACGGTCTCGAGACCTATCACCTGCTCGAAGACCTGCTCCGCGCCGCGGAAAAAAACGGCTCCGACCGAGTTGCCGAAAGGGTGCGGGCACAACAGCGCAGCGGTCGCTATCCCCTCGCGGGCATGGCGACGAGAACCGCGACCACACTGCTCGACGACGTCACTCCCGTCCTTACCGTCTGGCAGGAGATCGGCACGGAATGGACCGCGGCGCCGCAACGACGGGTCGTTCACCGTGCCCACGGCCGGATATTGCTGGAGGACTGGTTGCCCGCCTTGTACCAAAACCATGCAGGAGACCTCGCCTTCGTCCAGCTCCGCGCCAGTCGCCTACTGAATAAAGAGAGCAAAAAACCCGAAGGGGACAAACTCGCAGCCCTCTGGCTCCAGCAGTTGCTCGCCAACGCCATCGGCCTGCGCTGCGATGGCGTCATTGTGGGCCGGGATGTGCTTGTCCGCGCCGCGCCACTGCCACCGGGCGCCATTGCCGCACTGGACGATCTGCTGGAACTCTGGCAGGAAGGTCTCTGCCAGCCCCTGCCGGTCACCCTCAAAACCGCCCTCGTCAGTCTGCAGGGCAAAAACCCGGCACCCATTTACGACGGCCATGACCGCCTGACTGGCGAAGTCCAAAAAGATCTCAGCCTGTTCCGCGATTATCCCGACTTCGCCGCCCTCAGCAGCGCCCGAACCGGGCCGCAACGACGCGGCTTCGCAGAATACGCCGCAGCCCTCTACCGTCCCTTCGCCGACTGGCTGGAAACCTTGGAATGGCGGGCGCATCCATGACTACGATCCTC
>NZ_JABBDR010000173.1 GCF_018854495.1 Acidithiobacillus ferruginosus
GCCGGTTTCCCGATGGAACAAACGAATATCCACACCGCCATCGGCACCGAGCCCTGTGGTGGTGCTTCGCAGACCGCATTCACGGTGATATTCATTGCAAAGGTCTTCAAACCGTTTCCATTCGAGGTCTCTGAGTAGTGACAAGGACCATCCGATGGGCTGCTCATGATCAGGGTTGGCGTACGGTGATGGATTGTCATTCTGGAGTTTTTGAGAGGGCTTTGGTGGTTGATATGCGGGCTTGTACGTTGTGGATGGCGTCACCGGCACTGTATCGCGGGCCAGAAACAGCATGAACGCCATGAATCCGAAAATCAGCGCCAGGATGCTGCCGATCATCTCAAAAAGTGGCGTCAGTATCTTCAGGATGGGGTTAATTTGAAAAACGGCGGGTAGGATCAGCCAGGATGAAAACAGGATGATGCCCGCGAGGATGGCCGAGCCGATCCACGCGGGGTCCGTCATGGTGGCGATGTTCAGCAGAGGGCTCCCGCTGGATCCCCGGTATCTGCGGCGTTTTCTATAATAGGCCATTAGTGGCTCTTTTGCGGCTGTAGGGTATGTTCCCAGTGTGCAAAAAGCCGCAAGGCTTGTCGAGACTGACGTGACGGCCTGTTGGATAGCGTCGTCGGGTAAGGGGAGTATTCGTCTGAGCAAGGCAATGACCAGTCCCAGGTTAGAAGTTGCCGAACTGGTTGTGCGGCAAGTTGCTGACTGACCGCCTGTCCAGCATACTGACCCCATAAGAATACACTGTGATCGGTACATGGATTGCAGCATTCCGCAGAAAGGGAAACCGCATGGCCGCAGAACAAAGTCCTGTCCTCATCCTCACCATCAACGACTGCCCCGGCATGCGTGTGGTCCGCGTCATCGGGCCGGTCTATGGCACGGGTGTCCGATCCCGAAATATCGTTGGCAATTTCCTTGGCGGTGTCCGCGCCATCTTTGGTGGGAAGCAGGCTGGGTATCTCAAAATGATTGCCCAGACCCGCGATGATGCCCTGGAACAACTGGCCGAGCATGCCTGGTCCCTCGGCGCCAATGCCGTATTGGGGATGCGCTTTGATTCCGGTGAGTTTGATGCCGGGCAGGGACAAGCCATGAATGAGGTTACGGCTTATGGGACGGCGGTGGTGGTGGAAGCTCAGTAACCGGCCACTTCCCGATGCCTATAGAACTTTTCCCAATTGTCTCACCGATACAAAGTCTGGCTACACCAGCCAGAAATAACTGCATGGGTGTCGGCAGTGGAAACAGACATTCCCCTCTGGGAACGGGAACGATGTAGTATCGGCCAATAACAGTCTTTCGCGACCAAGGGTTGCATGGGAATGTTATACCGCAGTTTGAAATGTTACGTTGTACCGTTAGTGTAATCGAATTTACCTTATGCCGCTTGACCACCATCGCTGGAATAGGACCTTGAATGCCCGATAAGGAAGCCACAGCCCGCATCAAGATCAACAAGCTGCTTGAAGCGGCTGGCTGGCGTTTCTTCGCGGATGGCAGCGCGCCCGCGAACATTCGCCTCGAACCCAGCGTCACGATCAAGTCGACCGACCTGGACGCGCTCGGCGCCAACTTCGAGAAGAGCACAAAAGGCTTCGTCGACTTTCTCTTGCTCGATGCCAAAGGCTTTCCGCTGCTTGTCCTCGAAGCCAAAGCCGAAGGCAAAAATCCGCTTGTCGGTAAAGAGCAGGCGCGCAAATACGCCAAGTCCCAGAACTGCCGCTTCGTCATGCTTTCCAACGGCAACCTGCACTACTTCTGGGACCTCGAACGCGGCAGCCCGTACGTCATCACCTCGTTTCCGACACCGGACTCGGTTACTGGCTACCAGAAGGTCACGCCCAATCCGCAGCGACTGATCGAAGAGCAGGTCGGCGAGGACTACATCGTTCGCACCCAGCGCCCGAACTACGCAGCCGAAGCCGCCTGGCAAAACGAAGCGGAGCGCCCCGGCTACATTCAGGTCAACAAGCTGCGCTTTCTCCGGCCGTATCAGCTAAAGGCCATCCACAGCCTTCAGACCGCAGTCGGCGACGGCAAAGACCGCTTCTTGTTCGAGATGGCCACAGGCACCGGCAAGACCCTCACCGCCGCCGCCGTCATCAAGCTGTTTTTGCGTTCGGGCAACGTGCGGCGCGTGCTGTTTCTGGTTGATCGTCTTGAGCTGGAGGACCAGGCCAAGAAGTCCTTCAATGACGTGCTGTCGACCGACTATCAGACTGTGATCTACAAAGAGAACCGGGACGACTGGAGACGCGCCGAGGTGGTCGTCACCACCGTGCAATCCCTGCTCTTCAATAACAAGTACCAGAAGATGTTCTCGCCGACCGACTTCGATCTCGTCATCTCCGACGAAGCGCACCGCTCGATCGGTGGCAATGCCCGTGCCGTGTTCGACTACTTCATCGGCTACAAGCTAGGCCTCACCGCCACACCGCGCGACTACCTGCGCCGATTTGATTGTGCAAACGCCGGCACCCGCGACCCGCGCGAGGCCGAACGACGCCTGCTGCTCGACACCTACCGCACCTTCGGCTGCGAGAACAGTCAGCCGACCTTTCGCTACTCCCTGCTCGATGGCGTGAAGGAAGGCTTCTTGATCAACCCGACCGTGGTGGATGCCCGCACCGAGGTCACCACCACGCTGCTTTCCGAAGAGGGCTTCGTCGTCTCATTCACCGATGACGCCGGTGAGGATCAACAGCAGGCCTTCAAGCAGCGCGAGTTCGAGAAACGTTTTTTCGCCGACACCACCAACCAGCTCCTGTGCAAGACGTTTCTGGAAAACGCGCTGCGCGACCCGGTCAGCGGTGAAATCGGCAAGTCGATCATCTTTGCCGTCAGCCAGAACCACGCCGCCAAGCTGGCGCAGATACTCAATCAGATGGCCGACCGCCTGTTTCCGGCCAAGTACCAGTCCGACTTTGCCGTGCAGGTCACCTCCCAGATACCCGACGCCCAGCAGTTCACCATCAACTTCGCCAACAACAACTTGCTCGGCTCCGGCAACTTTATCCCCACCTACAAGACCAGCAAGGCGCGCATCTGCGTCACCGTTGGCATGATGACCACCGGCTACGACTGCACCGACATCCTCAACATCGGTCTGTTCCGCCCGATCTTCTCACCCACCGACTTCATCCAGATCAAGGGACGCGGCACCCGCAAGCACGACTTCCGCGCGGCGCTTTTCGACGACACCATCAAGGAAGGCGTGCAACAGCCCATAAAGACCGCGTTCAAACTCTTCGATTTCTTCGCCAACTGCGAATACTTTGAGGAAGATTTCAACTACGACGAAGTGCTGAAGCTGCCGCCGTCCAAGGGCAAGGGCAGCGACGACGGGGGTGGCCAAGGCCCGGTGGTCGTGGGCGGAACCTACGAGCACCTCGGTGCCGACATCCTGGCTTCGATGCGTGTCGAGGAGATCACGGCCGAGGGCATGAAGATCGACCGCATGTTCTTCGAGAAGTTTGAAGACGTGGTCCGCGCCAATGACACCGTCGCCGCCGCCGTTGAAGCGGGGCAATGGGACCGCGTCATCGACTACGTCAACCGCGAGGTCTTCGACAAGCCCGAGGAGTACTACACCCTCGACAAACTGCGCAAGGCCGCCGCCGTGGACCGCCGCCTGACCCTGCGCGAAATCCTGGAAAAGGTCTTCGGCCTCATCCCGCGCTTCAAGTCCAAGGATGAGTTGCTGGAGGAAGAGTTCTCCAAGTTCGTTGCCGACCGCGTGCCCGAGCCACCCTCGGCCATCCCGGCCATCAAGACCTACTTCAAGGCCTACGTCACCAGCAACCGGGTGCGCGACATCATCGACAGCAAACACTTCACCGATTTGGCCACCAACCCGTTCTTCACCACCCGTGATTTCAGAGACGTGCCCCAGCAGTACCGCACGCTCGTTCCCGAATACATCAAAGACTACGTCTCCTTGAACCAGTTCGCGCCATAGGAACCGCCATGAGTAAAACCAAGAAAAGCACTATCGAAGTCAAAGGTACTGCCGTCACAGTTCTCAGCCAGGCGAGCGATGACTATATTTCCCTGACGGACATTGCCAAGCACAAAGAACCGGATCGATCGGACCATGTCATCCAGAACTGGATGAGAAACCGCAATACCATCGAGTTTTTGGGCGTATGGGAGCGGTTGAATAACGCCGATTTTAAACCCCTCGAATTCGAGGGGTTTAAAAACAAGGCTGGCCTCAATAGTTTCGTTTTGACGCCACGTCAATGGATAGACACAACCCATGCCAGCGGACTGGTCTCCAAGTCAGGCCGTTACGGCGGCACCTACGCACACAGAGACATTGCCTTTGAATTCGCCTCCTGGATATCGGTAGAGTTCAAGCTCTACCTCATCAAGGAATTCCAGCGACTGAAGGATGACGAAAGTCGCCGTCTGTCGCTGGCCTGGAACCTGAACCGCACCCTGTCCAAGCTCAATTACCGCATCCACACCGACGCCATTGCCGCGCACCTGATCCCCGCCGCGGTCACGCCGGCACAAGCCGCCATCACCTATGCCAGCGAAGCCGACCTGCTCAATGTCGCCCTCTTTGGCCAGACCGCCAAACAATGGCGCGACGCCAACCCCAAGCTGGACGGCAATATGCGCGAATACGCCAGTGTCGAGCAACTGCTGGTTCTGGCCAACATCGAGGGGATGAACGCCGAACTGATCCATATGGCGCTGCCGCAAGGCGAGCGTCTCAAACGCCTCAACGAAATCGCCATCCGCCAGATGCAGGTGCTCACCGGAGCCATGGCGATCAAGCAACTCAAAGGTTAAGCCGTGCTCGACACCACCACCAAACGCCGCATCGACACCGCCCGCGACATCCTCGTCGGCAAAGTCCCCGACCCCAAATCCCAGGTCGAGCAGATCACCATCGCCCTCATCTACAAGTTCATGGACGACATGGACGCCGAGGCCGAAGAGCTCGGCGGCAAGCGCAAGTTTTTTACGGGCGACTACGCCCGCTACGGCTGGGCCAAGCTCATGGCGCCCTCGCTCGGCGGCCACGAAATGCTCGGCCTCTACGGCGAAGGCATTGCCAAGATGCCCGAAAACCCCGGCATCCCGCCGCTCTTTCGCGACATCTTCAAGAACGCTTACCTGCCATACCGCGACCCCGAAACGCTCAAGGCCTTTCTCAAGATCATCGACGAGTTCAGCTACGACCACAGCGAACGCCTCGGCGACGCCTTCGAGTATCTGCTCAGCGTGCTGGGCAGTCAGGGCGATGCCGGGCAGTTCCGTACGCCGCGCCACATCATTGATTTCATGGTCGAGGTCCTCGCCCCGCAGAAAAACGAGACCATTCTCGACCCCGCCTGCGGTACCGCTGGCTTTCTCATCTCCGCCTACAAGCACATCCTGCGCGCCAACACCGACGCCAAGGGTCACAGCACGCTCACGCCCGACGACAAAGGCCGCCTCGCCAAAAACTTCAAGGGCTACGACATCTCGCCCGACATGGTTCGTCTCTCGCTGGTGAACCTCTACCTGCACGGCTTTACCGATCCGCATATTTTTGAGTACGACACCCTCACCTCCGAAGAGCGCTGGAACGAATTCGCCGACGTTATCCTCGCCAATCCGCCCTTCATGTCCCCGAAAGGCGGCATCAAGCCGCACAAGCGCTTTTCCATCCAGGCCAAGCGCAGCGAAGTCCTCTTTGTGGATTACATGGCCGAGCACCTCACACCCACCGGCCGCGCCGCCATCATCGTCCCCGAAGGCATCATCTTCCAAAGTCAGACTGCCTACAAAGAGCTGCGGAAGATGCTTGTCGAAAATTCCCTCGTCGCCGTCGTGTCCCTTCCAGCGGGCTGTTTCAATCCCTACTCTGGGGTGAAGACCAGCATCCTCATCCTCGACAAATCTCTCACCCGTCAGAGCGACACCATCGCCTTTTTCAAAGTGGAGAATGACGGCTTCGGCCTCGGCGCCCAGCGCCGCGCTATCGAGAAAAACGACCTCCCGCAAGTACAGGCCGAGCTCGCAGCCTACCTCCAGGCCCTGCGGGCCAATGCGTCCACCGAGACCATCCTGTCCCTTGCTTCCACCGCCCAAATCGTGCCGAAAAAAAAGATCGCCGCGAATGGCGACTACAACCTCAGTGGTGAGCGGTATCGGGAAAGCGGAGCCAAGACGAATATCTTTCCGTTGGTGAAACTCAGTGACGTTTGCACCGTGAATCCGCGGAAAAGCCAACTGGCCGAGAAGCCCGAAACGCGCGTCTCGTTCGTTCCAATGGCTGACCTTAACGAGCATCGCATTTCGTTTCAGCCAAGCGACGAGAAGCAATTGTCCGAAGTCTCGGCAAGCTACACCTACTTCGAGGACAGCGATGTCCTTCTCGCCAAGGTCACACCTTGTTTTGAAAACGGCAAAGCGGGCATCGCTCGTGGCCTGCTCAACGGAATCGGTTTTGGCTCCAGCGAGTTCTACGTGCTGCGGAGCAACGGCCAAGTCCTGCCCGAGTGGGTCTACTTCTGCGTCATGCACCCTCTCTTTCGAGATGCCGCCGTCGCACAGATGACCGGCACAGGAGGCTTACAGCGCGTGCCTCGCGATTATGTGGAGAACTTCCTAATCCCCCTGCCGCCGCTGGAGGTGCAGAAGGAGATCGTGACGGAGATCGAGGGCTACCAGAAAGTCATCGACGGCGCCCGCGCCGTCCTCGACCACTACCGCCCCCACATCCCCATCCACCCCGACTGGCCGATGGTGCCCATCAAAGACGTGGCCGCAGTTGAGAGCGGCTACGGGTTCCCATTGAATTACCAAGGCAAGACAGATGAGGAGATTCCGTTCCTAAAAGTGAGTGACATGAACCTTCCCGGAAACGAGAAGGAGATTGTCTCTTGGAATCACAGCGTTTCGCGCGTGGTGTTGCGCGAACTGAAGGGCGAAGCCTATCCCAAAGGCACGGTCATATTCCCAAAGATTGGTGCCGCGATTGGAACCAACAAGAAGCGAATCCTTACGCGCGATTCGACCTATGACAACAACGTGATGGGCATCATTCCGGATACTAAGCATCTCCTTCCCGACTTCCTCCACACTTACCTGCTTGCATTTGACCTGTCTTGCTGGGCTAGCGAATCGCAGCCTCCATCCATGCGGAAGACAACGGTCGAAGCTCACGAAATCCCTGTCCCACCCCTCGCCACCCAGAAAGCCATCGTCGCCGAGATCGAAGCCGAGCAGGCGCTGGTGGCCGCCAACCGCGAATTGATAACCCGCTTCGAGCAAAAGATCCAGGCCACCCTCGCCCGCATCTGGGGTGAAGCCGAGGAAACAGCAGAGCCGGTGATATCGCAATGAACGTCCTTCAGGAGATTCTTGAATGGTCACAGGGCCGCCCGATGTGGCAGCGCGATGCTTTGCGCCGTCTTGTACTGAATGGTGAACTCTCGGATGAGGACATCAGCTCACTGACGGAAATCTGTAAGAGCGCGCACGGCCTGGCGGAACAGCAGGAAACCGATCCGCTCGCCAAGGAGCACATGCCGGACAGGGCGGCAGGAGCCGACCCGGTATCGCTTGTCTCGATTTTTCATCACCGTGGCGTGAATGCGCTCGCCGAAGATCAGACCCTCAACTTTGCTCCCGGTTTAACCGTGGTCTACGGCGACAACGGCGCAGGCAAGACCGGATATATCCGCATCCTCAAGAGTGCGTGCAGGGCGCGTGGGCAGGAGCACATTCTGGGAAATGTTGTCTCCGGCACAGCGCCACTTGCCCCGGTTGTAGCGATCAAATACAAAGTCGGAACAGAACCAGAGCCACGTGAGTGGGCTGGAAATGGCGAAGATGAATTCGTTTCGCGCGTGAGTGTGTTCGATACACAGTGCGCAGCTATCTATCTCACCGAGAAAACGGATGTTGCCTTCAGGCCCTTCGGGCTGGACCTGTTCGACAAACTGGTCAAAGCCTGCAAGGCCGTACGCGTAAAACTAGAAGGCGAGCAGCGCGCGCTGGCGTCGAGCGCGCTCACCGTTATCCAGACGCAAATCCCGGAGGGCACGGCTGTTGCGAAGTTTCTGGTGAACATCAGTTCACTCACCAAACCCGAGGCTGTCCAGACGCTCGCTTGCCTATCGGCAGACGACGAAGCGCGGCTTGCGCTCCTGGAAAAATCACTTCTCGACTTACAGGCCAATGATCCCGACAAGCTGGTCAAACAACTTACCCTGCGCTTGGGACGATTGCAAACGCTGATCCGGCATCTCAAGGACGTGGAAGCGGCGGTTTCCGCCGAAGCCGTCGCCGCCGTGTTCAATGCGCGAATCGAAGGCCGTCGAAAAAGCGAAGAAGCTAAGCGATTGCGTGAGGCGACGTTTCCTGAAGGCATGCTGGCCGGTACGGGTTCGGAATCGTGGAAGACTCTGTGGGAATCCGCCCGCCTGTTCTCGCAGGAATTGGCATACCCCGGAAAGGCTTTTCCTGTCGTGGAAGACGGTGCCCATTGCGTACTGTGCCAGCAGGATCTCGAACACGCAGCGGTTCAGCGGCTCAAACAGTTTGAGGCGTTCGTCGCTTCGACCACGGAGCGCGAACTCCGGCGGATCAGAGAGGACTTTGCTCGTCTGCGGAAGGCGTTCATTGAACTCAAGACAACGACCGAAACCGTTGAAGAAACACTCAAGGAAATTCGCATCGACCGTGAGGCCGTTGCGGACGCTATTGCCGTAGCTCTGGCTGCCAACGAAATCCGTCGCACGGCCGTCGTCGTAGCGCTCACCGATGATAAAGACCTTGCCGCCGATTGCCCCGACCTCGTTTCTATAGTCCGTGAAACTGAGGCGCTTGCCGGGGAGGTGGAGGCCAGAATCAAGACGCTGCGCACCAGCACCACCGACGAAACACGCAAGCGCATGAATGCGGAGGCCCAAGAACTGCGCGCCCGCAAGATGTTGGCAACGCATCAGCGCGCCGTTCTTGATGATATTGAGCGCCGGAAGAAGTACGCCGCTTACGGGCTGTGCATCGAGGAAACCAAGACCCAGGCGATTACGCAGAAAAGCTCTGCCGTCACGAAAACGGTTGTGTCGCAACGGCTGAAGCAGAGTTTCAGCGATGAGCTGGTCAATCTGGCCTTTAGCCACATTGAGGTCGAGTTGAAGGAACTCGGTGGCGCGGACGGTGTGTTCTACCACAAGCTCGTTTTTACACGAGCGCCCGGCGTTGACCTGCCTAAAGTCGTCAGCGAGGGCGAGCAGCGCTGCCTCTCCATCGCGGCATTCTTTGCAGAACTCAGCACAGCCGACGAGCTGTCCGGCATCGTGTTCGACGATCCCGTGTCCTCACTCGATTACCAATGGCGTCAGGGTGTGGCGCGGCGTTTGGTTCAAGAAGCCAAGACGCGACAAGTCATCGTCTTCACGCATGATGTCGTCTTCCTGCTACTCCTGAAGCAATTCGCGAAAGAGCTAGCGGTCGAACAGCTTGACCAGCATGTCCGGTTTCTTTCTAAGAGTGCAGGGGTGTGCTCGGAGGAATTGCCCTGGGTCGCGCTGCCGATCAAGAAGAAAATCGGCTATTTGAAGAACGTCTGGCAGGCCGCCGACAAGCTCTCTCGTGATGGTCATCAGGACGCCTACGAGAAGGAGGCCAAGTATCTCTACGGCTTGCTGCGTGAAGCCTGGGAGCGCGCTCTTGAGGAAGTGCTTCTTGGTGGTGTGGTCGAACGCTACAGGCCGAGCATCCAGACGCAACAGGTTGCCCAGATTGCAGATATCACCCCCGAGGACTGCAAGACGGTTGAGACGGCGATGTCAAAATGCTCGAAGTGGCTGCCCGGCCATGACCAAGCCGCTGCAGCCCGTGCGCCGGTTCCCGGCCCGGCGGAACTCAAGGACGACATCGACGCGTTAGACAACTGGGTCACGGCGATCCGCAATCGTCGCAAGAAGGGTGCGGGAATCTGAGCCATGGAAAGAAGCTGCCGAACTCGCCAACTACCTGCCGCTCTCCTTCAAGACCCCGAAGGAGCAGGAATACATCGAGTTCCTATGGGACGCTTTCGAGACGAACCATACGCACGGCAAATACCAGTTCGCCTTCCTCGCCTACCACATGCTCACGATGAGCTTCGTCGTTGGAGGGGTGTTGGAGCAGCCGCCAATCACCCCAGCAGCTTTGCCAAATCTTCAGCCCGTAAATGAGTATAACGCTTCAGCATCTGCAAGGTTTTGTGCCCGGTGATGGCCGCCACTTGCATCGGGTTCAGGCCCTTCTCAAAGAGGCGGCTGGTGGCCTCGTGACGGAGGTCGTGGAAGGTCAGCCCAGTGATGCTGGCACGGCGGCAGGCTCGTACATAGGATTGATGTATCCCCTCGTAAGTAACCCCGAACACACGCCCGTCCAGATTGCGCGGCAAGGCTTCCAGCGTCGCCACCGCGCGACTGGAGAGGGGCACCGTGCGGGCCTCACCATTCTTCGTCTTGGGCAGGTGCGCCGTGCGCTTTTTCAGATCCACGTCTGACCATTGCAGGCCCGGCGTTTTTTGGGGACGGATTCCTGTTTCCGTATCCGCCGTACCGTAACTTTCCAGAATTTCTCCCGCCCGCATGGCCGTTTCGATGGCGAAGACGACTACGGGGCGTAGCCACGGGTTGCGGGCATCGCCGCATGCGGACAACAGCTTTTCCTCTTCGTTATCCACTAGACGGCGATCCCGCGCACCAGATTGTGCCGGCATTTTGATTTGCAGGCACGGATTTCCATGTGCGAGTGGGATTCCCCATTCTTTTATAGCATGAGTAATGACGCGGGAGAGGAGGGCAATTTCATGTCGTACCGTCTGACTGGTCAGTGGGCGGCCCGTTTTTTTGCTGACGGACTTGATCCGTCTGTCCCGATACAGCGCCAGTTTTTCCGGCGACAAGGCCGCCAACGACAATTTACCGATCTCGGATGCGGTCAGGATACGGATGACGGAACTTGGCCCCTGTCTGCTCTTTTTTTCAGGCAGTATCTCCCGTGCATAGCGATCCAGCAGGTCGGCGACGCTCGTGGCCTCTGCACGGCTTCGATCCCGCCAGACGCCCCTATCCATTTCCGATTCGATGGTTCGCGCCCAGGCTTCGGCATCGCGTTTCGCCCGGAAGGTCTTTGTCTGGCTGGGATACCCTTTTTTTCGAACGATGGCCTGCCAGCCAATCGTGATGCCGTCTTGGTCTTCCCGTGAATTTATGGTTGCCATGCTGCACTCTCGCTGCAATGAATCCGAAGTCTCAGTGCAGCATATTTGCAGCGTAAATTCAATTTACCAAAAAAATTTGCCGTGAATAGTTTGTAAAGTGTTGATTTTATTGGTGCCCCGAGCAGGAATCGAACCTGCGACCTACCGCTTAGGAGGCGGTTGCTCTATCCACTGAGCTACCGAGGCTGCGGCCCACATTCTAGCAAAAGGCAATACCGTACGGCGAGTACCTTTCGGGGCGGTCAGGTAAGGGCAAAGAAATAAGCCCCGTAACACAGGCCATTGAAAAGAAAATGATAGGGCCGCAGGGTAACACCGCGGCGCACCAGAAGATAAGTGTATCCCCCGGCCAGCAGCGTGAGTCCCGCGCCCAGCAGAACCGGAGGGGAGGGAGACCATGGGGTCAGCATCACCCCAATAGCGGGCAGCAGACTCCCTTGAAAGACCAACGCCCCGGTGATGTTGCCAAACGCCAGCGTATCCTTGCCGCGGCGAACCCATAGGATGCTGTTGATCTTCTCCGGCAACTCCGTCGCGATGGGCACCACCAGTAAAGACAGGATCAGCGCAGAAATGCCGAGCCAGTGCGAAAGCCCTTCAATCCCGTCGACGAAGAGGCTGGCGCCAAAGACGATCATGCCAAGTCCTATGGCAAGCTGGATCAAAATGACCTGCATCTTCGTGGGCAGACCGGTCTTGCTCAAGTACAAGGCGTGCCCTGCTTCGGTGCCGTGCCCCTCGGCGACCAGCGCCGCCGAGGCACGCAGGGTCACCATCACATACAGAAAATACAATGTAACCAGCATCAGGCCGATGCCGATACGCGCCAGAGTAATGTGGTGAGGCACGAAAAGGGCAACGGTCGAGAGGCCGAAGGCAATCAGAAACCAGCCAAGATCGCGACGCAGGCCGGTAGGTTCCGGATTTAACGCTCCGCGCCAGCCGCGCTGTGGCGATACAAACAGCGCCATCATGAACAGCGTCAGCGTGGACAGCATCATCGGGGCGCCCAGAATGGCGCCCACACCCACTTCTTCTCCCAGGTGCGCCGGTTGCCCGCTGGTCGCAGCAAAGACCGCAACGACAGGTACCATGGTCTCGGGAAGCGCCGTGCCCACCGCCGCGAAAATGGAACCGGTAACGCCCTCGGAAATACCCAGACGGTCACCCAGGTGCTCCAGTGCGTTCGTAAAAGCCTCTGCGCCGGCGAGGATGATGAGGAGTGCGGCGACCAGCAGGAGGATATTCATGGGCACATTATGCCACAGAGCCCGCACACCGCAACGCATCGCAGAATGGGTTATGCAGCGGATTATGGGTATACTTGTAAAATCCATTCAGCCGGGCAGCAGGAGAAGGACGATGCAGAAGCTCTGCAGCTTTTTTGACCGGGACGTTTACCATGTGGAGGGCGGGCAGGGTAGCCCTGCCGTCTATTTCGTGGCCGACAGGGATGCCGGTGGTATTCTCGTCAACGCCCCGCGCTTCCGTCCGGAGCTGCAAGCCGGACTGAGTGCCATCGCCCCCTTGCGGGTGCTTTTTTTGCCCAGTCGTTTCGGGGGGCAAGATCTAGCGCAGTGGCAGACGGCGGGCTGCAGGCTGGTGGCCCAGCCAGCGGAAAGTAAGGCGCTGGGGGTGCCGGTCGATGTGCCGCTGGATAGCAAACTGCGCCTGACCCGCACCATCGATTTTCTACCCATGTCCGGACGTACGACCGGGAGCTGTGCCATGCGCCTGCGTAACAAGCCGGGGGCCATATTCTTTGGCCCGATACTGGAGAGCGAGACGGCGTGGCAATGGCCGAGCCTGATACCACATGCCGACGATGCCTCCTGGGAGATGCGCATCTTCGGTAGCCTCGGCTTGCGGGATATCCGCTACGCCTACGCCTTTACGGACACGTACACGGCGGGTCATACCCCCATCGGGCCAGATGCCGACGCGGCTATCCAGATGCAGCTGCAGGCGGTGCTGGACGCAGACTGATTTTGAAGCCTCTTTCGGTGTGTATCAAGAAAACGCTGCAAGCTGTCCATAATTAGCGTATAGTCTGGACGCTGAATTCTCTTCGTTGTCCAGGTGTATGCATGTCTCAAGAAACCGATCTCCGCTTTATTGATTTTGCCCTCGCTGAACCGATCCAAAAGGCAGTTACAGAGATCGGCTATGAACAGCCATCCCCCATTCAGGCGCAGAGCATCCCGCCTCTGCTCGAGGGGCGGGACGTTATAGGTCTGGCGCAGACCGGCACCGGCAAGACTGCCGCCTTTGCGCTGCCGTTGCTGAGTCGTGTTGACCTTGGCTTGCGCGCGCCGCAGTTGCTGGTACTCGCGCCGACTCGTGAACTCGCCATACAGGTAGCGGAGGCCATGCAAAGTTATGCCAAGTTCCTCCCCGGATTCCATGTGCTGCCCATCTATGGTGGGCAGGCCATGACCTTGCAGCTCAAGCAGTTGCAGCGGGGTGTGCAGGTCGTGGTGGGTACGCCCGGACGCATTCAGGATCATCTGCGCCGCAAAACCTTGCGTCTGGATCATTTGCAGGCCGTGGTGCTGGATGAAGCCGACGAGATGCTGCGCATGGGCTTTATCGACGCAGTGGAGGATATCCTGAAACACACGCCCGAAGGCCGACAGGTGGCGCTGTTTTCCGCGACCATGCCGGACGCCATCCGCCGCATCGCCAAAACCTATTTACGCAATCCTGTGGAAATCCGGATTAAATCGGCGACGACTACGGTGGCTGCCATTCGTCAGCGTTACTGGCAGGTCAGCGGCACCCATAAGCTGGATGCCCTTACCCGTATTTTGGAAGTAGAGGAGAGTAACGCCTGGCTGGTTTTTGTGCGTACCAAAACGGCGACAGTGGAGCTGGCGGAGCGCCTGGAAGCGCGCGGCTATGCCTGTGGCGCGCTGAATGGCGATCTCAGTCAGGCCATGCGCGAGCAGACTATTGAGCGACTGAAAGCCGGGACACTGGATATTGTCGTTGCGACCGATGTGGCGGCCCGCGGTTTGGATGTCGACCGGATCACCCATGTGATCAACTATGATATTCCTAATGATACGGAAGCCTATGTCCACCGTATCGGGCGCACGGGACGTGCCGGACGTACCGGAGATGCGATTCTTTTTGTCGCACCACGCGAACGTCACCTGCTGCACGCCATCGAGCGCGCGACGGGGCAGACGATCACCGCGATGCATCTGCCCAGCATCGAAGACGTTGCCGACCGGCGGATGAGCCAGTTCAAGGATCAGTTGACGGAGGTGCTGAATAGCCAGGATCTGGCAGTCTTTGAAACCCTTATCGCGGATTATCAGCGGGAAAGCGACGTGGGTTTGGGAGAAATCGCTGCAGCGCTGGCATACATGGTGCAGAAGGAACGGCCCCTGATTCCCGTTGAAGCGGAAGTGTCCAGGCCGATGCGTAGCGACTCCGCCGGTTCGGGCGCTGGCCGCCCGCCTTCCTCCCGTCGCCGCGCTGAAGACGAGCGGGGCGCACGGCCACCGCGGGGCGCTGCTGCATCGGGGGGGGGCGATGATGTACCCATGCGTCGTTTCCGGCTGGATGTGGGCGAAAGCCACGGCGCGCAGGTCAAGAATATTGTTGGTGCGATCGCCAATGAGGCCGGTATACCCAGCCGCAATATTCGCAAGGTACAGATTAATGCGGAGCACACTACGGTCGAACTTCCTGCGGATATACAGCCGTCAGTGCTGCAGCATCTGCAAAAGGTATGGGTGGCCGGGCGGCCGTTGCAGATCGCCCCGACGGATGCCGGTGCGTCTGCAGGGCGGTCGTCAGCCCGGCCACGCCCGGTTATCCATGAAGGGGCGCGGGTACCGCGCAAGATACTCTCCACCAGGACGGAAAAAGGCGAGTATAAAACCAAGGAGCATGGCGCTGGTGCCGCGAAGCGGAAGAAACCCGCGCGATAGACACACGAAAGAAAACCGGAATCGCGAGCGCCAAACCGGTAAAGCTACTTTTCCCCGCAGGGGGGACGGGTGGCGCAGCGCCACCCGTTAGGCTTAATTAAGCCCGGCGGACCTTCTCAGCCTGCAAACCCTTCGGGCCACGAGTCACTTCAAAATTGACGCGCTCGCCTTCGGCCAGGGTCTTGAACCCCGTACCTTCAATAGCGGAATGATGCACGAATACATCTTCCTTGCCATCTTCCGGCGTGATGAACCCAAACCCCTTGCTGTCATTGAACCACTTCACTGTACCAACCGCCATTTTACACCCCAAATTAATCAAAGATGGCCCAACTGGCCGTCGCCAAGGATAACATATACACAGTACGACGCAAGTTTAAATATCCGGACCGGATGGTGGCATTCACGTGATCAGCAAGGGGTCCACATCCAGCATCCAGCGGACGTGTCTGGCGGAGCTGAGTCCGGCGAGTTGTGGAAGCCAGAGATTAAGCGCTTTCTGCATTTGCGTACGGTTTGGTGCCTGTATCCACAGTTCTGCGCGTTCAAAACCGGCACGACGTTCCATGAGCGACGGTAGCGGACCGCTGATTTCCACCAGGGCGGGCGGTACACACTGGCAGGCGGCGCTCAGGAACGCGTCTACGCGGTATCTCTGGTGTGCCTCGGCACGCAGTAAGGTGAGAGCGGCAAAGGGCGGCAACCCTGCCGCCCGTCGTTCGTTCAGGAGCGCCTCGGCGGGAGGGCGGTAGTCGCCCCGGGCGAGGCTCTGCAATAAAGGATGTTCTGGCAGATGAGTCTGCAATAGGACCTGTCCGGGTCGCTCTTCACGGCCGGCGCGGCCTGCGACCTGCACAACGGTCTGTAGCAGTCGTTCCGGTGCGCGAAAATCGGCACTGAATAGGCCTTGGTCCGTATTGATAATGCCCACTAGGGTGACCGCCGGGAAATGATGGCCCTTGGCCAGCATCTGGGTGCCCACGAGGATGGCAGCACGATTCTGGCGGATGTCGGCGACCGCCGTAGCGAGGGCATCGCGATCGTGCAACGCATCACGGTCGATGCGCCAGATGGGGGTTTGTGGGAATCGCTGGCGAAGCACTTCCTCCAACTGCTCAGTGCCTTGTCCGGCGGTGATCAGTGCCGCGCTGTGGCATGCAGGGCAGGCTTGGGGCCAGCGCGACTCGTGTCCGCAATGGTGGCAGCGGAGACGTTCTTGCTGGCGGTGCCAGGTCATGGGCGCACTGCAACGGGGGCATTGGACCACATGGCCACAATCGTGGCAGAGCACTGCCGGCGCGTAGCCGCGACGGTTCAGGAACAGCAATACCTGATTGCCGGCTTCCAGGGTTTCCTTACACGCCGTCAACAGGGTGGTGGAAATGCCACCCTGCAGGTTTTCGCGGCGCAGTGGCACGATAGTCATCCCCGGTAAATCGGCTGAAGTGGCGCGTTGCCGCAGTTGCAGGTGTCGATAGCGCCCCTTTTGTGCATTGCATAGGCTTTCCAGAGAAGGTGTGGCGGAGCCCAGGACGATCGGAATGTTTTCCAGGCTTGCGCGTTGAATCGCGAGGTCCCGTGCCGAATAATGCCAGCCGTTTTGCTGTTTGAAAGAGGGGTCATGCTCTTCATCGACGACAATCATGGCAAGACGGGGCAGGGGCAGGAATACTGCCGAGCGGGTGCCGATGATGACCTGTATCTGGCCCGCCGCGGCCGCCGCCCAGATGCGCAGACGCTCTCCGTCGCTTTGAGCGGAGTGCAGAGCGGCCACGCGACGCGCGCCAAAACGCATCTGGCAGCGTTCCACGAGTTGGGGGGTGAGGCCGATCTCCGGGACCAGGACGAGGATCTGTGCCCCGGATTCCAGATGAGGCCGGATTGCTTCCAGATATACTTCTGTTTTGCCGCTGCCGGTCACTCCCTCCAATAACCAGGCGCTAAAGCCCCTGGCCATGCGCAACTGGGTCACGGCGCTGGCCTGTTCTGCATTCAGGCAATGTGGAGAGGGTGTCGCCTGCGTCGGCGGGGTGTCTTCCATCACGGCTTCTATCCAGCCGCGGCGGACGGCCTGTCGTAGGGTGGGGAGCAACTCTTTGGGGATGGCTGTTGCACGCACAACCCTGTTGGTGGTGAGTTGCTCCCGGAGCGCCTGTTGCAATTTGCCGAGCCGGCGCGGCACCGTTCGTGCTTCGTCGATGCTGAGGCGGTAACCCTGGGGAGCGGGTTCCGGCAGTGGCCGCCCCTGGCGCAGCAGGGTCGGCAGCGCGGTGGCCCAAGCATCGCCAATCGGATGATGGTAGTATGCCGCCCCGAATTGTACCAGTTGCTGCAGGGCAGGGGGTAAAACAGGGTGCGCATCCAGGACCTGGCCGATGGGCTTGAGCGTTATATCGGGCGGGCAACTGGCATACCCGAGAACGATGCCAACCCGACTGCCTTTGCCGAAAGGCACCCGTACCCGCATGCCCGGCTGCAGACGACCCTCCGGCGGCGGGGCATAGGAAAAGATGCGGCGAAGCGGCACCATCACGGCGATCTGAATGCAGGTATTTTCGACATTCATGAAGTTGCCCACAACTTCTGTGGATAAGTCTGTGTATGAGTATCCTGAAAAGTCCCAGACCCCCTGTCCTTCAAGGCATTAGAGTATACGCCTAAAAAAGGTGCAAACAAAAAACATATATATAACAATGAATTGTCAATTAGCATCAGAGACCTGGCGGGAAATATCCGGCTCGCTTCGGTGTATGAGTAAATTGTGTATAAGTTTGTCAATGGTTGTTTTCAAGATGCTTCGGCGACATCTGGGCAGCACCGGAATGGCGGTCTTCATGCCGCTCCGGGCAGAACGGTGGATACCCCGCCTGGCGCGAGGCCCGCGACAATCCCCCAAAAGAGTAGCAGTCCAATCCAGTTATTGTGCAGAAAGGCGCGGAAAGCCTGATCCCGGTCGCCGCCGAGCAGCGTCTGCTCATAGGCCGCGAGAACAGCGGCACCCGCCAGGGCGATCCAGTAAGGCCAGTGCATGGCCTGGGCGACACCTATGCCGATAAAGAGGATCAGCATGACCGCCTGCAGGCCGGCAATGGTGTGACGGTCGAAGCGTCCAAAAAGAATGGCAGTCGACTTGATCCCCGCTTGGATGTCATCGGGACGGTCCGCCATGGCGTAGGCCGTGTCATAGGCTACGACCCAGCAGGCATTGGCCAGCATCAGCCACCAGGCGAGCGTGGGCACCTGGTTGAGGGTGGCGGCAAAGGCCATGGGTATGCCAAAGGAAAAAGCGATGCCCAGATAGGCTTGCGGGAGATGGGTGAAACGCTTGAACAAGGGATAGGTAATGGTGATGAGCACTGCGCCCGCGGATAACCCGATGGTCAGCCAGTTGAGGAGGGGCAGGAGGGCAGCAGCCAGCAGGCACAGGACGACAAATAAACGCAGTGCCTCTTGCGGAGTGATCAGGCCTGCCGCCAGGGGGCGCTGGCAGGTGCGGGCTACCTGTCGGTCGAAGTCACGGTCAAAGTAATCATTGATTACGCAACCTGCCGAGCGTGTCAGCCAGGTGCCGACAGTGAAAATCAGGAAGAGGCGGAGTGATGGAGTGCCCTTTGCGGCAAGCCAGAGCCCCCAGTAGGTGGGCCAGAGCAGGAGCAGGGTACCGATGGGGCGATCCACGCGCATCAGGCCTGCATAAGCGCGCAGGCGCTGGCGGAGCGGCGAGGGTGCTTGCATCAGCGTCGTCCCCGCCCCGCCCAGCATGGCAGATCCGGCAGAAAGTGCTCTTCTACCAGCACGCCTACGCTGCCGCGCCGCAATACGGAGCGCCGCTGCCAGCGCCGCTGGCCGAACCGTGGCCGGCTCTCGGCCTGAATCGGGGAGCGCCGCAACCGGCGGTGGCGGAATAAGGTGTTGCCGATGGGGCGCGTGCCATGGCGGGTCAGGGGTAACAGACCGTGGCGCAGTCCTCGCAAAGGAATGGTGGTGCGCGCCCAGAGTGCCGGATATGCCGGGTCACCACCGTGCAGGAGCACCTCGCGCCAGAAAATCCGCTCGCCGCGACGCATGCACAAAATGCTGCGCTCGATCGGCGAAGGGTTCGCGCGTCCGCTATCCAGCAGCAGCGCCCGCACCGTGTGCGGTTTTCCATAAGCCCGTTGCAGAGCGGCGGTGAGCGAGGCAGGCAGGGTGAGCCAGGGCCAGATCGCGCGGGGAGCGTGGCGCAGGGCGGGGGGATTGCCGACCATCATCGTGGCGTGCGGCAGCGATCCCCTGCGCAATACGGATACCGCATGTTGTGCCTCTTGGTCACACAGCATTACGACCACCTTTCCTTTGTCACCCGTCACGCTCGAATCCATCCTTCTGCGGGGGGTGGAAAATGAAGGTGTCTACCCGTGCCGGTGGAATGTTGCGCCAGACCACGGCGACGCGACTGCGGCGAAACTCGGCTGGCAGTCCCTGGCAGGAGGTACGGAAATGGTACGTAAACTGGATGAAGACCGTGCCGTGCCGGCTGATCCCGGGAAGTTGCTGGAAGATCCGCTCGACTACCGCTTTGGGAATGCTACGCAGCGGCAGGCTGGATACCACGGCGCGAACCGGCCCGCGATGCGCCACAAGGCGCTGAATGTGGGCGGCATCCCCCTCAATGACCTCTATTTCCGGATAACGCTGACGCAGGTGGCGGACCATGGTCGGCGCCTGCTCGACAAGGACCAGATCTTCCGGCGGAATACCGCTCTCCAGCAGGGCTTTGGTCACCGGCCCCATGCCCGGCCCCAATTCTACCACCAGGCCGGGCCCCTGCGGCACCATGGTGGCCATCCGCCGGGCGAGGAAGGGTGAACTGGGCAGCACCGCCCCAATAGCCTGGGGGTCGCGTAAAAACTCGCGGGTAAAGTGCCAAGCCTGGGACATCGGCCCGGAAAATCGGGACATGGGCTTTCTCCACCAGTGGAGGCAAAACGCGGGCCAGCGCGTCGCCGAATGAACGGCGCGTATTGTAGCATGGCGTTGCGGATGGCGTCATGCCGAACCGCTTTTGCGCTATACTGGCGCCGTGGGGAGTTGGTTTCCCGGTTGATTTGAGGATGGATATGAACAAGCGATGGCTTCTGCTCAGCATGATGATACTGTCCCCGCTCTGGCTCAGCGCCTGCAGCACGGAGAGCGGGCCGCTGGCGGCCGTTTATACGGGCCAGAGCATCCACTATTACCCGAGACCGTTTCAACCCACCCTCACCGCGGCCACCCGGGTGTTGGGACAGATGCATTGTGTCATCCTGGGGATCGGAAGTGCAGGCGGTCCCTCCCGGGGCAGCGTCATCCATGCGCGTACCGGGCACACGCTGGTGGATGTAACGGTCACGTCCAAGGGGCCACAGGTTACTGCGGTGACTACCCGTTTTGGGCTGCTGGGCAGTGTTCAGGATGATCAGCGCTTTCACTTCCTGCTGAAATCGGCGCTTGGCCTGGGGTGATGTGTGGCCCCTGGGCTGCCCCTTGTCAATCCTGCAGGGTGGCCCTATCATCGTTACATAAGTCCTCTCTCCTTCCGGGAATGCATTGCAGAACCTGTATATCAAGACTTATGGATGTCAGATGAACGAGTATGACTCCGAGCGCATGGCGGATACGCTTGCGGTTAGTCATGGCCTGCGTCTGGTGGACGATCCGGTGCTCGCCGATGTGCTCCTGCTCAACACCTGCTCCATCCGTGAAAAAGCCGAAGACAAGGTCTTTACCCAGCTTGGCTTCTGGCGCCCCTTCAAGGTAAGGCGCCCGGCGGTGGTGATCGGTGTCGGGGGCTGCGTGGCCAGCCAGGAGGGAGAGCGGCTGAGGCGGCGCGCCCCTTACGTGGACCTAGTGTTCGGACCGCAGACGCTGCATCGGTTGCCAGATTTGCTGGATGCCTGTCTGGCCGAGCGCCGTCCGCAGGTGGATATCGCCTTTCCGATGCTGGAAAAATTTGATCATCTCCCGCAACGGCCGGGCCGCGACGGCGCCACCGCCTTTGTCACCATCCAGGAAGGTTGCGACAAATTCTGTACCTTCTGTGTGGTGCCTCATACTCGGGGGCGGGAATACAGCCGCAGCATGCCTGATATCCTGCGTGAAGTGCGTGCGCTGGTGGAGCAGGGGGTGCGCGAGATCACCCTGCTGGGGCAGAATGTCAATGCCTACCGAGGCGCGACAGGACTGGTGGGCGAGGGCGGCCTGGCCGATCTGCTGGAGCGCCTGGCGCGGATTCCCGGTTTGCTGCGCCTGCGCTACACCACATCCCATCCCGCCAACCTCGACGACGAATTGATCGCCGCGCACGGCAGTATCGGTATTCTCGCGCCGCATTTACACCTGCCGGTGCAGAGCGGATCGGATCGCATCTTGCGGCGGATGCATCGCAAGCATACGGTCGGGCAGTATCTGGACAAGATTGACCGTCTACGTGCCGCCCGTCCGGGTATCCAGATTTCTTCGGATTTTATCGTCGGATTTCCGGGTGAAACCGATGCAGATTTTGCCGCGACCATGGAATTGATCGATGCGGTACGCTTCGACCAGTCGTTTTCCTTCAAATACAGCCAGCGCCCCAATACCCCGGCGCTGAAACTGAAGGACAGCGTGCCAGAGGCAGTCAAGGAGGATCGCCTGGCGGTATTGCAGGGACGCATCAACGAGTTGGCGCGGGGCTACGCACAAGCTCTGGTGGGCACGCGGCAGGCGGTCCTGATAACGGGGCCGTCGCGCCGCGATGCGCAGGAACTGACGGGGAAAACCGCCTGCAATCGTGCAGTCAATTTGGCGGGGTCCATGGATTGGGTCGGACAGATGCTGGATGTCGAAATTACGGCGGCGTTGCCTAACAGTCTGCGCGGGCGCGCGGCGCATGTGGCGCCGACGAGCCAGCGCCTTGCCGTATAGTCCCATGGAGCCTCCGGGTAAGACGCCGAGTATCAGCCACAGCGATTTCACCGCTGAACACGCCAGTACCGCCATGCTGTCCGAACTCTCCGGCGAACTGGACAGTCACATCAAGCAGATCGAATCCCGTCTCGGGGTGGTGATACTCCCCCGAGGGACGCACTTCCATATCACCGGTCCGGCTGCTTCCGTGCAGGCGGCGCAGGATGTGCTCTCCCACCTGTATGCCCAGGTGCGCCAGGGGCGCTCCCTGTCCAGTCACTGGGTGCACCACAGCATCCAGAATGTACAACTGGAGGCGGAAGTCGGCGCCGCGGCGGTGGAGTCTGCGGGCATACAGACCCTGAAGGGGGTGGTCCGTGGTCGCGGGCAACGGCAGCGCCATTATCTGGAGTCCATCCGCCATAATGACCTTACCTTCGGTATCGGCCCCGCCGGTACCGGCAAGACCTATCTGGCCGTCGCGGCGGCGGTGGAGCAGATGGACAGCAATCAGGTGCGACGTCTGGTGTTGGTCCGGCCTGCCGTGGAAGCGGGGGAGCGTCTGGGTTTTCTGCCCGGGTCCCTGAGTGAAAAGGTCGACCCATACCTCCGCCCGCTTTACGATGCGCTGCATGAAATGCTGGGTTATGAGAAGGTCGCCAAGCTGATGGAGCGGCAGGTAATCGAAGTGGCGCCTCTTGCCTACATGCGCGGGCGCACCCTCAACGATGCCTTCATCATTCTGGATGAGGCGCAGAATACCACCCCGGAACAGATGAAAATGTTCCTGACCAGGATGGGTTTTGGTGCCAAAGTCGTGGTGACCGGCGACGTGACCCAGGTGGATCTGCCCCGCGGACAGCTTTCCGGGTTGGTTCAGGCCATGGATGTGCTGGGGAATATGCCGGGTATCGATATGGTATTTTTTGAAAGCGCCGATGTGGTGCGTCACCCGCTGGTGGCACGGATCGTGGAAGCCTACGACCGATTCGGAGAGAAGCCGTGAGCCGTCTATATCTGCGCATGGCCGTGGATGATGTGGTCGCGGCCATGCCGCTGCCGCCCCGTGGTGAGGTGCGCCGGTCGATTCTGCAGGCGCTCTCCGCCCCTTCAGCGCGGGTATCCGCAGATGACCGGATACGCGAGTTGTCCCTGACATTTGTAGGGGACGCGGAAATGGCGGCCTTGAACGAGGGGTACCGGCATAAGGCCGTGCCGACCAACTGCCTGTCCTTTCCGCAGGATGCGCTGCCGGCGTTGTTCCGCCGAGACCTGCTGGGGGATATCGTCATTGCCCCGGCGGTGGTCGGGCGCGAAGCTGCGGCGCAGGGTAAGAGTCTGCGCGACCATTATCGTCATTTGCTTATTCACAGCACCCTCCACCTGCTCGGCTACGACCATGAACTGGCCGCCGACGCGCAGGAGATGGAGGCGCTGGAAACCCGGTTGCTGGCTGAAATGGGTGTGGCCGACCCTTACCTGAACCAAATGCATGAGTGAAGATCGCAGTAGCCAGGAACGGCCGCGGGGCTGGTGGGAACGTTTTACTCAGTCTTTGCGTGGCAATGTGGAGGATCAGGATACCCTCTTGGAGCTGATCCGTGAGGCGGGTGAGCGGCAGATCATCGACGCCGAAGCGGCACGGATGGTGGATGGCATCTTCCGCATGGGCGAACTCACGGTGCGGGATGTGATGATTCCCCGTGCGCAGATGGAGGTGATCGAACTGGACATGCCGCTGGCCGAGATTATCGCCCGGGTGTCGGAGGTGGGGCACTCGCGCTTTCCGGTGGTGGGGCATGACCGTGACGATGTGCGCGGCATTCTCCTGGCCAAGGACCTTTTACGAGGATGTCGTGGAAATGTGCCAGCGCTGCGGCTGACGGATCTGCTCCGCCCGGCGACCTTCATTCCCGAGAGCAAGCACCTGGATCATCTGCTCTACGAGTTCCGTACGGGCCGACATCACATGGCCGTGGTCGTGGATGAATATGGTGGCGTTGCCGGTCTGATCACTATCGAGGACGTGCTGGAAATCATCGTCGGTGAAATCGAGGATGAATACGACATTGACGAAGACGTGATGATTGCGCCGCGCGAAGATGGCGACTTTCTGGTGAATGCCCTGATTCCTCTGGAAGAGTTTAATGCACATTTCGTGACACACCTGGAGGATGGACACGCCGACACGCTGGGTGGATGGGTGGCGGCGGCCCTGGGGCATGTACCGCGCACGGGCGAAGTCGTGGAGGAGGGTGATTTGCGGCTGGAAGTGTTGCGGGCGGATCGTAAACGAGTGCAGATTTTACGGGTCACGCCGCCGCGCGGCGCTCCCCTGCCGGAAACCACGCCTCAGGGTAATGCATGAAGGTGGGGGCGTTGAAAAAACCGTCCTTTCCTCTGCGGCTTCTGGCCGCATTCATTTTGGGTGCAGCCTGGCCTTTGGCCTTTGCGCCCTTCGCCTGGTGGCCACTAGCCATAGCCCTGCTTTTTGGCTTGTTCTGGCTGGCGACCACGGAGGAGCGCCCACAGCGTCTGGCGGCTCTAGGCGCGGGTTTCGGTTTTGCCGCTTTTGCCGCGGGAACGAGTTGGATCGCCATTACCCTACATAATTTCGCCAACATGGATTGGGCGCTGGCAGGCACCGCCGTCGCTTTGCTGGCGGCTTGTTGCGCCGTCTACGCGGCGTTGGCCTTCTGGCTGGCGGGCCGCTTTTTTGTCGGGGATGGCCGGTTGCTGGCCCTGCCGGTGTTGTGGATTTTGGTGGAATGGGCGCGGGCACGCCTCTTTACGGGCTTCCCCTGGCTGGCGACAGGTTATACCCAGACCCATGCCTTCCTCGGTGGCTTTGCGCCCTGGCTGGGGCAATACGGAGTGGGGCTGGTGACGGCCGGGGTGGCGGCTATCCTGGTCTATATGCTGCAACGGCGGCAGTCCCGCCCGGTGCTGTTGGGCGGCATCGTGTCGCTCCTGGTGATTTCCGGGGCAGCCATGGCGGCGGCGTCCGTGTCCTTCACCCATCCTATAGGCAAGCCGCTGCGGGTAAGTCTGCTGCAGGGCAATATCGCCATCACGGAGAAGTGGAATGCTGCCAAGGTCAGCGCCATCCTGCATCATTACGTAAACATGATTTTGCAGACGCCGCCCGATACCCGGCTGATCGTCCTTCCGGAGACTGCCTTCCCTCTTTTTCAGACCGAAATACCAAGCCTGATCGAACAGTTGCAGCAATGGTCAGCGACGCACCGCAAAATCCTGCTCATCGGTATCCCTGAAAACGTCGACCGCAAATATTACAACGCGGCCATGGAAATTGACGGGAACGCACCGCTGCGCTGGTACCGGAAAGAGCATCTGGTGCCCTTCGGAGAATACATTCCGATGCCCGTTTTACTCGGGCCTCTGGTACATCATTTTTTGCCGGGGCTGGGCAGTTTCTCTTTTGGAGATGGGCCTTACGCCTTGCCCGTAGACGGGCAGAAAGCCGGTATGACCATCTGTTATGAAGAATCCTTCTCCCGGGACGTGCGCAAGGGTGTCAGGGAGGGTGCCACCTTTCTTTTGAATATCAGTGATTATGCATGGTACGGCCACAGCATCGCCGCCGCGCAAAGTCTGCAAATGGCGGCCATGCAGTCCCGGCAGGAGCAGAAACCCGATGTCCGCGCGACTAATACGGGTATTACCGCCCTGATCTCGCCGCATGGGCGGGTAATTTCGCAATTGCCCCAGTTTGTGGGAGGCACTCTGAACGGGGCCATCCAGCCGATGATCGGAGAAACACCCTTCGGGCGCTGGGGCAGCCTCCCCTATCTGCTGTTGAGTTCAGTTCTTCTGCTGCTGGCCCTTGTCCTCAGTCGCCGGCAATCGTCATCTCGTCAATGAGGATGGAGGGGCAGCCGGTGTTGCCGTGAATGAGCAGGTCATTGCCCACGGCGCGCATGCCCTGGAACATGCCCTGCAAGGTCCCGGCGATGGTGATCTCTTCGACGGGGTATTGGATCTCCCCATGCTCCACCCAAAAGCCGGCAGCGCCCCGGGAGTAATCACCGGTCACCATGTTGATGCCGAAGCCGATGAGTTCGGTAACCAGCAGGCCGTGCCCCATCTGGTGGAGCAGTTCATCGAGAGATGCCTTGCCCGGCTGCAAGGTGAGGTTGTGGGCACCGCCCGCATTGCCCGTGGTCTTCATGTTTAATTTGCGGGCACTGTAACTGTCGAGGATGTAGCCTTCCAGTACACCCCCGGAGACGATGTCGCGGTTGCGGGTGGCGACCCCTTCGCCGTCGAAACTGCAGCTACCCAACCCAAGACGCCGTAAGGGTTCTTCATAAACGCGGACGTGTTCCGGGAAGAGTTGTTTGCCAAGGCTGTCCACCAGAAAGGAGCTTTTGCGATACAGGCTGCTGCCGCTGATGGCGCTGGCGAGGTGGCCGATAAGGCTGGACGCGACTTGGTTTTCAAAGAGCACCGGGGCCTTGGTGGTGGCTACCTTGCGGGCGTCCAGGCGGCGCAGAGCGCGCTGCGCGGCGGTCCTGCCGATGGTTTCCGGCGTTGCCAGCGCATCGGCGGCACGGGCCACGTCATACCAGTAGTCCCGTTGCATGCCGCCGTTACGGTCTTCCGCAATCACCGAGCAGGACAGGCTGTGTCGCGACGAGCGGCTGCTGCCCATGAAACCCAGGCTATTGCCATAGACCGACGTGCCCTCGCCGGTGCCGAGGCTGCCGCCTTCGGAGTTGTGAATGCGCGGATCGCTGTCACGGGCGGCCGCCTCGCAACGACGCGCCAGATCGGCGGCGCTGTCTGCATCTATGGACCAGGGATGATAGAGGTCCAGATCCGGGAAGGTTTTGGCGAAAAGTTCGGGATCGGCAAGCCCGGCAAACGGGTCTGCCGCCGTATGCCGGGCAATGGTGAGCGCCGCTGAAACGGTTTCTGACAAGGCCTTGCGGGAAAAGTCCGAGGTGGAGGCGCTGCCTTTGGACTGCCCGAGATAGACCGTGACTCCCAGCCCCTTGTCCTGGTGGTATTCGATGGATTCCACTTCCCCGAGGCGCACGGTTACCGACAAGCCCTTGCCGGTGCTGGCGGAAGCCTCCGCTGCACTGGCGCCCTGCTCGCGGGCGAGGTTGAGCATGTCATCAACGATTTGGGTCAGGACGCTGGTATCCAGCGTAGAATGGGGGGCTTGGCTCATGGGGTGTTTTTCCAAAAGTGATGAAACAATGCGGCCATCTTACCCCCAAGCTTCGGGGCAGGGGAAGCTTGGGGGTGGGGACATGGTGCCGCCGGAAAGCGGGTACCGGCTCCATCCCGGAATCACATGCCGAACAGAAGATTGACATTGAATCCCCATTTCCATACTGTGCAACACAGTTGCATGAAAAGTTGTGCGGCCATCTGCCGCAGGCTTTGGCAGCCGTTTCCGAGGATTTGAAAATGACCGACCTGGGCTTTCGGAATGCATGTGTCCCTCCGCTGTCTGCCTTGCTGTCGCTGATCGCCCTGTGCGCTGGGCTGGGCATGGCGCAGGTGGCTGCCGCAGCGACCATTCATGCGGTCGGGGTGGAAAATCAATATGCCAACGTGATCAGTCAGATCGGCGGTGAATATGTATCGGTCACTGCGATCCAGAGCAACCCCGGCACAGATCCGCACGCCTTTGAAGCCAGTCCTGCGGTGGCCCAGGAGCTTGCCGCGGCGCAGCTCGTGGTGCGGAACGGGGTCGGCTATGACGGTTGGGTCCGGAAAATTTTGCGGGCAAACCAGAACGTACAGCGTAGGGTGATTGTCGTCCAGGATCTGCTTCATCTGCCGGAAAACACCCCAAACCCCCATCTCTGGTACAAGCCGGAGACCATGCCTGCGGTGGCGCAGGCTGTGGCGGCGAGCCTGACCGAACTGGATCCGGCCCATGCTGCTACCTTCGCGGCCAATGTGCGCAGGTTCGATGCCTCTCTGAAACCGTGGTACCAGGCCATCGCCCGCTTCAAGACCCGCTTTGGCGGCACGCCGGTGGCAGTGACGGAGCCCGTTGCCGATTATTTGCTGGAAGCCATGGGTTGCGACATCAAAACGCCGTGGAAACTGCAGGCAGCCATCATGAACGGTACGGACCCGGCGCCGCAGGACGTGAGCGCGCAGAACCAGCTCCTGCAGCGGCATCAGGTCAGAGCCTTTGTGTATAATCAGCAGGTGACGAATTCATTGACGGCTTCTTTCCTGAGTCGGGCGCAGGCGGCGAAGATCCCCGTGGTCGGCGTCTACGAAACCATGCCGGCGGGTTACCACTATCAGTCTTGGATGCTGGCGGAGGTGGATGCCCTGCGTAACGCGGTGGAGCATGGCACTTCGACGACCGTGCTGAAGTAATCCGGCATGGGAAATGTCTGATCCGATACTTTCAGTCGCTCATCTCTCCGTGGATCTGGGCGGCCGCAGCATTTTGCGGGATGTCAGTTTTGACCTCTATCCGGGACAGCTTTGTGCGCTGATCGGTGAGAATGGTGCGGGCAAAACGACCCTTTTGCGCAGTCTGTTAGGTCTGACTCCGATCCGTGCGGGGCAGGCATTGATGGACGGCGCGCCTGCTCGTCAGCGCCGTGCTCTGGTCGGCTATGTGCCCCAGAAAATCGCTTTTGATGCGGATATCCCCCTGCGGACCCGAGATCTGGTGCAGTTGGGGCTGGATGGCCATCGCCTGGGTCTGCCGCTGTTTTCCGGTCGTAAAAAAGCCTTGGTAGATCAGGCGTTGCATGCGGTCGGGGCAGAGGCCTTTGCGGATCAGCGAGTTGGAGAACTCTCCGGTGGCCAGCAACAGCGGGCGGTTATCGCCCATGCCCTGGTGCGCAAGCCGCGTCTGCTCATTCTCGATGAGCCCTTGGCCAATCTGGATTTCGGCAGCGCCAATGCGCTGGTGGCGTTGCTTGGTAGATTGACGCGTACCCGACAGATTGCTGTACTGGTGACTGCCCATGATATGAACCCACTCTTGCCTGTCATGGACCGTCTGGTCTATCTGGTGGGCGGGCAGGCCGCCACCGGCAGTGTGGAGGAGGTGGTGCAGCCCGATGTATTGAGCAGGCTCTATGGTTACCCAGTAACGGTATTGCGGCATGGGCGGCGGATACTCGTACTACCCGATGTCGCTGCTGAGGATGCCGAGGCGGGCACGGCGGCGCCTGTAGCGCATCCGGAAAAGGCGGATTAACGCCATGTGGAATCTTTGGACGCTTTTGGAAAACTCCGCTTTCTTCGCTAGCGGACCGGTGCAAACCGCGCTGATCGTAGGGACTTGCGCAGCGCTGGTCAGCGCGGTGATCGGTGTGTTTACCATATTGCGCGGCAATGCCTTTGCCGGACATGCCCTGGCCGACGTGAGCAGCGCCGGTGGGGCGGCCTCCTTCCTGCTGGGCATCAATCCCTTGCTGGGTTTTCTGGGTATGGCCTGGATTGCGGCCTTCGGCATGGAGTTTCTTGGTGTACGCAAGGTGCGGGAGCGTGATCTTGCCACGGGCATCGTTCTGGGGGCGGGATTGGGTCTGTCGGCGCTCTTTCTCTATCTGGACGTGACGACCACCAGCACTACGGGTGCAGCGGTATCGGTGATGTTTGGTTCCATGTTTGCGATTCCGCAGAGTCTTATCGGTCCTGCGTTGATCGCCTCCGCCGGGGTGTTCTTGCTGGTGGGTCTGCTCTACCGGCCTATGATGTTGACGGCGGTAGACCCTGATCTGGCGGCGGCGCGGGGTATTCCCCTGCGTTGGATCGGTTTGCTGCAACTGCTGGCCCTGGGACTGGCGG
>NZ_JABBDR010000174.1 GCF_018854495.1 Acidithiobacillus ferruginosus
CAGAACCGCCAATACGTCCAGCTGACGGATCATGTGGCGTCCCTTTAACCAGCTAGCCAATTCCCAGCCCTTGCCCTTTATGCACTTCCTTACTTTTCGACGGAGCCATGCTTCCGGCTTGCAGAACTTTGTCCTTCAGCTTCTGCTCACCGGCCAAGACGCGGGCATACTCTTTCTCGGCATGATGACCCACCGGCTCAAGTTTGATGCCCTGCTGGACTGCCTGCTTGATCGTCTCGTTGACGAAGGCCGGGGTGCCGTGGATCCGTACTGGTTCCCCGAATCGTTCCCGCGCCGCCGTCAGTGCCGTAGCGATGGCTTGCTCCCGCTCATCTCTGCCTCGCCGGGTAATCGCCAGGGTGGCTCTGCGGGTGACCGTGATCTGGTCGCCGTGGTCTTTCACGTAGGGTGCGCCCCTACGGGATGTCATGAGAATTTCCGGAGGGGATTTGCGGGGATACTTTGGGGCTTCCGGCGCAGACCGACTAGGTAACGCGTTTTGTGCCCCAGAGTTGAGTGGTGGAAACTCTGAAGCTTGGGCGACCTGCTGAATTTCATCAGCGATCCTATCGGCTTCGGAAGCCGGTTGCTGGACGGTGGACGTGTCGACTGCCGAACTCAAAGAATGTTGCCTGTCAATAGGTTCAATAGAAGCATTCCCGTCGCCCATATGAAAATGCACTTCACTGCCCAGTATTTCACCGCCGACTTCAGGAAGCTTTTTGACGGCATCCAAATTGGCTTCATCGATATTTCGATAGGCGACAAAGGCACGAGACACCTTTCCATCGGCGTCGGCCACGGAAACCTCCACACCTAAATCACCATTACGCTGAGTTTCCCCCACCGCCAGCAATCGTCCTGACACAACCTTCTCATTGCTGAGATCGATGACGGGTCCCATCGAGCCTATGTCAAGATCCGGCTCGGCGATCAGCTCCTGATAGACTTCGGGGATCATCCCATATTGCTGGGCGACAGCTTCAATCAACTTTTTGTTCTGAACGTCTTTTGGCTGGATGAGCATATCGTGGTTGGCCGCATATTCAGCGGCGCGCAACACCTCTGTCTCGGATGCATCAATGGCAATGACTTGCCCTGGCCATTTGGTGGCCGCTTCATCCAGCTTCGAAACCAGATCGCCCTTACTGGCCACCGGCACACGGATTTCTCCGTCTTCGGAAGCCGCAGTCAGGATAAATCCCCGGTGTTCAACATCTATCTCCGCATGCTTGCGAGCTTCGCGTGCTGCCGGAGTATTCGCCTTGATCGTATCGACAATGCCCATGATGATATCCTTTTGTTGCCAGTGAATGCTGCTACTGATGAGGTATAGCTGGCACCGTCGTGGTATATCCATAGTTTACAGCATCGATCACCGGGATATCCCATAACCGTGCCCAGGCGCGCAAGGATGCTCTCTGGATTTCCGGAATGTTGGTTCCTTTTGCCCACCAGTCATTAGCGGCGCCAATAAGGACCTCTGGCGGACTAAACGTCAGCGATAACTCGGGTAAGGTCAGCAACTGCTCATAGCAGATCAAGTAACCCGCCTTCCGCCCATCGACACGGACCGCCTCCCGTCTTCCGAAGACGACCATGCGGGCGGATTCAATGGGATTCCAGGGGTGCCACATGGAGAACGGCACTGGAATGCGGTCAGGCAGGACACGGACATGTCCAGCATGGATTTTGAGCAATGCATCGGCGTAACCGCGCCCTTCGGGCACCAAGGCACCCAGCAGCACGGTTTGCCGAGAATGTGTTGCTGTCCATTGAATTACCGGTTGCCAGGCGGCTGCGGTTCCGGGGAGCCAGTAGCCCACGATGCTTTCAGGCAAGACTACGACATGCGTGTGTGGATCCGACAGCTTTTGAAGTACCACTGCTCGCAGATGGAAAGATATGACGATGGGAGACATCGGCCCCTTGAGCAACCCATGGTGTGTCTCAATAGCCACCCACCCGGCAGGCAAAGCGGGCAGCGGGACTTGGCAAATAGCGAAGAAGCCCGTGATAACCCCGGCGACAACCCTTGGCGCCCATGTACGGCTGCCAAATACCCTCAGCAACACAATGACAATGAACGCCTCAATCACCAGCACAGGACCAGCAGGGCCAGCTTCAAAAGACCCAACCCACGGGTTGGTCCAGCCAATCACCCCCAAGGGCGGCAGGATACTGATGGCTGTCACCGTGACCAGGCCGGCAAAGTGCGGTCCAATTTGGGCAGGAAAACGTCGGATGAGCCCGTCATACGCAAGGTAAGGCAGAGCCAGCACAACCGCCGAAGCCATCCAAAAAACCATCCCCAATACAAACCCCGCATGCGGGAAAAAGGTGGCCGTTCCAGATATGAGCCCCACGCTTGCAGACATGTAGTACCCGAACGCGGCAAGGTATCGGCTTCTGAAGACGGGTAGCATCAAAATAAGCATGATAGCCAGAACGGGTGTATGGGGCCATGCCACTGCACCGATCAGTATCCCTGCCAACAGACTATGAAACCATTTCATTGCCATTCCCTTTCTCTGATGCATCTAAAGCTGGTATAGCTAGACAGCAGCCCAGAGGCCTCCGTTGACTCGCCGCGTCATTCATTTTTTCATGCGCCATCTTCTGAGGACGGCAAGAGCACTTCGAAAACGACTGCCCTCCCTTTTCTGGATTCCAGGCGGCGTATTAGTCCATAACTCTCCAACCGACCCAGACACGCTGATAAATGCTTCGCCGCGCGCCGCTTACCGCCTGGCATCCCATCTGCAGCAGCAAGATCGCGGATGGGCCTATCAAATACCCAAAGCAGCTTCGGCGCACCATCGACGATCTGTACTGACTGTACGCATTCTTGGTAAATGACATACAACAACCCAGATACCAGGCCTGGCAATTGGTGCTGCACCACAGCTGCTATGAATAGCGATTCCCATTGATGGCGTTGTAGGTGTTCCACTTTAGCAAGCCTTGCTTGCCTCGCTGTCCGACGTGTTTTCCGTTCGGCATCCGTGCGACGCGCACGTTGCACTCGGCCACCTATCGGTATTGTAAAATTCTCCACCATCGATTGATCCTCAAAATTGCGGATTTAAAATCTAGCATAATTATTAATGGTAGTGCAGTTGAAAACCTTCTCAGTTTCTGAGGACGATTACTGATTGATGGCCCTGCTCTACCTATTGCAGATCTGGCTCACTCACACCTGACGGTCATTCCTATACGTCTTCACATGGGAGGACATGGACCGAATGCAACGGTGATGTTCAAAACAACCTCAGTTTCTGAGGACGATACGGACATCCCTCCCCCGTGCTGCCTTGGTGGCATCAAGGGAAAATGGTCAACGCCATAAGTGCAGGTCTAAATGACCTCAGTTTCTGATGCCGATTCGACTTTAGTGCCCTGTCCGGCGACCTGCAGAGAAGGTTTCCTCACGCCTGACGGCCACTCCTAGGCGTTTTCCCACGATGGAGGGCGCGGGCTGGCCGCCTATGCCGAGCCAGGCCTGGCCACACCGCTGGCCGCAGATCGCCATTTCCGGAAGACGAAAGGCAGATGTTTCGACATATCTCCCTGCGAAAAGGAACGCAAGATAAAGGGTTGTACACCCTGCTCCGTCTTCGGAAGTTGGTAGCATGTTCGTGCCGTCTTCGGAAGACGGGGTATAGCTTTAACGGTTCTTCCACAAGTCGCCGGGCGACAACATCCATCCACTCCGCAGGCTTCCAGAACCAATGGCGCAATTGAGGCGCTATACCACAGAACAAGACCTCGCAGAGCTAAGACACGATGATGGCAGTGAACACCGAAGAAGAGCATCGAGCCTTCAAGCAGTGGTGCAACATCTCAGATGATTTGCTGGTGGAAGCCGCGTATGCAGTGAACGCGGCTTCATCTGTAAGCGGTGTGACAGCTATTCAGAAGCTGGATGACGCCGCAGATGACTATTGGTGTGGAGATTCGGGAATTGATGATGCGTGACGACTTGATTGCGCAAGAGCAAGACCCCCTGGTCAACGCGGATTTTCCCGCCATCGCGCAAAGGGCGATGGCCGGCGATCCCCACTTCAGCCGCCTGCTGCAGGATATGCGCGATGGCAAATACAACCATCCCGCTTCACGGAGTGACGTGCTCATGACCATGACATTCATGAAGCATTTGTTCGATGAAACGCTGGGATGGACCGGTGTGGATCTACAATATCGCGCCCGGCTTACCATACTGGGCGGCAGTGGGCTCAATGTCTTTCAAGGCACGCCGGCCGATGGGTCAATCCCGACAGATCTGGAAGTTGTGTACCAGGCTCACCATATTGAAGCCGCGCTATGGCTTTGGCCATTGCTGCACGCTTTCGGCGACGGCAGCACGGCGCGGCGGCGCCACAAAAACAAATGGCGCGAAGGCGTGGTTTGCGTTGCGTTTGATGGGAATAGCCGGCTGCTTTGCATCCACACATCGGCAGGCATCTGGGACGTCATGCAATCCGTCTCCGTCGAACAGGCGAACAAGCAAAATTGGGTGACTGATAGCTTCTTTAACACTGGGCTACCGAAGGAGCACCCACTGATCCATGCGCTACAGCCAAGCATTCCCGATGACCATTGATCAACAGCGAAAACAATCATCGCCGCAGTACCCGCGCTATACCATTAGCAAGACAGCTATACCACCAATGAGAAAGAGCCGACAGGACCACATCCGAACCATGTTCATATACCAGGCCGTCCAACCTCCGGCGGCACCCGTTAGTTACCAACTGGCACCAGTCAGCACGGGTGCCGACTCGTCTTCTGAAGACGGCAGCAGATGGGGAACATGGCAGCCCGCACGGAAAGTGGCCAAGATGACCAACATGGCGGCGCACGCCTACCCTGACATACACATGATGCAACAGCCCTCGGTACTGGGGCGACAAGTAGTCATCCAGTCTCAAGCCACTGAATCTGCGATCAGAGAAATCGCGCGCGCGCTGGGTTACCGCCTGCAAGTGCAGGGAAATCCATCGACCGTTTCATTGTCGAGTATTTTGTTACCGGGAATTACGACGGCAAAAAAGGCCCTATTCGCCATCGGATCCTTGTCCACCGTGGACATTACCGTCAACGAGCCACTGCGGCTGTTGCAGGTGCGGATTCTCTCCTCTGCAACCGCAGAAACCAACCCCACTGCTGGATTGCAACCTCATGAGCCTGCAACCGGCGGATTACCTGCCACGCTAAAGCGGAAATTGACGCTCCAGCGCGGCGATTTGCAATCCGTGCTGCGCCAGGTCGCAACGATTACCGGTTATCAGATCAGCATTCACCCTTCCGCACCCATGGGGGTCATCGGCGATGGATTGCCTTGGGGGAAGCCCGCCGCGGTCGCCGTAATCCTGCACAAGCTAGGGAAGCAATCTTATCTTGACGTGCAAGTTTTAACGCGAGCCCGTCACATCATTGTCACTGTAAAACTATAGGAAACCACCATGTTGCAGATCATAACGCACGATTCTATCAACCCGCCCGCCATGGTGGCGTCCGCTTCGGCGCAACCCCGTGACCGGGTGCAGTCCCTGCCTATTTCCCCATCAGCGGGGCAAATACCCGCCCTGCAAGGATTCAAGTCGGCATTCACCATCCAGCCGATTCTGGCAGAACATGGCACGGGGACTGCCGCTCCCACCTCTACCCACGGCGAGGGCACCGCTGCGCAAGCCATTCAGAAAATCCTGCCCTACGGGTGGCGCGTATATACGAAGCCGGAAACAAATGTATTTCTGGGCTCTCCCATCTTATACAACGGGCACGGTAAGTCTTGGATCGTCGCATTAAAATCCGTGATGGAGCAATCCGGATTGCATGGCGCCATCTGGTGGGGACCGCGGATTCTGACCCTGTGGCCTGCCCCCGTGTTGCCCACTTATAAACCAACGCCTCATTTGCTGGGCTACAAACAAACCCATCTGCGAGTGACGGTTGACCATCCAGGCACATCAACCATTTTGCAGGGTACAGCTCATTCGCTGGGTGCAACCCCTTTGGTTCCGTCTTCCGCCGAAGCGCCACTGCCCACTAGAGCACAACCCGGTGACCGGGCACAACCCGTATTGTTGGGGTTGACCCCCGTCTTCCTCCTCAACCAGGGCGATCTCATCCTCACCGATCTCCAGAAGTGGGCCGGGCAATCCGGCTGGACGGTGGTCTGGCAGGTGCCGGAAGACTGGCAGGTGCCGAACACCACGACGTTCAGCGGTGATTTCCAGAAGGCGGTCAGCCAGGTGATCCAGGCGCTTTCCGCGAACGGGGCGAATGTCCATGCGGTGTTTCATACGGCGAACAATACCGTGGTGATCAGTGGCGCGGGGGGTGGGGAGTGAGTGAGAGCCATCAAATGCTGGTATACGCCCATGGCGTGGAAATAGGAAAGATCGACTCGGAAGAATACGCCCAACTCAAGCGGGACGTGCGTAAAACACCATCCATCTATCTGATGCAGGCGGCCAATATGGTTTATTCCATGATGGTCATTGTCGGCAACGTGATGATCATTATCCCCATCTGGGTTTTCTGGTCAGCAGTGGCAGTAATGGTCGCCGATCCCGCAAGCGCAAGCCAAATCGTTGCGGCTATGCATTCCCGTTTTTCGCAGGGACAACCATTATTCAGTATGGATGATATCCAAACCATGCTAATGACACTGTCTGTGTTTGCCATAATTTACGGGGCACTTCTAATTGCTGTTCGTGGCCGCCTTCCGGGATTCGTCAATGTGTTCGATGACGAAATTAGCCGCCGCATCAAAATGCGCTTGAAACATCCGGTATACGGCAACTTGGTTCTGGTTGAGGCCAGCCTCGGCGAAGCAATCAAAAAGCTGGACGGCGCGGGGGGTGGGGAATGAAAAAGATTATCGGCGTAATGGCGATACTGCCCGTGTTGATGGCGTTGGGTGCCGTGCTGGCCGTTTGCGCGACTCTGGAGATGTTTGGCCATGACGGAGCGCCGGATTATGTCTGAGGCAATGTTGAAAAACCCCTTGCAGGGTGCCAACCCATCGCGCATAAACATCGCTATCGGATTGTTGGCCGTCGGCATTATCGGCTCTGTGGTCTATGCGGGCAGCCGGTATGCCATGTATTCGCATGCTCCGCGCGCGGCAAACATCGAAATGCATGGAGAAATAGAAGGTAAGCCGTTTTTTCTTTTTGCCAGCAGCAGGCTACAGGATGGTATCCCGAGCGCGATAATCGTTCAGCACGAACCTTTCCTGATAAATGTCTCTATGAATCAAAAAAGATCGCATGCTGTACTGGTAAAGTTTAGCTATGCAATTCGGCATGGCTATTTTGTGCATGGCGACGCAACGATACCAACCAATAAAAAGCATGGTGTTCGACTTCCTTTGTCAAATTCCAAAGATCATCTGGAAATAATGGTGCTGGAACATGACTGATCATATCAGATTAACAGCTTGGCATCCCAAAGAAACATTGGCTTCCTGTTTTGTGGTTAGCCCATCCATGGGTTTGCCCCGCTCCATGTCGTCACAAATGTTTTCAACCTGCCGCCATAACAATGAGTTGCTGTTTTCTTGTCCTGTCCAGAATTGTCGCACTGACGAAAACTTGATGCTGTCTTCTGGAAGACCTGCACTAAATGTAAATAAAATTCCGGTATTCTCAAGGGCTGAGGCAACACATGATTTATTGGCGGGGCAATCAGGCGGCAACTTAAGGGGATTATTTGGTTTCGATTCCGCACAGCCAGAAAGAAGCAAAACAAAAAGTATTGGCGTCACAAGAAATTCTTTTTTCATGGGGGTAATTCCTTTTCTCAATCATTCAGGTCTGGCAACTTCAGTGTACGAAAAAGGATGTGCCCCCCGCCAATTCCCGCAGGAGGCCATGACATGCTCGCCTGCGTAACCGAAGCATCAACGGCCTATCACGTCCCCGTCCCTGCCATCGAGCGGGTGCTAGAGGCGGCAGCGCATACGCGCCCAGGAATGCCTTCCACAGGAATCGGCCCCATGGGTATTCCTGCCACCTGGATGCCAGTCCTGGGCGCCTACGGTTTCTCGACGGCTACCGTCCGCAAAGATGCCTGCTGGGGCATTGCGGCCGGCGCCTGGATTCTGGCCGTCGAGCGGATGTATGAGGGTCAGAACCGGATGCCGGGTGCGGGCCGATTTGTTTATCCGTCCGCCCTCCCCTCTATCCCGCAGCGAATGACGCGGTGGGCGAACCAGGCGTCGGCCGCCACCGATGTCCCTGCGGCGCTGATTCTGGCGGTGGCGGCACAGGAGAGCGGATTCCATCCTGACGCTGTCAGCCCCGTAGGCGCGCAGGGCCTTATGCAGTTCATGCCGGCAACTTGGGCGAGGTACGGGCATGGCAGTCCCTTCAACTCGAAGGCGGCGATTTTCGCGGGGGCGGCGTACCTCCGTCATCTCGCGCTGAAGCTGCACAGTTGGCCCCTGGCCCTGGCCGGCTACAACGCCGGCGGCCAAGCGGTGGTGAACGCCGGATACCGGGTGCCGCCCTATCGGCAGACGCAGAATTACGTGCCGGCGGTGCTGGCGAAATATCGCGCGATAGCAAGATGAGGTTCTGGGCAGATTTCCCGACCACAAACAGGTCCACGATGGCCATTACCAGTTAGGAAATTAGGAAAGAAAGCTACTCCGGCACCATCGGTGAACAGACTACAGAAAGAGGACGAAGCGTGGCAACGAACGCACACACATTGAAGGATGAACCATCCCAGAGATTGCACCCTGCGAAGGGGTATCGCCTGGAGCCTATCGTCGATCTTATGACGGGACATGTCATCGGTCATGAGTTGCTGGCGGGAAATGCTTCTTGTCCAAACTGGACATTAGAGGAATGGCGCAAATGGTACGTTCTGCTCTCTGTTCAACTTCTGGCGGAACTGCTGGAAACCCTTGAGGGACTCTTTTTTGTGAATGTCACCAGCGATCAGTTGCTGGACGACGTGATCTGGCCCTCCCTAGTCCACGAGTCGCATCCGCGCATCGTCATCGAATGGGTCGAGCAAGCCGGCCAGGTGGAAGGCGTCCATAAGGAAGCGGCACGCCGTCTTCACCATTTGCGTGACCTGGGATGCCAGATCGCTATTGATGATATCGGGGCCGGTGAAGATGGTTTGGGTCGAACCCGCATCATCAATCCGCAATTCTGCAAGGTCGATGGCGCCCTCTTTCAGCAATGCCGTGTGCGGGGCCCGGAATATCTGCGCGGCATTTGTCATCACCTATCGCTTGGTGGCGCACGGGTGGTGATCGAATGGGTTGAATCTGAGGCCGATATGCGACTGGCCCTCTCGGCCGGCGCGCATCTGGGGCAGGGGTATTTCTGGACTAAGGGCATGCAGTCGGACATTGCGGAACAGGGAGAACGTTGATGCACGATAACTTACAGGATAACCAGCGCTTTATTGACGACGCCAAGATGTGCGGCCTCGATACGTTGGCGTACCACGACCGGAAAAGCCATGGATTCATGCTGCTGGCGGGGCACCCGGAAAGCATCCGGATACTGGGCGAGATTCTGGACGATTACGAAACGATGTGGGGCATGGCGGAGGAGCTCATGGGTACCAAAGGAGAAAATGAACATGCGTAACAAAATGGTCCTGAAAGTCGCCATCGCGGCGGCAATCCTCCCTTTAATGGCGGGCTGCGCCACTTTTCATCAGGCGCACGCAAAACAGATAGAGGCGGAGCATGCCATTACACACTATCAGCC
>NZ_JABBDR010000175.1 GCF_018854495.1 Acidithiobacillus ferruginosus
ACCACAACAAATGGCTAATTGCTGTGAAGACAAACGATGCGAGATAGACGCCATGCGCGAGAGTCACAGGCGTGTGCTATGGATCGTGTTCACCATCAACGCTGTCATGTTTTTCGTGGAAGGCTCGGAGGGCCTAATCGCCCATTCAATTTCGCTGCTGGCGGACGCACTGGACATGCTGGGCGATGCCTTGGTGTACGGGTTCAGCCTCTTCGTGTTGGCACGATCGGCGCACTGGCAGGCAGTTGCTGCCCTGGTAAAGGGCGGCTTCATGCTCGCGCTTGGGCTTGGTGTGCTGGGGACGGCGATCCACAAAGTGTTTCACCCCGTCATGCCGGGTATCGAAACGATGGGAATCGTCGGCGTGCTGGCACTCCTCGCCAATCTCGTGTGCTTTTTTCTTTTGTACCGATCCCG
>NZ_JABBDR010000176.1 GCF_018854495.1 Acidithiobacillus ferruginosus
ACATCCTCGACATCATCGAGATCGTGGAAGGGCAGCCGTTTGGTCAGGGCTGTGTACTCGGCCTCAAGGCGTGCGCGGATGAAACCGCCTGCCCCGTGCATACCCAGTGGAAGCCGCTCAAGGCCGAGGTAATCGACCTGCTCGGCAGGCAGACCATCGCCAGCATGGCGGAGGCCGTAATGGCCGGTCGTTATCGCATCCACTTGGCGGGTGGGGCCCAATTGCATATTCGCCCGGCGCCGACATCCGGCAATGGCTTTTCCTGAGCCGTCAGATCCACAGCGCCCCCCGCGTCAGAATCTTGGAAAAAACCCCCATGGCCAGGCGGATGGGCATGGGGAGTTCTTCCGCGCCCAGTTCTTCCGCTTTTGCGGCATGCCCGACTTCGTCATCGCGCATCTGCGCCACGATGGCGCGACTGCGGTCATCGTCGGCAGGGAGTTCATCCAGATGGCTGTTGAGATGTTCTTCCACCTGGTTTTCTACCGCGACGACCAGGCCAAGATTGCTGGCGCGGCCGCGCCGGGCGGCGAGAAAGCCCATGCTCCAGCCCGCGCCGTACCAGAGCGGAGCGAGTAGACTCGGGCGGCTGTCCAGCTCCCGCAGGCGGGCCTCACACCAGCGCAGATGGTCTTCTTCCTCGGTTCGCGCTCGCTGCAGTTGCTCCTGTAATTCAGGGTCATCGGTGCCGGTTGCCTGGCCGGTATAGAGTGCCTGCGCCATGATCTCACCCGCATGGTTGACCCGCATCATGCGTCCGGCCCGCTGTCGCTCCCAGGGGCGCAGGAGGGTATCGGGAATATCCCTGGCCGGATAGGGTCGATCACTGCCCACCTGCTGTCCGGTCAGGGTACGCAAGGCGTTATCGATATTGGCAATGACTTGATCGCTGAACATGACACCTCCGCACGCTGTCAGTAAGGGTTAATTAGGGTATGATGTCCTTCTATGGATAGAGGGTCAACGCTTATGGATGGTGCTTTTTATCAACGGCATCTGTTCGTTTGCCTGAATCAGCGCGAGAATGGCGAGCGCGCCTGCAATAACAGCGGCATCGCCGAAGAGGTGTTTCATGCGGCTAAGCAGCACGCCAAAGCGCTCGGCATTCACGGTGAAAAACAGGTACGCGTCAACCGCTGCGGCTGTCTGGGGCGCTGTGATGAGGGCCCGGTTGCCGTAGTCTACCCAGATGCCGTCTGGTACACCTACGTGGACGCCGACGATATTCGCGAGATCGTCGAGTCTCACCTGCGCGACGGCATACCCGTCGAACGGTTGCGGATCTGATGCTGCCCATCGACCGAAGTCATCTCTATGATGGTGGTGAACTCGCCAGCCCGGAATGTGTGGGCGAGCGGGTCGTCATTCCGGGTCCGGCGGGTGTGTTGGAGGGTGTCACGGCCTGCCCCGACAAAGAGACACGCGGTGCGGTGGCGGTCATTCTCCATCCACACCCCCTTTACGGCGGTACCTTGAACAACAAGGTCGTGTATTATCTCAGCAAAACCTGCAACCAGCTGGGCATCCCGTCGCTGCGCTTCAATTTTCGCGGGGTGGGCGGGAGTACGGGCGTCTATGATGATGGCCGTGGTGAAACCGAGGATTGCCTGGCGGTGCTCGACTGGGTGCAGGAGCGCCGCCCCGGCTTCGATATCTGGCTCGCCGGATTTTCTTTCGGGGCCTATGTCGCCTATCGCAGCGTGCACCGTCATCCGCGCATCAGCCGTCTGCTGACCGTCGCCCCGCCCGTCAATCTCTTTGATTTCACTGTACTGCCAGCACCTTCCTGCCCGTGGACCCTGATTCAGGGCGAACTGGACGAACTGGTACCCGCCGCGAGCGTAGAAAACTGGGTTGATACACTGCCCGTCCAGCCCAGGCAAATTTTGCTTCCCGCAGACCACTTCTTTCATGGTCAGCTCAATGCGCTGCAAGGGGCATTGTTGGCGTCCCTCAGTGAAGAAGTCAGCGAGATGGGAGTCGGCAGCCCCTGTCGTGAATCCAGCCTTTCTTGAACTACGGGCGCTGCATAAGCGTTATGGTGGGCGCGAGGTGCTGCGCGGGGTAGACCTCGCCGTCGCCGCCGGGGAATGCTTTGCCCTGGTCGGCCCCAACGGGGCGGGTAAAAGCACTACGGTACGGGCGATCCAGGGGCTGACGCCAACCGATGGCGGAGAGATTCGCATCGGTGGCCGGACGCTCGCAGAAATGGGGCGCACGGCGCGGGCAGACATGGGGGTGGTGCCCCAGACGGATAACCTGGACCCCGATTTTACCGTACAGGAAAACCTCTGGACCTATGGCCGCTACTTCGGCCTGCCGAAAGCGCTGATCCGCCAGCGCAGCGCCGAGTTACTGGAGTTCATGGCCCTCAGCGGCTACGCCACTCAACCGATCCATGCCCTGTCCGGTGGTATGCAGCGCCGCCTGACCATCGCCCGCGCCCTGATCAACGCCCCCAAGTTGTTGCTGCTGGACGAGCCCACCACCGGACTCGACCCCCAGGCCCGTCATCTCATCTGGCAGCGTCTGCGCGAATTACGGCGACAGGGCACCACCCTGTTGCTGACCACGCATTATATGGACGAAGCGGAACGTCTGGCGGACCGGGTCGGGATCATCGACCATGGCCGAATTCTGGCGGAAGATAGCCCGCGCGGCCTGATCGCCACCCATATCCCCGGGGGCGTCGTCGAGTTGCGCCGGGTGGACGGTGAACTGCCGGACCCGCAGGATCTGCATCGCCAGTGGGTGAGCCTCAGTGAGCGCGTGGGCGATACCCTGATCTGCTACGGGTCGGATCTAAGTCCGCTGCTGGCGCACTTTGGCGATGATCCGGCCTATCGCTGGATACAGCGTCCCGCCAGCCTGGAGGATGTGTTCCTGCGCCTGACGGGACGCGATCTGCGGGAGGAAACCGAATAATGCCGATACGTGACGCCTTGCCAGGGGCTGGGGCGCTGGCCGTCCTGCAGCGCAACTTCGGTGTCTGGCGCAAGTTGCTGGTGCCGAGCCTGCTCGGCAACTTCGGCGACCCGCTTCTTTACCTGCTGGCGCTGGGTTACGGCCTGGGACACTTCGTCGGGCAGATGGACGGAATGCCCTATATCACCTTCATCGCCTCCGGCATCGTCGCCAGCAGCGTGATGAACACCGCGAGCTTCGAGGGTCTGTACTCGGCCTTTACCCGGATGAGCGCCCAGCACACTTACGCAGCGATGCTGGCCACCCCCTTGCGGGTCAGCGACATCCTCGCCGGTGAGGTGGCCTGGTGCGCCGTCAAAGGCCTGATCAGTGCCGTGGCCATCCTCATCGTCGCCAGTTTTTTTGGCGCCATACAGGGCCCCTGGGTGATCCTGGCGCTGCCGGTCATTTTGCTCGCGGGGCTGAGCTTCGGCGGGGTGGCGCTGGTCATCACGGCACTGGCGCGCAGTTATGATTTCTTCATGTATTATTTCACTCTGGCGGTGACGCCGATGTTTCTTTTTTGCGGCGTTTTCTACCCCCTCCAATCGTTGCCGCCCTTCGCTCAGGACATTGCAGAGGTGCTGCCGCTGACCCATGCGGTGGCCCTGCTGCGACCGCTACTGACCGGGCATCTGCCCCATGAGGCGCTGTACCACACGGGCGTGCTGCTGCTGTACACCCTGGCGGCCTATGTGCTTGGGTGGCGTCTGCTCAGTCGCCGGTTGCTGCGCTGACGATGAATGGGCGAATTGCCGCGCCGCCGCCCTTGACAGGCGCACAGGTTAGGGCTTTAATTTGCGCCTCACGGCGCTTTAGCTCAGCTGGTTAGAGCAGCGGAATCATAATCCGCGTGTCCGGGGTTCGAGTCCCTGAAGCGCCACCAAATAAATCAAGCACTTAGGCGAATGTCTGGGTGCTTTTTTATTGCCCGTGGGGGACATTGGGGGGAATCGTTCCCAGCGCCAACCGACAACCTGCAACCATCCGACTATATAATCAATAGAATAGAAAATATGATTGATCAGGACAAATGAGGTGGCACCGGTAGAACTGTAAGCACCCAAGCCATTATTGTAGGAACGGCTTTACTGCATGTTGACAATCACGATCTGGCCGCCTACGATGGTGGTTATGTTGGATGACGTAACGGAGTTATTGCAGATATGGATCTGGGCAAGTTAGCCGATGTGCAGATGGGCTACCCCTTCCGGTCGCGCCTCGAGCACGACCCGCAGGGCGATGTCGCGGTGATCCAGATGAAAGACATCGACGATGTCAATCTGGTGCATACCGATGAAGCCATCAAGGTTACGTTGCCGAGGGGCAAAGAGCATCATCTGCTGCGTGCGGGTGATCTGCTGTTTCGCTCGCGTGGTCGCAGCAACGGGGCAGCACTGGTGTCTGGCGATGTTGGAACAGCGGTCCTGTCAGCTCCGTTGCTGTTGATCCGCCCTCATGGCGTATTGCCCGACTATCTGTGTTGGTTCATCAATACGCCGGCCACTCAGGCACAGCTTGCAGCGCTGTCTGAGGGTACCTCGGTGCGGATGATCAGCGCCGAGGCACTGAAAGCGCTCGATATTCCGCTACCTACTGCGGCAGCACAGCAACGTATTGCGCAAGCCGCCGCTCTCGCTGAAAGAGAACGGTCGTTGATGGCTCAGATTGCCGCCCAGCGCCAACGATTAACGACCCACATCCTGATGCTGTACGCCCATCACATCCCGAAAAAGGCTCACCCATGACCGACCAGCTCACCCAACAAGACGTCAACAACACCGCCTGGGCCGCCTGCGACACCTTTCGTGGCGTCATCGATCCCGCACAGTACAAGGACTACATCCTGGTGATGCTATTCCTCAAGTACATCAGCGACCAGTGGGCCGACCACTATGCCGAGTACCGGAAGGAATACGGCGACGACGAGGAGCGCATCCGCCGCCGGCTGGCGCGCGAGCGCTTCCTCCTACCCTATGTCGAGTTCAGGGACGAGAAAACCGGCGCGGTCACCGACCGTTTCCTCGCCGACTTCCACGCCCTGTACGAGCGGCGCAAGGCGGCCAACCTCGGCGAGCTGATCAACATCGTGCTCGACCACATCGAGGAGGCCAACAAGGCCAAGCTCGAAGGCGTGTTCCGCAACATCGACTTCAATTCCGAAGCCAACCTCGGCAAGACCAAGGACCGCAACCGCCGCCTGGAAAACCTGCTGGGCGACTTCGCCAAGCTCGATCTGCGCCCCTCGCGCGTCTCCGAGGACGTGATCGGCGACACCTACATCTACCTGATCGAGCGCTTCGCCTCCGATGCCGGGAAGAAGGCCGGCGAATTCTACACCCCCAAGCAGGTGTCGAAGCTGCTGGCGCAACTGGTCGCCCCCAAGCCCGGCGACCGTATCTGCGACCCCACCTGCGGCGCCGGCGGCCTGCTCATCGAGGCGGCCGCGCTGGTGGAGCAGCAAGGCAGCCGCAACTTCGCCCTGTTCGGCCAGGAGGTCAACGGCAGTACCTGGGCGCTGGCGCGCATGAACATGTTCCTGCACGGCAAGGACGCGGCCCGCATCGAATGGGGCGACACCCTCAACAGTCCGGCGCTGGCGGAGGCCGACCGCCTGATGCGCTTCAACGTGGTGGTGGCCAATCCTCCCTTCAGCCTCGACAAATGGGGCGGCCAGGAAGTCGAGGCCGACCGTTACAGCCGCTTCTGGCGCGGCATGCCGCCCAAGTCCAAGGGTGACTACGCCTTCATCACCCACATGATCGAAACCGCGCTGCCGCAGGAGGGCCGCGTGGCCGTGGTGGTGCCCCATGGCGTGCTGTTCCGGGGCGGCGCCGAGGGCCGCATCCGAAGCAAACTGATCGAGGAGAACCTGCTCGACGCCGTCATCGGCCTGCCGGGCAATCTCTTTCCCACCACCTCCATCCCGGTCGCCATCCTGGTGTTCGACCGTGCCCGCGAAAAGGGCGGCGCCCGCGAAGCCTGCCAGGACGTGCTGTTCATCGACGCCAGCCGCGACTACCAGTCCGGCAAGAATCAGAACGCCCTGCTCGACGAGCACATGGCCAAGGTGCTGGCCACCTTCCGCGCCCGTGTGCCGGTGGACAAGTACGCCCATGTCGCCAGCCTGGGGGAAATCACCGGCAACGATTTCAACCTCAACATCCAGCGCTACGTGGACACCTTCGAGGAGGAAGAAGAGATCGACGTCGCCGCCGTCGAGCAGGAGATCGAGCGCCTGGAGGGCGAGCTGGCCGAAGTGCGCCTGCGCATGAAGCAGTACCTCAAGGAGCTGGGGGTATGAAGAAGAAGCAGGAAATCTCTCCCGTCCGTTCATCGGCGGCGGAGTACCTGACTTTTATCGCCGCCAGCGGCCAGGGTGGTGTGGAGGCCATTTATGCGGATACAAGCATCTGGCTGACCCAGAAGATGATGGGGGTTCTCTACGACGTGGAAACCCACACCATCAATTACCACCTGAAAAATGTGTTTGCAGACAGTGAGTTGGAGGAAGACTCAGTTATTCGAAAATTTCGAATAACCGCCGCCGATGGCAAGAGTTACCACACCCAGCACTACAACCTGGCTGCGATCATCGCTGTGGGCTACAAGGTCAACTCCGAGCGCGCGGTGCAGTTCCGCAAGTGGGCTACCGGTATCATCGAGGCGTTCACCATCAAGGCCTACGTGATGGATGACGAGCGCATCAAAAGCGGCGGCTCCATCCTTACCGAGCAGTATTTCGAAGAGCAGTTGCAGCGCATCCGGGAGATCCGCCTCTCGGAGCGCAAGTTCTACCAGAAGATCACCGACATCTACGCCACGGCGATCGACTACGACGTGACGGCGCAGGCCACCAAGCGCTTTTTTGCCACCGTACAAAACAAGCTGCACTGGGCCATTCATGGCCAGACGGCGGCCGAGGTCATCTACCGGCGCGCCGATGCCGGCAAAGACAACATGGGGTTGACCACCTGGCAGGATGCGCCCAGCGGCAAGATTCAGAAATTCGATGTGGCGGTCGCCAAGAACTACCTGACCGAGCACGAAACGGCGCAACTCTCCCGCCTGGTCAACGCCTATCTGGATGTGGCCGAGGACATGGCCCAGCGCAAGATCCCCATGACTATGCAGGATTGGGAAACCCGCCTGAACCGCTTCATCGAGGCCACCGACCGCAGCGTGTTGCAGGATGCGGGCAAGGTGACGGCGGAAATCGCCAGGGCACACGCTGAAAGCGAGTTCGAAAAATACCGCATCGTGCAGGACCGGCGGTTCGAGTCGGACTTTGACCGGGTGGTGAAGGCGGTTGGGAAGCTGGAGCAGACCGAGCGGCAGTTGGAAGGCCAGGGGCGGGGGAAGAAAAAATGAGCAAGGGCTACCCTCTAGTCCCCATTGCGTCCACCGGAGATGTTCAAGGTGGACGGCAACGATCTCCGCATATGACGGAAGGAAAGTTGGTTCCCTACCTGCGCGTCGCTAATGTCTTTGACGGATCTATAAATTTTTCAGATGTCAACGAAATGCCCTTTAAGTCGCAGGAGATTGACCGATTCCGATTAATCAAGGGCGACATACTCTTGAACGAAGGACAAAGCGTCGAACTTGTTGGTCGATGCGCGATGTTCATGGATGGACCAGAAGACTGCTGTTATCAGAATACCTTGGTCAGGTATCGTGCTAGTCCAGAAACGGACCCTAATTTTGCTCTTCAGCTATTCCGATATTGTCAACTGACCGGAGTCTTTTCGAAGATCGCTGTCAAGACTAATTCGATTGCGCATCTTGGTGTTTCGAGATTCGCTGAGCTTGAACTTCCCTTTCCGCCATACCAAGTCCAGAACAAGATTGCCGGGATTCTTGAGAGGTGGGACACCGCCATCCAGAAAACCGAGCAACTGATCGCGGCGAAGGAGCGGCATTACAGCCACGAACTGTCGCGCCTGATCAGCTTGGGCCAGTACCCGCATACCCATATTGGCGCCTTTGCCGAGGAAGTCTCCGCCCGCAATCGCGGCGGCAACGAGGCGCGCGTCCTGAGCGTGACCAACTCGCGCGGCTTCGTGCTGCCGGAAGACCAGTTCGAACGCCGCGTCGCCAGTGCTGACCTGTCCAATTACAAGGTCGTCCGCCGAGGGCAGTACGCCTACAACCCGTCGCGCATCAACGTCGGCTCCATCGCGCGCCTCGATGGCTGGGACCACGGCGTGCTCAGCCCCATGTATGTCGTGTTCCGGTTGGACGAGGCCAAGGTCGACTCCGACTACTTCCTGCACTGGCTGAACTCCCACGAGGCACGGCAGCGCATCAAGAACAGCGCCCAAGGCAGCGTCCGCGAGACCGTGTCCTTCTCGGAGTTCGCCGCGATCACGATTCCGCTGCTGGATAGAACCCGCCAGACTGCCGTCGCCCGCTACCTCAACGCCCTGCGCGAGGAAATCGACCTGCTCGGCCAATCCGTCGCGGCGCTCAAGACCCAGAAGCGCGGCCTGATGCAGAAGCTGCTCACCGGTCAGTGGCGGCTACATGTTTCTGAGACCGCAGAGGAGACCGCTCATGTCTAAGAAGCTCATCCCCATAGCGATCGCCTACGACTTCGACGGTACGCTGGCGCCAGGAAACATGCAGGAATACGACTTCATCCCCGCCTTGAACATGATGTCCAAGGAGTTCTGGAAGTCGGTTAACGAGATCGCCCAACAGCACGAAATGGATCAGATCCTCGCCTATATGTGGGCAATGCTCCGGCAAGCCGATAAAGCCGATATCCGCGTTCACAAATCAGACTTCAAGAACTTCGGGAAGAACATCACGCTGTTTCCTGGCGTTTCCGATTGGTTCAAGCGGATCAACGCCTATGCCAGGAGCAAGGGCGTCCGTCTTCAGCACTTCATTATTTCTTCCGGCATCCGCGAAATGGTCGAAGGCACACCGATCAATAAGGAATTCAAGAAGGTCTATGCCTCCGGCTTCATGTTCGACCACAACGGCGTTGCATGCTGGCCCGCGCTAGCCGTGAACTACACCACCAAGACCCAGTACCTGTTCCGCATCAACAAGGGCAGCCTAGACGTGCATGACAACTCGGTCATCAACAAGTTCGTGCCCAAAGACCAGCGCCCTGTGCCTTTCGAGAACATGATCTTCATCGGCGACGGTGAAACCGACATCCCGTGCATGCGGCTGGTCAAGGATCAGGGCGGTCACTCTATCGCGGTATACAACAGCAGCAAGCGCGGTGTGAAGAAGCACGCAGACCAGCTCGTCGAGAATGACAGGGCAACGCTGGCCGCACCGGCGGACTTTCAGGACGGCAGCACCATCGACGGTTGCGTTAAGGCGATTATCGACAAGGTGGAAGCTGCCGCCCGCATCCGGGGAGTATAACCATGGACAGTTTCCGCTTCGACGAAAAATACCTCTCCCAGATCCCGGCTCTGCAGGTGCTGGTCAACCTGGGCTATCAATACCGGACGCCCGCCGAGGCACTGGTCGGCGGGTGGCAGCAGCTTCTTGCTGAAGGAGATGATGAACATGTCTGAACTCGACTCCCTCCTGGCGCAAATCGACGGCCTGAAAACCCGGCTCGATGCCGCCCGCCCCCTGACCAGCGAGCAGTTGCAGCAGGCGCTGGACATCGAATACACCTACGAGAGCAACCGCATCGAGGGCAATACGCTGACCCTGCGCGAGACCGATCTGGTGGTCAACAAGGGACTGACGGTTGGCGGCAAGTCCATGCGTGAGCATCTGGAGGCCATCAATCACTACGAGGCCATCCTGTATATCCGCGAGCTGGCAGCCAAGGGCGCGACGTTGGACGAACGCGAGGTGCGCAATGTTCATGCGCTGGTGCTGCGCGGCATCGACAGGGAAAACGCGGGACGCTACCGCAACTTGCCGGTGATGATCGCCGGCAGCCGTCATGTGCCGCCGCAGCCATGGGCCGTACCCAAGCTGATGGAGGACTACGGGCTGTGGCTCACCGGCGAGTCATTGAAACTGCACCCGGTGGTGCGCGCCGCCGAGGCGCATGAGCGGCTGGTGACGATACATCCGTTCATCGACGGCAATGGTCGCACGGCGCGACTGGTCATGAACCTGATCCTGCTGGCCAATGGCTATGTTATCGCCAATATCCCCGGCGACACCGACAGCCGCCGTGCTTATTACGATGCGTTAGAAAGGGTCAATCTGGAGGGCGATAAGACAGACTTCATCAACCTCATCGCCGGGCATGTGCTGCACGCCATGCAAATCCTGCTGGAACGTCTCGGGGTGGCGTGATGGACAGCTTTCGCTTCGACGAAAAATACCTCTCCCAGATCCCGGCGCTGCAGGTGCTGGTCAACCTGGGCTACCAGTACCTGACGCCCGCCGAGGCGCTGGCCGCGCGGGGCGGCAAGGCGGGCAATGTGCTGCTGGACGAGATCCTGCGCGAGCAGTTGAAGAAGCTGAACCGCATCCAGCACAAAGGCGGCACCTACCTCTTCAGCGAGGAGAACATCCAGAGCGCCATCCAGCGGCTGAAGAACGTGAAGTACGACGGCCTGCTCAAGACCAACGAGGCGGTCTACGACCTGCTGACACTGGGCGTGGCGCTGGAGCAGTCCGTTGAGGGGGACCAGAAGAGCTTCACGCTGAATTACGTCGACTGGCGCAATCCACAGAACAACGTCTATCACGTGGCCGCCGAGTTCGCGGTGGAGCGCACCCGTAGCGTCGAGGCCTGCCGGCCCGACATCGTGCTGTTCGTCAACGGCATCCCTTTCGCGGTGATCGAGTGCAAGTCGCCCAAGGTTGAGGTGGCCCAGGCCATCTCCCAAACCATCCGCAACCAGCGCGACGAGTACATCCCGCGCCTGTTCACCACCGTGCAGACTGTGCTGGCGGTGAACAAGAACGAGGCCCGTTACGCCACCACCGGCACCCCGGCCAAGTTCTGGTCGAAGTGGAAGGAGGACGTGGCGGACGCCGACCTGGCGCCCCTGCTGGAATGCCCGCTGCCGGAGTCGGTCAAGGCCTCGCTGTTCGATTTGGCCTTTGCCGAGCTGGGCGTGCGCGAGGAGGTGGCGCCTTACCTGGTGGGCCGACAGGTGACCGAGCAGGACCGCGCGCTCTACGCCCTGTGCCGCCCGCAGCGCCTGCTGGAGATGGCCTGGGCCTTCACCGTGTTCGACGGCGGCGTGCGCAAGATCGCGCGCTACCAGCAGGTGTTCGCCATCCGCGAGGTGCTCGCCCGGGTCAAACAGACCGACGACAGCGGCAAGCGCCGGGGCGGCATCGTCTGGCACACCCAGGGCTCGGGCAAGTCGCTGACCATGGTGATGCTGGCGCGCGCGCTGGCGCTGGAGCCGGCCATCCGCAATCCACGCATCGTGCTGGTCACCGATCGGGTGGACCTGGACAAACAGCTCGGCAACACCTTCGCCGCCTGCGGCCTCTCGCCCGACCGGGCCGAGAGCGGCCGCCATCTGGTGGAACTGGTGGCCGACGGCAAGGCACACATCGTCACCACTCTGGTGCACAAGTTCGACAAGGCGCTGGCCTACAAGAAGTTCAGCGATGTTTCGCCCGACATCTTCGTGCTGGTGGATGAGACCCAGCGCACCCAGTTGGGCGGCTACTCGGCGCGCATGCGGCAGATGTTCCCCAATGCCTGCTACATCGGCTTCACCGGCACGCCGCTGCTGACCCGCGAGAAGAGCGACGTGGCCAAGTTCGGCGGCGTGATCCACACCTATGCCATCGACCAGGCGGTGGCGGACGGCGCCATCGTGCCGCTGCTCTACGAAGGGCGCATGGTGGAGCTGGAGCAGAACCAGACGGCCATCGACATCTGGTTCGAGCGCCACACCCAGGGACTGACCGACCAGCAGAAGGCCGACCTGAAAAAGAAGTACGCCCGCGCCGAGATGCTGAACAAGGCCGAGCAGGTGATCTACATGCGCGCCTTCGACATCAGCGAGCACTACCGCCAGAACTGGCAGGGCACCGGCTTCAAGGCGCAACTGGTGGCGCCCAACAAGGCGGCGGCGTTGCGCTACAAGGCGTTTCTGGACGAGCTGGGGGCGGTCACCAGCGAGGTGATCATCTCGCCGCCAGACGAGCGCGAGGGCTTCGACGAGATCGACGCCGAGGAATCCACCGATGCGGTGGTGGCCTTCTGGCAGCGCATGATGAAGCGCTACGGCTCGGAGGACGACTACAACAAGCAGGTCGTCAACGCCTTCAAGTTCGGTGACGAGCCCGAGATCCTGATCGTGGTGGACAAGCTGCTGACCGGCTTCGACGCGCCGCGCAACACGGTGCTCTACCTCGCGCGGCGGCTCAAGGACCATACCTTGCTGCAGGCCATCGCCCGGGTAAACCGCCTGTACGAGGATGAGTCTGGTGCCAAGGTCAAGGACTTCGGCTTCGTCATCGACTACGTGGGCGTGCTGGGCGAGCTGGACCAGGCGCTGAGCACCTACAGTGCGCTGGAAGGCTTTGAAGCGGCGGATCTCGAGGCCGCGCTGACCTCGATTCACGAAGAGACCAAAGCCCTGCCGCAGCGCCACGCCGAGCTGTGGGACCTGTTCAAGACGGTGAAGAACCGCCAGGACGAAGAGGCTTTCGAACAATTGCTGGCCGATGAGAAGCTGCGCGCCGGGTTCTACGAGCGGCTGTCGGCCTACGCCAAGACCCTGGCCATCGCGCTGTCCAGCGAACGCTTCATCACCGACACGCCCGAGCAGAAGCTGCGCGCCTACAAGAATGATCTCAAACGCTTCGTCAATCTCAAGGCGGCGGTGAAGCTGCGCTATGCGGAATCCGTGGACTACCGCGATTTTGAGCCGCGTATCCAAAAGCTGCTGGATACGCACATCTCGGCCTCCGAGGTGGTGCAGTTGAATACGCCGGTAAACATCTTCGACGAGGCCGCGTTCCAGAAGGTGGTGGAGGAGCAAGGCGCGGGCAGCGAGAAGACCCTGGGCGCCAAGGCCGACATGATCGCCCACGCCACCAAGCGCGCCATCAACGAACGGCTGGAGCAGGACCCGGCCTTCTACGAGAAGTTCTCCAGACTGATCCAGCAGGCCATCGACGACTATCGCGCCAAGCGCCTGTCCGATCTGGAGTACCTGCAGCGGGTCACCGAGATCAAGGATGTGGTGGTCTCCCGCAAGGGCGATGACCTGCCGCCTCTGCTGGCCGAAGACGCTGACGCGGCCGCCGTCTATGGTCTGCTGCGCCCCTTCGTGGCGAGCCACCTGAGCGACGCCGAGCAGACACAGACGACCGCCGCCGAAGCCGCCAAGGCGGTGTGGGACATCTTCCGGCGCAACCGCAAGGTGGGCTACTGGGATGACCTCGACGCCCAGCGCCGGACGATGAACGAGATCGACGACTACCTCTATGACGAGGTGAAGAGCGCGCGGGGTATCGCGCTGTCCACAGAAGAGATGGACGAGATCATCGAGAAGACGATGCAGCTCGCCCGCCACCGGATGGCAGGGTGAAGACGATGACCGGAACGCTGACCTACGGCACCGACAATATCCGTTACGAGGTGCGCTTTCTGGCATCGCGGCAGACCCTGGCCATCGAGGTCCACCCCGACAGCCGCGTGTTGGTACGCGCGCCGGTCGATTGCCCGGAGGCATTGATTGCGGAGCGGGTGCAGAAGCGCGCTGCATGGATCAGCCGGCAACTGGCCGAGTTCGAGCGCTATCGCCCCCGCACTCCGGCGCGGCAGTACGTCAACGGCGAATCGCACCTATACCTCGGCCGGCAATATCGGCTGAAGCTGTTGCCGGGCGAAATGCCCAGCGTAACGCTCGCACGCGGCCGGCTTCTCGTCTGCCTGCCCGGCGAACCAGACCCGGAGCGCGTGAAGGCGCTGCTGCACCGCTGGTATCTCGACTGCGCCCGGGCTGTTTTCGGTGAGGTGTTGGAGGCCGGGCTGCTCCACTTCAAGGGTATCGAACACCCGCGCCTCATCGTGCGCGCCATGCGGTCGCGCTGGGGTAGCCTTTCCCGCGCCGGGACCATGACCCTGAACGTCAACCTGGTGCGCGCGCCCCGCCCCTGCATCGAGTACGTGGTGATCCACGAGCTCTGCCATATCAAACACCGCGACCACGATGCGCGGTTTTTCAAGCTGCTGGGTCAGGTGATGCCCGATTGGGAGCAGCGCAAGCAGCGACTGGAAGCGGCGCTACTGTGACAACTGTCCCATACCTCACTTCTCGCAATAAGCATTTCCTCCAACCACCACCCTGCCCCTTTCCGTCCCGCCCCGGCCGACTACGGGCCCAGGAACGACCCTTGCGGCTAACGCCATGGCTGGCATCGGCCGCGCCAATGGGACGACATTCGTATTGATGAACACCTGCCCCAGACGCGCGCCATGGTAGCCCAGTGCCGCGCAATTCTGCTGTGCTTGTTTCCGGTACCGGCGCAGTCCCCGCAGCTCGGCAGTTCTCAGCGCCTTGTCTACGGCGGCGGAACGCGCTGCATATTGCATCCCGACCAAGTGTAACCGGGATTGCAGCGTGCCCATCAAGGGGAGCAACGCCGCCGGATCGGAGCTTTGCACGGCCAGATCTTCCCGTACCAGCCAGGGCGCAGCGGTCTGGCCTGTCGCCTGCGTCTGGTACCCGGCGCTACGCCAGGTAATCCCAGGCACCGATTGCAGCCGGGCTTTTGCCCAGGACACGTCCTGATTGACCATGGCGGCCAACTTCGCCGGGTTTCTCCCCGATGCCTCCGCCTGCAGGTCGGCATGCAATACCGTCCTGGGCACCCGATAATGCGTCGTTACATGAAAATTCACGCTGGTGAGGGTCGGCGTCGGCACTTTCGCCACCGCCAGGCCTGGCAACCCCAAAAGCAGCCACAGAATATGCGTGCGCCTCATGCCGCCCCCGCCGCCTTCCGGTTCCGTCCAACGCGCCGGGCGCTGGAGATGAGCTGGACGATGGGTGTCGGGCCGGTATACGGTTCAATGTAGAGCATGGCTTTCTTCCTTACTTGGACCATACCGGGTATCCGGGCTGGTATTTTCCGGGGCTTCCGGATTTTTATCCGGGAGAAGTAAATTCCGTGACTTAATTTTTAACACGATCGCCGGGCGGGCTCCAGATGGGCAGATCCATTTAGACGAACCGGCCTTCCTTCATATCTTCAAAAGCCTGATTTATTTCCTCCCGAGTATTCATGACAAATGGTCCATACTGGACAATGGGCTCATGCAACGGCCGGCCCGCAATCAGCAGTAAGCGTGCGCTCGTAAGAGCCTTGATATCCACACCATCGGTTTCTGGAGTATTCTCGAGTATGGCCATGCGCTGGACAGACACCTGTGTGCCGACGATTTCCAGGGTTCCGCGATATGCATAAAGAAAGGCGTTGTAATCAGCAGGCAGTTGCTGCTTAAAATGTGTGCCTTCCGGCAATTGCAGGTCCAGGTAGAGCGGATGTGTGCTCTCCCGCGTTACCGCGCCAGTGACTCCATGACTCTCTCCGGCAATTACCGTGACGACGACCCCTTCCTGTGTCACAAAGCGCGGCAAATCTGCGGCAGAGAAATCGCGATACCACGGCGGTGCCATCTTGTCCTGGCTCGGCAGATTGAGCCAGAGCTGAAATCCCTCCATGACGCCTTTTTCCTGTTCCGGAATTTCCGAGTGAATCACGCCCCGCCCTGCGGTCATCCATTGCACGCCTCCGCTTTCGAGCAACCCTTCGTGTCCCGCACTGTCACGATGACGCATTTTGCCCGATATCATGTAGGTGATGGTCTCGAAGCCGCGGTGTGGATGATCGGGAAACCCGGCAATGTAGTCGCCTGGATCGTCGCTACCGAAAGCGTCGAGCATCAGAAAGGGATCCAGCCGGTGCTGCAAGGATTGGTTTAAAACCCGG
>NZ_JABBDR010000177.1 GCF_018854495.1 Acidithiobacillus ferruginosus
GGATATAAGGCTGCAACTCGACCTCAACATGCCAGACATCAGATATCACTTGCACAAACGGAGGCATCCATATAAGGGGAAACGAATCTGAACCGGAGTCGCTAAAGTTTTGCGGAATAGTGCCGTTAAGTCGATGTACCCATCTTTTTTACGCAGCGGATACAGAGAATAAAATGACGGATAATCTCCATTTCGATCAGGTGCTTGACCAAGCTTTTCAGGTGCTGGTGTCCCAGATCAAATCTGGTCGGACACAGATGGAACAAGCGGTTTCTGACATTATGAGCCGCTTCGTCAGCCTCCATGAGCGTCTGGGTAATGCCGTGCAAGCCTCGCGGGGCGCGGCGCGGGCCGAAGAGGGAAATCCGGATATGGGCAGTTTGTTCAGCACGAGTGAGGCGGAACTCCTGGGCGTACTCCAACATATCGGCACGGCTACCCAGCAGCATGAAGCGCAGCAGCAGGTAATATCGGCGCTCTTGTCGCAGATCAATACGCTGGAGCGTATGGCGCAGGAGGTGGGGGAAATCGCCTCCCAGACAACTTTGCTCGCGCTCAACGCGGCCATAGAAGCGGCCCGCGCGGGCGAGCATGGCCGCGGTTTTGCCGTGGTGGCCGATGCGGTGCGCAAGCTATCCACGCGCTCCAAGGAAACCAGCCAGCAAATGAGTGAGAGCGTTAAAGCCATCAGCACGGCCATTCGTGGTGTGGTCGCACAAACGGCAACGGCTATTCAGCAAGAAAGGCAGTTCCTGACCAATGCAGAGCTGTCGATCCGCAGCGTATTGCATCGCCTGCAAGACATGACAACCCGCCTTTCCGGCTCCGCAGATATTCTGCAAAACGAGGCACAAAGGATCGGTGAAGAAATGGATCAATTACTGGTTGCCCTGCAATTTCAGGATCGGGTCAGTCAGGTGCTGATGCATGTGGAAGAGGGAATGAGTGATTTGCCCCCGCACCTCGCACAGGGAAATCCCGGGAGTGGGATAGAAGAATGGCTGCAGGCGTTGACCAGAAAATATACCACCCATGAAGAACGCGCCATTCATCATGGTGAAGGCACTGCGGCCCCGGACGCCGGTCAAGATATCACCTTTTTCTAAAATAACAGGCAAGGAGTTCGCGAGATGGCAAAAACAGTTCTTGTAGTTGATGATTCTGCATCTTTGCGGCAAGTGGTCAGCATTGCACTGAAAGGGGCAGGTTATGAAGTCATCGAGGCCTGTGACGGTGTCGATGGTCTGGCAAAACTGGGCGCAGCAGCCAAAGTCCATCTCATCATCAGTGATGTGAATATGCCCAACATGGATGGCATTACCTTCGTCAAGGAGGTCAAGCAGAAGCCGGAATACAAATTCACGCCGGTGATCATGCTCACCACTGAGGCGGAAGAGGAGAAAAAACTCCAGGGACAGGCGGCTGGCGCTAAAGCCTGGGTGATCAAGCCGTTCCAGCCTCAGCAGATGCTGGCCGCGGTAGGCAAGCTGATTTTGCCCTGATGGCTATGGAAATTCAGCAGGAGCGGCAGGGTGCCAATCTGCAAATCCGGTTATCCGGTGATCTGGATATTTACGCGGCGGCGCCCTTGCGTACGTATTTGTTGACCGTGCTCCAGCAGCATCATGAAATTGAACTGGTTTTAGACGAAGTGGCTGAAGTGGACGGGGCCGGTTTGCAAATATTATTGGCGACTAAAGCCGAAGCCATGCGCCTTGGTGTGATTCTGCGACTCACCGGACATTCAGCCGCTATGGTTCGGGCACTACAGTTGTGCCGTCTGACGGCCTATTTTGGTGATCCCGTTATTCTGACGCGGGAGATGGCCGGATGATTGACCTTGATCCGCAAATGGCAGCGGCACTACAGACTTTTTTTGAAGAAAGTCGTGAATTGCTGCAGGACATGGAAAATGCGCTGTTGTTCATGGAGAATGCGGGCGCTGATTCGGAACGTATAAACGCAGTTTTTCGGGCGGCGCATACCATCAAGGGGTCTGCTGGCCTGTTCGGGCTGGAAGAAGTGGTGCGTTTTACCCATCGCCTGGAGAATCTGCTGGATCAAATCCGGTCGGGAGTTACGGATCTCACGCCGGTGCGCATCACTTTGCTACTTTCTTGTGGAGATCATATCGCGGGCTATTTGGACCGAATTGCCACTGACTCGTCATTGGATCAGGTTTTTCTTGCGGAGGATTTGCGGCTGCTCGGAGATCTTGCGGCCCAATTGGGTTCTAGCCCGGTAGCCAGCATCGCACCTGCCATAGCACCTGCTCTCGCCCCGACAACGTTGGCACTAACCATACCCCCTTCACCGGAACCAGAGTTCAGCAACTCGCCCGGTTCGGTGCAAACGGGCAACTGGCATATTTCCCTGCGTTTCGGGCGCGACACGTTTCGCGATGGCATGGACCCCCTTTCTTTTCTGCGCTATCTGGAGCAGATCGGCGAAATCATAGGGATCGTCACCTTGACCGACAGCCTGCCAGCACTGTCCCAGATGGACGCAGAAAGCTGCTATCTGGGTTTTGAAATCAGCTTCAGGAGTTCCGCCAACAAGGCGAAAATTGCCGATGTTTTTGATTTCGTCAAAGAATCCAGCACGATTCACATTCTCCCTGCACATAGCCAGATCACTGCCTATCTCCAGCTTATTCAGCAGCTCCCGGAAGCCGATCAGCATCTCGGGGAAATACTCGTCTCCGTCGGATCGCTGACCGAAGAGGAACTGCAAAAGGCCCTCACTTTGCAGGATGCGGGAAATCAGGGGGGGCAGCATCAACCACTCGGCGAGATTCTGGTGGCTCAAAAAATGGTGCAGGAGCCGGTGGTGCAGGGCGCTCTGGAGAAACAGCAGCAACAGCGCGAACATCAGGTGGTCGAGCGCCAGATGCTGCGTGTACGCGCTGCCGATCTGGATCAACTGGTGAACCTGGTCGGGGAACTGGTCATCGCCAGTGCCGCCAACAGTCTTTATGCAGCGCAGAGCAATGCCGAGGAACGCGTCGAATCCGCCGCTCAGGTGGCGCGCCTGGTGGAAGATATCCGCGATGGTGCTCTCCACCTGCGAATGATTGATGTAGCCGAGGTCTTTCAGCGTTTTCCCCGTGTGGTGCGGGATACTGCGCGTACTCTGGGCAAGGATATTCGTCTGGAGATCAGCGGCGAAGGGACGGAACTCGACAAGAGCATGGCGGAAAAAATCACCGATCCGCTCATGCACTTGGTGCGTAATGCCATGGATCACGGCATTGAGAGTGCGGAGCGCCGTCACGCGCTCGGCAAACCGGCTCAGGGTTGTATCAGCCTGCATGCCTGTCACGATGCCGGCGGCATCATCATCGAAGTGCGCGACGATGGCGGCGGACTCAATCGCGAGAAAATTTTGGGCAAGGCCATAGAAAAGAGGCTGGTCACTCCAGAGCAACAGCTCAGTGACCAGGAAATCTACGCGCTGATATTCGCCCCTGGGTTTTCCACAGCCGATCAGGTGAGCGATATTTCCGGGCGCGGGGTGGGGATGGACGTGGTGCGTCAAAATATCGAGGCTATCCGTGGCAGTATCGAAATCCACTCCACTCCCGGTGCAGGCAGCACCATGCGCATTCGTCTGCCACTCACCTTGTCTATTATCGACGGTTTTCTCGTCAAGCTGGCGACGGATACCTTTGTCATCCCCGCTGAATCCGTTGAGGAATGCCTGGAATATCCGGAACAGCAAGGAACCGTCGGATATATGGTATTACGCGATCAGGCTCTGCCGCTACTGCATTTGACCAGAGTTTTCCGGTTTGATGCCCAACCCGAAAAACGTCGCAATGTCATTGTCGTGCGTCATGGTCAGAGCCGGGTTGGCATGGTAGTCGGGGCTATCCTCGGCAATCAGCAGACGGTCATCAAGCCGCTCGGCAAGTTGTTCGATCAGGTACCAGGGATATCGGCAGCGACCATTCTCGGCAATGGCGACGTCGCCCCCATTCTGGATATTCCGGCGCTGATTCACCATCACACTTCCGCAAAACACTCCTACTGACTTACACCAAGAGGAATTCATTATGCTCGGGAATATGCGTATCGGTTTGCGTTTAGGCGCCAGTTATGGCGTAGTCATCATCCTGCTGATCCTTCTGGCGGCAACGTCGATTGTGCAACTGCAGAAAATTAAGGGCAATGTCGATAGCATTACCGGTGTGGCGTGGCCTAGCGCCTATCACGCCAATGAACTCCACGTTGCGGTCCTGGCCATGGCCAGTGACTGTCGCGATGTGTTTTTAAGCCAGACTCCCGGGCAACGTGCCGGAGATCAAAAGAATATCCGAAATCTGCAATCAAGGAGTCAGGATATTCTGGCGGTCCTTCATGAGGAGGTTGCCCAGCATCCCCTGGATAAATTGCTGGTGAAAAAAATCCAAGGCCACATGGAAAAATACGATTCCGGATTAAAGGGCTGCCTTCAAGATGCGAATCCTATTACCGCCTTCACCCAGTTTCAACAACAGGTGGTTCCCCAGGAAACCTTGCTCCGCACTGAACTGGATCGGCTTGATAAAGCCTTAGCCGTCCGTTTTGTTACGGCATCGCAGCAAGGCAATGCGGACTATGTCAGCGCCCGTGATCTGTCTATCGGGATCAGTGTTGCCGCTATTCTCATGGCGATGTTGATGGGTTTTTTCCTGACCCGTTCCATTACCCGACCATTGAATGAGGCTGTCGGGGTGGCCGAACAGATTGCCGATGGTGATCTCTCCATGCAGGTGGTATCTCGGACCCGCGATGAAACGGGACGCTTGATGGCGGCGATGGGCACTATGGTGGAGCGCCTGGCCCAGACCATCGGCGAGGTGCGTAGCGCCGCAGACAATCTTTCCAGTGCCTCTGAGCAGGTGAGCGCGACCTCTCAGTCCCTCTCTCAGGCCGCCTCTGAGCAGGCCGCCAGTGTCGAGGAGACTTCTGCGACGCTAGAAGAGGCCGCAGCTTCCATCAAGCAAAACGCGGAGAATGCACGGGTGACCGACGATATCGCCACCGGTGCCGCCAAAGAGGCGCGTATGGGCGGTGACGCAGTCACCCAGACGGTGCAGGCCATGAAAAATATTGCCGATAAGATTGGAATCATTGACGATATCGCTTATCAGACCAATATGCTGGCACTCAACGCCGCGATCGAGGCCGCCCGTGCTGGTGAACATGGCAAGGGCTTCGCGGTTGTCGCCGCCGAGGTTCGTAAACTGGCGGAGCGCAGTCAGGTGGCAGCACAGGAAATTGGCGCACTGGCCAGCAGCAGTGTGCAGGTGGCGGAACAAGCCGGAAGCGCTCTGACCGCTCTGGTCCCGGCGATCGGCAAAACCTCTGACCTGGTGCAGGAAATCAACGCCGCATCCAATGAACAGGCGGCCGGCATCGATCAGATCAACTTGGCGGTGGGGCAACTCAATCAGGTCACCCAGCAAAATGCGTCCGCCTCGGAAGAACTGGCGGCGACGGCAGAGGAAATGAGCGGACAGGCCGAACAGCTTCAGCAGTTGATGGCGACGTTCCGGCTACGCACGAATGGGGGCGGACATTCTGCCAAAGCCAGTGTGCATAAAGGCTCTGCGGGACCCGTGGCCTCCCTCCGGGGACGTGGACACGACGCAGCACCAATAAGTGCTGACAGCCACGATTTCGTCCGCTTCTGAGGAGGCGTCCATGAATATGCTGCCAGCAGGAGACGGTACCGCCCAGGTTGAACATTGGGGAGGGCAATATCTGATTATCCAGTTGCAGACGGAATCCTTTGGTGTGGATATTACGGCGGTGCGAGAGATCATCGCCTATGTCGTTCCTACCCAGATTCCCATGATGCCGACTTTTGTAGTGGGGGTGATCAACCTGCGTGGTCAGGTGGTGCCCATCATCGACATAGCGCGCCGTTTTGGACGTCCGGCGACTGCCATTCATAAACGGAGTTGCATTACCATCGTGGATCTGCAAGAAGGGGAGTCACGACAGCGCCTCGGCGTCATTGTCGATGCCGTCAATGAGGTGCTGGAATTCTCAGGGGAACAGATAGAACCAGCGCCGCAGTTTGGCGCCGGTTTGCGCACCGAGTTCATTCGGGGTATGGCCAAGGTGGCTAATCAATTCATTACCCTGTTGGAAATGGAGCGGGTGCTCTCACTGGACGAGATGGCCCAACTTGCCGCGATTGCTGCTGGCGCGGCGGCCGGTGCATAGTCCATGTCGGTGACCGCTCCCGTGTCCACCTTGGCTGATGCCGACTATCGACGTATCCAGACTTTTTTGCAGAAAGAAGCTGGAATAACCCTCGGCCCGGCCAAGAAGCCGCTGGTGATGGGGCGATTGGGGAAACGCCTGCTGGCACGAGAGTGCGGTAGTTATGCTGCCTATTTGCGTCTGCTCGACAGCGATGCGACTGAGCGGCAGCAGGCCGTGGATCTACTCACGACCAATGAGACCTACTTCTTTCGTGAGGCCAAGCACTTCGCCTTTCTGAGTGAACAGATTATCCCACAGTGGGCCCACCAGTCGGAGCTCCGCATCTGGAGCGCCGCCTGTTCTTCCGGCGAAGAGCCTTACAGTATCGCCATGGTGCTGGCCGAGCGCCGGAAGCGTGGCTGGGAGATATTAGCTTCGGATTTGAGTACCCGTGTGCTCGCGGCTGCGGCGCAGGGGGCCTATCCCATGGATCGTGCCGAGAAAATTCCTAAAGCCTATCTGAAGCGTTATTGCCTGCGAGGCGTAGGCCGACAAGAAGGATCATTCACTATCGTGCCGGAGTTACGCAAGTCGGTGAAATTTTCGCAAATCAACCTGAATCACCCGCTCCCTGCCGTGGGGAATTTTGATGTGATTTTTTTACGCAATATGCTTATTTACTTTGATCTGAGCGCCAAAAAGGCCATTTGTTTGCGCTTGCTCGCTCAACTGCGTCCCGGCGGATATTTTTTGGTGGGCCACTCCGAAAGTCTCAATGGTATTGTCGATGGTCTGCGACTTGTTCAACCGGCGGTCTATCGGAAGGATTAACGTATTGTGGGTATCATGGATATCTTTCTGCAGCCGGGAGAATGGTATTTCGGAGATCGAGATACGCGAATCCGCACCCTGCTCGGTTCCTGTATCGCCATCACCCTCTGGCATCCCCGTCTGCAGGTGGGCGGAATGTGTCACTTCATGCTCCCTAGTCGAGGCAGTCCGCGCCCGGCCGCGGCATCTCTGGACGGTCGGTACGGCGATGAGGCGGTGCTCGCGCTGATGCAAGAGCTGCGCCAGCAGCGCACTCATCCCAGTGACTATGTGTGCAAGCTATTTGGTGGCGGTAATATGTTTCGCCAGCAGCCTGGCAGAACCATTATGGACGACGACAAGGCGGTAGGCACTGCCGCGCACGGCGAGCGCGTCCACCGTTATACGCCGGAAACCTGCGCTGATGTCCCTTGTAAAAATGTGTGGGCAGCAAAGCAGTTGATTGGGCAGGCTGGTTTCAGTATCGCCGCCTCGCACCTTGGGGGGCAAGGTCACCGCAGTCTTTATTTTGAAGTATGGTCGGGTGCGGTGTACTTGAAATTCAGCGGGCGAGGCGCCGCTATCCATGCGGGTTAATAAACAGATAACTATTGTGCAAAGCTTCTTGTGAAAAAAATACAGGTATTCGTTATAGACGACTCTGCGGTCGTGCGCCAGGTGCTGCAAACAGCCCTAACGCAAGACCCAAATATCGCCGTACTGGCGACCGCTCATGATCCGATTTTTGCATGGGATCGTATGCAGCGGCAGTGGCCCGATGTGGTCATACTCGACATCGAAATGCCGCGCATGGATGGCGTAACCTTCCTGCGCAAAATCATGGCGGAACATCCCTTACCGGTAATTATCTGTTCCAGCCTGGCGGAATCCGGGGCGCAGATTACCTTGAATGCCTTATCGGCCGGCGCCGTGCAAATTATCCAGAAACCCCATTCCGGTCTGCGCGATTTTTTGCAAAAAGATGCACCAGAGATCATTCAAGCGGTCAAGGCTGCGGCGCGTGCCAACCTGCGTAATATTCGTCCTGCACCTGCCGCCAGTTTTGCTGCCACTACCGCTGTTACTGCTGTTGCTCCCGATGTGTTGCTACAGAAGAGCACGGAAAAAGTCATTGCCATCGGCACCAGTACCGGCGGCACACAGGCACTGGAAGTGCTGCTCCGTGCGCTCCCGGTAACGGTTCCGGGGGTAGTGGTGGTCCAGCACATGCCGGAAAAATTCACCGCTGCCTTTGCCGCCCGCCTCAATACGATCAGCGCCCTGGAAGTGCGTGAAGCGCGTGACGGTGACCGGGTTTTGCCTGGCCTCGCCCTCATCGCACCAGGTGGTAAGCACATGCGTTTGGTGCGCAGTGGTGCCCAGTTTGCGGTGCAGGTGTTTGATGGCCCCTTGGTGAAGCACCATCGTCCCTCCGTCGATGTGCTCTTCCGCTCCGTCGCGCAGGTGGCGGGACGGAATGCCTGGGGTGTCATCATGACCGGCATGGGTGATGATGGCGCGCAGGGGCTCACCGAGATGCACTGCGTCGGCGCGCATACCATTGCCCAGGACGAGGCGAGTTGCGTGGTTTTCGGTATGCCTAAAGAAGCTATTCGCTTAGGTGGGGTGGATGAGATTCTCCCGCTGAAGAGTATTGCGATGCGCCTGCCGCGCTCCATATCGGCAGGCGGAAGCAAAGCGTGAGCAGCAAGACGACGACTCCGGATACCTGGTCGGTGGCTATCACTCAGCAAAAAATGGCGGCAATGATTTCGGCAGGGCGTCGGGCCAAAAGGCGCCAACCCCTTTTTATGCTGGGGATTGCTTTGATCTTTATGATGGTGGCGGGGCTTGCTTACTCGAACAGCCAAGGCTGGCAGCGTCGGCTCGTACAACGGGCGGCATTCAGTGAACAACAGGCCGGCCAGAAATTGGCTGACAGTGTTGCCATAAATTTGGCCACGATGTTGCAGATGCACGTCAGAGACTTAAGGTTTTTGGCAGCAATGCCGTTATAGGGTGGGGACGTCCATCCCATTGCTTACGCAGCAGGAGCAAAAGTAACGGGGAATCGGCACCGGATTCTCCTGCCCGGAAGCCGTCCGGTCGGCCTTGCGGGTGTAGTGGCCATGATGCCAGGGATGGCTCCGGCCACAGTGTGCACGACAGGCGGGCCGATAACGCTCAGGATCTCGGGCCAGGGTGTCACGGTGATGCTTCAGGGTATAAATACCCGCTACAATACGATGCAAGGGCGGACCTCCTATGGGTTTGGTTATCATGAAAGCCTAATTCACTTCCCACGATAACAAAGGAGATTCCGCCCTTTCTATACTCTCTGCGTCCCACCTTCTAGGAGAAGCCGTTCTCCAAATCCCTTATATGGATGCCTCCGTTTGTGCAAGTGATATCTGATGTCTGGCATGTTGAGGTCGAGTTGCAGCCTTATATCC
>NZ_JABBDR010000178.1 GCF_018854495.1 Acidithiobacillus ferruginosus
TGGCCTTTCGGTGGCGGATGTGAACCGTCTCGTGGAAACGGCCATCGGTGGCAAGGTCCTGACCACCGCAGTACAAGGGCTGGAACGCTTCCCGGTGGATCTCCGTTACCCCCGGGAACTGCGCCAATCCCTGTCCACCCTGATGGAAAGCCGCATCGCCGCTCCCGATGGTGCCCAGATCCCTCTGGCCCAGGTGGCCGATCTCCGGATCGAGGGCGGGCCTGCCATGCTTACCAGCGACAACAGTCGCCTGAACAGTTGGATCTATATTGACCCGAAGCCGGGCACCAACATCGGTGCCTATGTACCCCGCGCCAAAGCGGCCATTGCGAAAGCCGTCCATCTCCCAGGAGGTTATACTGTCTCTTGGGTAGGCCAGTATCAGGTCATGGAGCAGGCCGCCAAGCGCCTGGAACTGGTCATTCCTGCGGTGATTCTGCTGATCGCCCTGCTCCTCTACTTCAATTTCAAAAACTGGGTGGAGGTGACCATCATCCTGCT
>NZ_JABBDR010000179.1 GCF_018854495.1 Acidithiobacillus ferruginosus
CGGGATCGGTACAAAAGAAAAAAGCACACGAGATTGGCGAGGAGTGCCAGCACGCCGACGATTCCCATCGTTTCGATATCCGGCATGACGGGGTGAAACACTTTGTAGATCGCCGTCCCCAGCACACCAAGCCCAAGCGCGAGCATGAAGCCGCCCTTTACCAGGGCAGCAACTGCCTGCCAGTGCGCCGATCGTGCCAACACGAAGAGGCTGAACCCGTACACCAAGGCATCGCCCAGCATGTCCAGCGCGTCCGCCAGCAGCGAAATTGAATGGGCGATTAGGCCCGCCGAGCCTTCCACGAAAAACATGACAGCGTTGATGGTGAACACGATCCACAGCACACGCCTGTGACTCTCGCGCATGGCGTCTATCTCGCATCGTTTGTCTTCACAGCAATTAGCCATTTGTTGTGGT
>NZ_JABBDR010000018.1 GCF_018854495.1 Acidithiobacillus ferruginosus
CGCTGATGGCCAGGTCGCGGCGGTATTGCAGGCGGGTCAGGGCGTAGTCCAGCACTTCCTTCTGGGTGCGCAACACCGTGTTCAGTCCGGCGCGCCCCGCCGAGTAGGCGGCGAGCGTTGCGGAAAAGGCATTCCGTGCGGTGGGCAGCAGTTGTCGATCCATGCGCTGCAACTGGATTTTGTAGGATTCATAGCGGGCAAAGGCGGCGCGCGCCTGCTGGGTCAGGGCCAGGTGTTGATCGTCGTAGCGATATTGCGCCTGCTGGGCCCTGGCCTGGGCGGCGGCAACGTCCTGGTCCTGGCGATTCCCCGGGAATATCGGCAGGCTCAGGTTAACCCCCGCTGACAGCCAGTTGGGGCTGCCGGGGTAGAAATCCTGGCCATAACCGACGCTGACGGTGACGTCCGGCCAATAGCCGGTTTTGGCTACCTGCACGCCCATTTGCGCGGCACGGGTTTGCGCCTGGGCGGCGCGCAGGAGGGGCTGACCGGAAAGTCGGGCTTCCATTTCGGCAAGAGTGGGGGGTGGCGGCAGATTCGGCCATTGCTTTTCTATGGACGGCGGTTCCGGCAGGTTCAGAATCTGGGCGATTTGCGCCAGATCGCTTGCCTGCTCTGCCTGCAATCTGGTGATGTCATTGGCCAAACTGTCGCGCGCCAGTTGGGCACGGAGTACCTCGGCCTGTGACCCTTGAGCGGAGCGGTAGAGCGCCAGTGCCGCTTGCA
>NZ_JABBDR010000180.1 GCF_018854495.1 Acidithiobacillus ferruginosus
CTTCTGTACTGGACAGGGGCGTCTCTCCTCTGGTGGGGGGTCGGCATTTTGCTCATGGGTGCGGTGCTTGCGGCAGAATTGCTCAACAGCGCCGTAGAATCGCTCGCTGATCTCGTAAGCCCGGAATATCACCCCCTGGTAGCGCGCGCGAAGGATTGCGGCGCGGCGGCGGTGCTGGTGCTGAGCTTCACCGCAGTACTGATCGCCGCGCTGCTGTTATGGCGGTACCTGCGCTTGGGGGGGTGACCGTTGCGCGGACCACAACGCTGGGAATTGCTGGCTTTATTGCTACTCGCTGTGGGGGTGGCGGCGTTACTCTGGCTTTACGCGGGAGATTTTCTGGCGGGTCTGCTCCTGCATCGGGTAGCACTGCTGGACGCCCGTTGGGAGACCATAATTCTGCAATCCAGGGTCCCTGGCTGGCAGCCATTCTGGGCCGGGGTGACGCAGCTTGGCGGGCCGGATTTTCTGCCCTGGTTGCTGGCGCTGATGGCCGCTGCCTGTTTTGCAACCTGGCGTTTCTTTGATGGTTTCCTGCTGGTAGCCGGCACGGCGATATTGGCCGTACTCGTTCAACTGATAAAAGTGACAACCGCACGTGCTCGTCCCCCAGCCGCGGAAATGTTGTCACCCGCGTTTCCCAGTGGGCATGTGAGCCTCAGCGTCGTGATCTATGGCCTGCTGGCCCTCTACCTTCTTGCCACGCTGCGGCATCGAGGCCTGCGTCTGGCGCTGGTGACGGTGCTTGCAGTATTGGTGGCGGCTATCTCCTGGAGTCGTCTGATCCTCGGGGTACATTGGCCCAGTGATGTACTCGGCGCATGGCTGCTGTCCGGACTATGGCTGGTCCTGCTCTGGGGGGTTTGGCGAACTTATCATTCCCGGCATCCACACTACGGATTGACCGGTGCGCGGCAGACCTGGAGCAGGGTGGCTCTCGGGCTGCTGGGTGTCGTCGGACTGGCCGTGATGGGATATGTATTGTCATTCTGATGAAGCCTGCGCGCGTCACGTCGGCGCCTGCGATTTTACCCAGCCCGCAGATACGGCTTATAATGAAAGAAAGCGGCGCGATAGACACGGGGTTGTGGCGGATTGTTGCCCTTCACCGCATTTAATAGGATTGGCTTTCGGTGTCCGGAAGCTTGGGGGGAAGGATGACTGTCAGTGCGGGGGTGACCATCATTGCCATTGTCATGATGATGATTCTGTTGGTCATCACGGTGACGGCGTTCGTGCTGATACGGGCCCAGTTGCGTCTGGAAAGGCTGCTGGCCAGGGTTGAACAGGACCTTGGACCGCTGATATTTGATGCCAAGGTGGCACTGGCGGATATCAAACATATTACCCGGACCGGGCGAGTACAGATGGATCGGGTGGACTCCACACTCCGGTATCTGAGTGTGGAGATCATGGATACTGCGGATACCCTGATTCGTCCGGTTCGGGAACTGGGGTTGTGGTATCATGCGCTACGCACAGGGTGGCGTTATTTTTCCCGGAAACATTAGCTGGAAACAGTGAGGAGACCACAATGAAGAACGCGGAAGGCTTTGTTATCGGAGTGCTGGTTGGCGCCGTTGGTGCCCTGCTGCTGGCCCCGGCCAGCGGCGCAGAGACGCGCCAGGAATTGCGGCGCGCGGTCGACAAAGGCCGTGATCGTCTACGCAATATGGAGTCTCTGGCGGAAGAACGCATCGGCGTGCTCATTGACGAAATTCAGGAAAAAACTGCACATCTGATGGATGTGGGCGGTGACTTGGTCGAGTCCAAACGCCAGGACCTGCTGGAAGCCATTCAGGTGGCCAAGCGCGCATTGGCTGAGGAGCGGGATATCCTGACCCGGGCCAGCCGTGCGCGCCGTGTCGAGGTGCAGGAAATCGACCACTAAGGGCCCCTGCGGGGGCCTTACGACTTTTTATGGTGTAATCAATCATTTCATGGCGCGGCGTCGGATCGGGACGGCTATGATGGGCGGGCCGATTTTCACAAGGAGATATAGATGGCTGATAAATTGCTGATGGTTATGGTGAACACCGATCCTTCCAACCCCCAGGAGTTGGGTGCGCCCTTTTTTCAGGCGACGGTGGCTGCCGCGATGGATTTTGAGGTCGAAGTTGTACTGACCGCCCGCGCCGGCGAGCTGGCCAAGAAGGGGGTTGCGGAGAAAATGTTTGTTATGCCGGGCAGCCCCAAGAGTGTCTACGACTTTATCAAGGATGCCCATGAGGCAGGCGTGAAGTTCTTTGTCTGCACCCCGACCCTTGAGTTGTGGGAATGCACCAAGGAAGACCTGATTCCCGAAATCCAGGACATCGTCGGTGGCGCTTATGTCATCGAGCAGGCCATGGATGACAACGTGGTCACCTTTACCTACTAGTGCCATTATGACACCTACCCATTTAGGGCCCGCTGAGCATCTGTTTAGCGCGGAAGAGGTGGAGACGGCCATCCAGCGGATGGCCGTTGCCATTAATGAAGAGATGGAACACCTGACGCCGCATCGTCCGGTACTATTGCTTTGCGTGCTGACGGGCGCCGTCGTGGTGGTCGGCCAATTGATGCCGCACCTGCGTTTTCCCCTGGTGCTCGATTGTGTACAAGTCGGTCGCTATGGCGACGAAACCAGTGGTGGTGTCTTGCAGTGGCGTACGTGCCCCAAAGAATCACTGGCAGGGGCGGTGGTTTTGCTGGTGGACGACATCCTTGATGAGGGCGTGACCCTGCAAGCTTTGCAGGAATATTGCATGGTGGAGGGCGCTGCCGCCGTGCATACGGCGGTGATGGTGCGAAAGATCCGTTCCCGCGCGATCGATGTACGGGTGGACTATGTGGGGCTGGAAGTGCCGGATCGCTTTGTGTTTGGTTACGGGCTGGATGCCCGCGGCCTGGGGCGGAATGCGCCGGGTATTTTTGTGTTGCCGGAGGACGGCTGATGGGTGTAGCGGGCATTATCGGTGGCAGTGGTCTGACCGGGCTCAAAAATTTGCAAATTCGCCACCGCCGGGTAATCCGTACGCCCTTTGGGGAGACATCTGGCCCATTGACCTTTGGCCAACTGGGTGGGCAGGAAGTCGTCTTCATCGCGCGCCACGGCTATGGCCATACCATTCCTCCGCACCGGGTCAATTATCGCGCCAACATCTGGGCGCTTCATCATGTCGGGGTGACCCATGTCGTTGCGGTGGCGGCGGTGGGCGGAATCACCGCAGCCATGCAGCCAGGTGTTCTCTGTCTGCCTGATCAACTGATCGATTATACCAGCGGGCGCCCCAGCACCTTCTTTGAAGGCGGCGAGAGCATGGTGGTACATATCGACTTTTCTGAGCCCTATTGTCAACCAGTACGTGAGCGCCTGCTGCAGGCGGCAGGATCTGCGGATATCGTCGTTATCGACGGTGGCACTTATGCGGCCACCCAGGGGCCACGCCTGGAAACCATTGCTGAAATCCGCCGTATCGAAAGGGATGGTGGCGATGTGGTGGGGATGACCGGGGCTCCAGAAGCGGTATTGGCGCGGGAAATCGGCCTGTGCTATGCGCCCCTGTCGCTGGTGGTTAATCCGGCGGCGGGCAAGTCGGCGGAGCCCATTACCATGGAGGCCATCGACATGGTTATGCATGAGGGGATGGAAAAGGTGCGAAAGGTGCTGGGGAATGTCGTACCGCTGCTTGCGGATTGCCCGCAGTGTGGTTGTGGAACAGCGGTGGGACCGGAGGCTCTCCGGCAGTTGCATAGCAAGAGGTAAGCTACGGCTTTGCTCCGGCCCTTCAGCGCATGGTGACGAATTCCTCGGCGCTGGTGGGGTGGATGGCAATGGTGTCGTCAAGATCCTGTTTCGTCGCGCCCATGCGCAGCGCTACCGCAAAGCCTTGGAGCATTTCATCCACACCGTCGCCGATGGCGTGCAGACCGACGACCTTTTCCTCCCGGCCCACCGTGACCAGCTTCATCGCCGTTTTTTCCGGTTCCGCCGCAAAAGCGCGGAGCATCGGGGTGAAGGTCGTCTGGTAGACCTTGACCGCCTCTTCTCCGTATTGCTCCTGGGCGGCTGCCTCGCTGAGGCCGACCGTCGCGATGGGGGGATGACTGAAGATCACCGTGGGTACCACGAGGGTGTCGAGATGCCGCTCCTTCTGGTGGCCGAAGATGCGGTCGGCAAGACGGCGCCCGGCGGCGATGGCTACCGGGGTGAGGGCTGGGCCCGCAGTGACATCGCCGACCGCGTAGACACCCGGTGCATCGGTGTTTTGGAACGCATCCACGGGGATAAAACCCTGCGGGTCGGCAGTAATGTTTGCGAGTTCCAGACCAAGGTCGGCGCTGTTCGGACGACGGCCGATAGCCCAGATGACGGAATCCAGCCCTCCGAGGCAGTCGCCATCGTGAAAATGCAGGCATAAGCCATCGGCGCGTTTTTCCACTTCCCGGACCTGGCGCTGGGCGAGAAGGCTGATGCCTTGCCGGAGCATGGCGTCCATCAGGCTCTCGCGCAGCATCGGATCGAAATCATTGAGGAAATGCCTGCGGCGCATGACCAGGGAAACGTCACTGCCGAGAGCGTGGAGTGCCCCGGCGAGCTCCACGGCGATATAACCGGCGCCCACCACGGCAACACAGCGGGGCCTCGATTCCAGCGCGAAGAATCCGTCCGAGGTGATGCCCAGTTCTGCACCCGGAATATCGGGCCAGACCGGCTGCCCCCCCGTGGCGATCAGGATGTGTGCGGCTTCCAGGGTGCTGTCGCCGACATGGATCCGATGCGCGCCGGAAAAACGGGCATGTCCGCGGATCAGGGAGACGCCGTTACCATCCAGGCCTTGGGCATAGCGGTCATTGAGCCGCCCGATGTAGGCGTCACGCTGCTGCTTCAGGTGTTCCCAGTGGAACCGCGGTTCTATGGCATCGAAGCCGTATTCTTCTGCCATCTTCATTTGCCCGGCAAGGTGGGCGGCATTCCAGAAGATTTTTTTGGGGACGCAGCCTGCATTCACACAGGTGCCGCCCAATGGACCGGCGGCGACCAGCGCGGTGACCGCCCCGTAACGGGCGGCGCGGTTGGCCATGGCAATGCCGCCGCTGCCTCCACCAATGACGATGAGATCGTAGGATTGTGTCATGATAGCTCCCTTTTTTTCCGGGTTTGAACGGGACAAGAAGGACGTCATCCCCGGCATACTGCTGGAGATGACCATCCGAAGGGATGTGCCCTTACTTCCCGTCGAAATATTTCTCCAGGTCGTCGGCGCCGCCGATGTGTTTGCCGCCGATAAAGATCTGCGGCACGGTCGAACGCCCGCTCACCGCGCGAATCGTCCGTGAGCTGACGCCGGTACCCATACCTGTCTTGATCTCTTCAAAAGATATGCCGTGCTCCTTCAAAATTGCCTTGGCGCGGGCGCAATGTGGGCAGCCTTCGCGGGTAAAGATGGTGACGAATTCGGGATCGCGTGCCTCCGGGTTGATGTAGTGGAGCATGGTATCGGCGTCAGAGACCTCGAAGGGATCACCGGGTTTGTTGGGTTCGATGAACATTTTCTCGATGATGCCGTTCTTCACCAGCATGGAGTAGCGCCAGGAACGCTTGCCGAACCCAAGTTCGCTCTTGTCCACCAGCATGCCCATGCCTTCCGTGAATTCGCCATTGCCATCGGGAATCAGGTGGATGCTTTCGACAGCCAGTTCTTTGGCCCAGGCGTCCATGACAAAGGCGTCATTCACCGACATGCAGAGGATGTCATCTACGCCATTTGCGCGAAAGATCGGCGCAAGTTCGTTGTAGCGCGGCAGATGACTGGAGGAACAAGTGGGGGTATAGGCGCCGGGCAGGGAGAACACGATCACGGTCTTGCCCTTGAAAAGTTCGTCGGTGCTGACGTCACGCCACTGATTATCATCGCGGGTGCGGAACACGACCTGGGGAACACTTTGGCCTTCTATGCTGGTCAGTTTCATCTCAGTCTCCTGTTTACGCTGCAGTTGCGGCACGATTGCCGATGTGCACCAGATGGCTCTGTGCTGCACACGGGCTGATAATAGAATAAGTCTAAAACAATATCAAGTATCACCATGTTGGCCGAAGTGCGAGATTCAGGCGGTGTTCCAGCCGAGATAGGCGGCGGCGGTATCGAGACCGCCGTAGCGAATCTGAAAATCCGCCTGGGCGCGGACGACCGCTTTGGCGTGGTAGGCAATGCCTATGCCGGCTTTGCGGATCATGGGCAGATCGTTGGCACCATCTCCGAGGGCGATGCAATGACCGGCGTCGGTGCCCAGACCGATAGCGAGCAGGTCGAGGATGTCGGCTTTGGCGGCGGCATCGACGATATCTCCGAGTACCTGGCCGGTGATTTGCCCATGGATGATTTCCAAGGTGTTGGCGAAGGCGTAGTCGAGGTCCAGTGCTTCCTGCAGGTGGCGGGTAAACTGGGTGAAGCCCCCGGATACGACACCGACCTCGACACCTTGGGACTTGGCCGCCGCCACCAGTTCGCGGGCACCGGGACTGAGCCGCAGTCGTTCGCGGATGATGGTGTCGATACTGCTTGCCGGGGTGCCGGCCAGCAGGCGCACCCGTTCGCGCAGGGAGGTCTGGAAATCCAGCTCGCCCGCCATGGAGCGTTCGGTGATGGCGGCGACCTGCCGTCTGAGGCCGAGGTGCTCGGCTAATTCATCAATGCATTCAATGCTGATCAGCGTAGAATCCATATCGGTCAGCAGCAGGCGGAAATGCCCCCTGTCCCATAGCGGGGAAACAGCAACATCCAGCGCGATCCCCTCCAGGGCTTCGATGAGGCGATGATTCACGGCGCTCAGAGGGCCGCGGGAACCGTGCAGGACCAGGGCCAGATCGTCGCCCTGGCAGTGGAGTACGCGGCCCGGCATAAGGCTTTGCAGGTGAAGGGTGGTCAGTGCGCGGCGCAGCGCCTCGGGTCGCGCCGCGCCATGCAGCACCAGACGTACGGCGCTACCGGCGCTGCTCATGGGAGCCCAGATCACCTCGCGCTCCTGGTGCAGGGCCTGGCGCGAGAGTTCGTCGAGGAAAGGGGCGATTTCACCGACGGTGACGGGCATATCCCAGCTTTGCAGCCAGCAACCCCATACCTCCTGGTGACTTTCCACCTCCGCCACCAGTTGGCCCATGCTGGCCGGCAGACTCATGGGCCCGCGAGCGGCGGGGCTGAGAATGGCAAGGCGGGTACTACTCATGGTTGAATCCTCAGTTGGTCGATGAGTTGCAGCAATTCCTGACAGCGCGCTTCGCCGTCGGGCAGGTCGCGGCGAATGCGCAGGCGGTGCTCGCCATCCAGTTGGTAGATGCTGTGAGGTTGCTGGATGAGCCGGATGATTTTGTCGGGGGCTACCTGGTTTTCGGCGGCGAATTGCAGGCGGGCACCGGCGGGACCGGCATCGATCTGTTCAATGCCGGTCTGGATAGCGACAAGACGCAACCGGGCCTGACAGAGCAGGGTGCGGGCCGGCGCTGGAATGGGTCCGAAGCGGTCGATCATCTCCACCATGATCTCAGCGATGGCGGTGTCGCTGCGCACATCGCTGAGGCGCTTGTAAAGTTGCAGGCGCAAATGCACGTCGGGCAGGTAGTCGTTGGGGATGAGGGCCGGTGTGTTGAGATGGATTTCGGGGCCGCTCGCGCGTTGTTCTTCCAGACTGCGGGGATCCCGTCCGGCACGGATGGCTTTCACAGCATCGTCCAGCCATTCCATGAAGAGGGTGAAACCCACCTCATCCATGTGCCCGCTCTGCTCTTCGCCCAGCAACTCGCCAGCACCGCGGATTTCCAGATCGTGGCTGGCCAGGGCAAAGCCGACGCCCAGATCTTCCAGGGACTGGATGGCGTCGAGGCGGCGCCGGGCATCGTCGCTCATGGCCCGAAGGTCCGGGGTGAACAGGTAGGCGTAGGCGCGTTGATGGGAACGACCAACCCGGCCGCGCAACTGATGGAGCTGGGCCAGACCAAATTTATCGGCGCGATTGATGAGGATGGTGTTGGCATGGGGGTTGTCGATACCCGACTCGATGATGGTGGTGCAGAGGAGGATATCGAAGCGCTGATGGTAAAAATCCAGCATCACCGCTTCCAGCTCGCCCTCGGGCATCTGGCCATGGGCCACGCGCAGGCGCGCTTCCGGCAGCAGGCGGCGCAGTGTGGCCGCCATGCGCTCGATGTCGCGTACCTCATTATGCAGAAAATATACCTGACCGCCGCGATGCATCTCGCGCTGGCAGGCTTCGATCACCGTCGCATCATCCCAGATCTGCACAAAGGTGCGTACCGGCTGGCGGCGCTGGGGTGGCGTGGCGATGATGGATAAGTCACGCAGGCCGGCCAGCGAGAGGTTGAGCGTGCGGGGGATCGGCGTTGCGGTCAGGGTGAGGATATCCACCTCGGCGCGCAGGGCCTTGATCCGCTCCTTCTGGCGTACCCCGAAGCGATGCTCCTCATCCAGAATCAGCAGCCCCAGGTCGTGGAAGGCGACATCCTTTTGCAGCAGGCGATGGGTGCCGATCAGGATATCCACCTCCCCTACGGACAGTGCCGTGAGCACTTGCTTGTGCGTTTTGGCATTCTGGAAGCGGGAGAGCACTTCCACCCGCAGGGGCAGCCCGGCGCAGCGGTTCCGGAAATTCTCGTAATGCTGCTGGGCGAGCAGGGTGGTGGGGACCAGTACGGCCACCTGCGCACCACTGTGCGCCGACAGAAAGGCCGCACGGAGCGCCACCTCGGTTTTGCCGAAGCCGACGTCGCCGCAGACCAGGCGGTCCATGGGGTGGGGGCTGGTCATGTCGGCAATGACCGCGTCTATGGCCTGCTGCTGATCCGGGGTTTCCTCAAAGGGAAAGCGGGACACGAATTCCCAATAGGCGTCATCCGGTTCGGGAAAAGCCCGACCGGTGCGCGCCGCGCGCCGGGCATAGATGTCCAGCAGTTCGCTGGCGGCATCGACGGCCTTTTGCCGCGCCTTGGACTTGACTTTTTCCCAGTGATTGCTGCCGAGGCGGGAAAGCACCGGTTCCGTCGCACCATTACCCACGTAGCGGGCGATGCGATCCAGATGATCCGCCGGGACGTAGACGAGATCGCCGTTGGCGTACTCCAGGACCACATATTCATTGATGTCTCCCTGGGCGGCAAAGGGCGTAGCCATGCCCTGAAAACGGCCGATGCCGTATTCCTCATGGGTAACGGCATCACCCGGCTGTAACTCGCCGAGATCGCGGACCAAGCCTTCAATGCTGCGCTGTCGGGCGTTGGCGCTACGCCGCTGGGCAAAGACGCGATCACCAAAAATTTGCGCCTCGGAGACCAGCGCCAGTCTGACCAGGCCATTTTCCTTGATGAGCAGGCCGCGTTCCAGGGGCGCTACGGTGATGGCGATCCGTTCCGTACCAGCCAGGAACTCCGGCCAGTCATGCACCCGGCTGGGGAGCAGTCCGCTCTTGCCAAGCCGTTCCGACAGGGCTTCCTGGCGGCCCGGTGATTCAGCGGCGAGGATGACCCGGCCCGCGGTCGGCAGATGGCGCAGAAAGGTATCCAGTGAGGCCAGTGGCGCTTCCGGGCTGCCATGGAGATCGGGGAGGGGAGCGGTCGGCAGACGCTCCGCATCACCCTCCTGTTGCCCATATACCCGCGCCCGACCGCGCAGGACATCTTCCCATTCACTGGGGGGTAGGAGCAGTTCATCAGGTGGCAGTATGGGATACACCGCATCGTGGCTCCGTTCCTCGTAGCGCTCCTGCCAGTCCTGACGAATGTGCCGGGCGGATGCTTCCAGACCGGGCGGGAGAAAGACGACGCCGTCTACGGGAAAGTGCATTAGCAGGTGGCTGCTCTCCGGAAAGAAGAGCGGGAGATAATGCTCGGCGCCTTGGGGCGCCTGTCCTCGACTGGCCGCCCGATATATCTCGGCGCGTTGCGGATCACCGCTGAACCGGGCGCGGAAGCGGCTGCGAAATTCCTGTAGCGCGGCGGTATCCACCGGCACTTCCCGCGCCGGGAGCAGAGAGACCCGCTCGACCTTTTGCAGGGTACGCTGGGTTTCCGGATCAAAGGCACGGATGCTTTCCACGACCCTATCGAAGAGCTCGATGCGATAGGGCAGGGGGCTACCGCTGGGAAAGAGATCGATGATTCCACCACGCCAGGCCAATTCGCCGGCCTCGGAGACTTCACTGACGTTGCGGTAGCCGGCGTCGATCAGACGCTGGCGAAAACCTTCCGGATTCAGGTGGTCACCCGCCGCGAGGACAAAAGCGTGCTGGTCGAGGAAACTGCGCGGTGGCAGGCGTTGCAGAACGGCGGACAGAGGGGCGAGACAAACGCCACGCCATTCCGGCAGAGTGGCAAGGGTAGCCAGCCGTGTGGCCGTGGCATCCGCCGGCGGCGCCAGGCGATCATAGGGAAGGATTTCGCGGTCCGGGAAAACCAGCGGCGCTGGCAAGTCCGGTGCGAAAAAACGCCACTCGCGCTGCCATTCCTCCACGTCGCGGGCGTTCGGCAGCAGAATCAGCAGCGGGCGCTGCCACTGCCGCGCCATCTGCGCCGCCAGCCAGCTATCCGCAGCACCGTAAATTGGACTAAATGCGCGTGCCGCCCCGGCGCGCGGCGGGGTGCCGAGAGAAAGACTTCGATCCAAGAATGTCTGATCTTATGTGGGGACTCTGAAGAACCCTAGTGTAAAGGGGCGCCGTGGAAACTGCAAAACAGGGCGCCGCTTTCTGGGCGCCGCTTTCTTGCGTCCTCCCTCAAGACTGCGGATACTTCGGGCTGGTGGTTTGGGTCCAGAAGGTGGGGGTTCATATGGAGCGCGTCTGGGTGGTGATCCCGGCGGGAGGGCGGGGACAGCGCTTTGGCGCGGCGCAGGCCAAGCAGTACGTTCTGCTGCGCGACCGTCCCATCGTTGCCCATACCCTGGCGGCCTTCCTTGGGGAACCGCGCATTGCCGGCATTCAGCTGGTTCTGCCGGGCGAGGATATTGCCACCGGCACTTGGCGGGAGTTGCTGGGACCCGTGCCGGGGCCGCTTCTGCCCCCGGTTGTTGGGGGCGGCCTGCGTGCGGATTCGGTGCGCCTCGGTCTGGAGGCGCTGCTGCGACAGGGCGCGGTGCCGTCCGATTGGGTGCTGGTGCATGACGCCGCCCGGCCCTGCCTGCGTCGCGAAGATCTTTTGAGGCTACTGGAAAGTCTTGCGGACGCACCCCAGGGCGCACTGCTTGCCGTGCCCGTTGCCGACACCCTCAAGCGGGGTGAGGATGGATGCTCTTCAGGTACCGTGGATCGGGAAGGATTGTGGCGTGCCCTGACTCCGCAGGCGTTCCCTCTCGGGGCGCTGCTGGCGGCCCTGGAAGCCGCGTGTGCGGAGCACCGGCAAATTACCGATGAGGCCTCGGCGATGGAGGCGCAAGGCTGGCGTCCCCGCCTGATCCTGGGACACGGCGATAACATCAAGGTAACCCTCAGTGATGATCTCATGCTCGCCGCCGCGATTCTCGCGGCGCGTAGCGAAGAAGGATAATCTCATGCAACTGCGTATTGGTCACGGCTTTGACGTACATGCGTTGGTGCCGGGAAGGGCCCTGATCCTCGGTGGCGTGTCGGTACCCTATGAACGCGGTCTTGCCGGCCACTCCGATGCCGACGTGCTCCTTCACTCCATCTGCGATGCCCTGCTGGGAGCGGCTGCCCTGGGCGACATCGGACGTCATTTCCCCGATACCGACGCCCGTTTCGAAGGTGCGGACTCGCGGCTCCTGCTCCGACATTGTCGCCAGTTGGTTCAGGGGAAAGGTTTTTCGGTAGGCAACGTGGACGCGACCATCGTCTGCCAGCGCCCCAAATTGGCAGATCATATCCCGCAGATGCGCGCCCATATTGCTGCTGACCTCGCGGTGGATCTCGACGCGGTCAACATCAAAGCGACCACCACAGAGCAATTGGGCTATACCGGTCGGGGTGAAGGCATTGCCGCCCACGCCGTCGTTCTGATTCAGCATGTCTGAAAGTTTGCCGCGTATCTATCCCGCAGAGAGCGGTCTGCTCGGCGCCGAAATAAGGCAGTCTCCGGAAGACTTTCAGGTCACGGAACTGCTGCCTTTTGCCCCATCCGGTTTGGGCGCCCATCACTGGCTGGTAGTGGAGAAGCGCGGCCTCAATACTCTGGATGTGGCCCATCGTCTGGCGCATTGCGCCGGGGTGGCGGTCCGGGATGTGGGTTTTGCCGGTCTCAAGGATCGTCAAGCCGTTACCCGGCAGAGTTTTACGGTGCCGGCCACGCCGGGTCCCGATCCGGACTGGGCCAGTCTGGAAGACGACAGCCTGCACTTTCAGCAGATCAGCCGCCATGACCGTAAATTGCGTCGGGGTGTGCTACGTGGCAATCACTTCCAGCTCATTTTGCGCGCCACCACGGGAGAGCACAGTCTCTGGGACACCCGTCTGCAAGGTCTCGCGCAAAGTGGGTTCCCCAACTATTTCGGTGCCCAGCGCTTCGGGCACCGAAATTTGCAAGAGGCCGCGCGACTGCTATCCGGACAGCCGATGCGGGTAGACCGCCATCGGCGCGGCCTGCTCTGGTCCGCGGCCCGCTCCGCCCTGTTCAATCTGGTCCTCGCCGAACGGGTGCGGCAAGCCAACTGGACGGAGATTCTGCCGGGTGAAGTCGTGCAACTGGCGGGTTCGCACAGCATTTTCCTGGCGGGGGACGATGATCTCGCGGATTTGCAGGCGCGCGCCACCGACTGGGACCTGCATCCCACCGGCCCTTTACCAGGTCGTGGCGGGGTGGCGCCGACCCTGGTTGCCGCCGCGCTGGAGGCCTCGGCCCTGGGCGCGGGGCCCGTCATCGCCGGTACAACAGATGACGGCCTCCATTGGGCACGACGTCTTGCAGAACAAGGGCTGGATGCCGCGCGGCGTCCCTTGCGCGCGCGTCCGGAAAACCTCAGCGCCCGCTGGGAGGATGCACAGACCCTGATTCTGAGTTTTTTCCTCCCCGCGGGCGTCTTCGCGACGAGTTGTGTGGAAGGCCTTTTGGGGAGGGAAATGGCTGAAGCGCAAAGTCTTGACCTTTGTGTTGACTAGAGGCCTTACAACGGACACCATAGTTCGGGACGGTACGCACTCTTATAATGGCACCATATAACGAGGAGGATGATTATGGAAACTCCGGTAACCATCGGCCGTTTGGCGCGTGAAGCAGGGCTTGCCGCAGAGACCTTGCGTTACTATGAGCGGATCGGGCTCATTCGGCCTGTGCAGCGGACCCCGTCCAACTATCGGCTCTATGACGGTGAAGCCGAAGCGCGTCTGCGTTTTATCCGGCGTGCCCAGAATCTTGGCTTTTCCCTGGCAGAAGTGAAAGAGCTGCTGGATATCAGCGGCAGTGCGGAGAATGACATGGGCGAGGTCAAAGCGCTCACCGCGCAAAAACTTGCCGAGATTGATCGCAAGATCGCCGATTTGCAAAGAATGCGCACGGTCCTTGCGCAACAGGTCGACTGCTGCCCCGGCCATGGCCGAGTGGCTGATTGCCCGATCCTCGCGTCTCTGGCCGATGCAGAAAGCGCCTTGCCTGTTGGGGAGCGCTGGGGGCGGCGGGACACCAGGATACCCTGCAACGCGGCGCAGGGCTGAGGGCGGAGTACTGAAACTCTTCAACGTCGCCGCACCGGTTAAGGGCCCGATCTATGGTTGGGCTTGCCTATTCGCGACGGGGCCAGCCCAGTAGAACGCGCAATGCGCCGCCGCCGCCCTCTTCTGGGCGCGCCTGAGCAAATGCCAGCACCTCCTGGTGACGCATCAACCAGCCACCCACCAGCCTTTTCAGGACAGGAATGCGGCCGGGGGATCCCAGACCTTTCCCGTGGATGATGCAAACGCAGGTCCAGCGCCGTTGTCGCGCTTCCCGCAAAAATGCCGACAGTTCAGCGCGGCCTTCCTCGGCGGTGCAGCCGTGCAGGTCGAGCCGCTCCTGAATCCGGAACCGACCCCGGCGCAAGTCCCGCAGCAGCGCTGGAGATAGCCCGGGCCGCAAATAAAGCCACCCCTCTCCGGATTCCAGAATTTCGTCGCTGTGCAGACCACTGCCCAGCGCCTCAAGAACCGCCAGCTCGTCCTGATGCCGCTGTATCGGCAAGGGCGGTGGCGGCGCTGGACGTGGGGGAGGGGGCGGGGCTGGCAGGGGCCGGACATCCGCTACCGCTTGCAGAAAGCAAGCGGTGTCGTCCACCCCGGTCACTGGCTCTTGCTGCCCCGGCTGATCCGGCCGCCGCCCCATGGTTCAGTCCTCTTGTTGCTGCTCCAGCCAACGCTCCGCGTCCAACGCCGCCATACAGCCGGTTCCTGCGCTGGTTACCGCCTGACGATATACATAATCCTGAACATCTCCGGCAGCAAACACCCCCTCGATACTGGTCGCCGTGGCCATGCCATCACGGCCACCCCGGGTAACCAGATAACCCCCCTCGTCCATCTTCAGTTGTCCCTTAAAGATTCCGGTGTTGGGTTGATGGCCGATGGCAATGAATACACCCATCAGCGCGAGATCCTGCGTGCTGCCGTTTTCTACATGTTTAATGCGCAAGCCGGTAACTCCGGAAGCATCGCCCAGCACTTCTTCCACGGAATGGTCCCAGATGACGGTGACATTTTCCTTGGCCATGAGCTTGTCTTGCAGGATTTTTTCCGCCCGGAACCTGTTGCGACGATGGATCACGGTGACATGCTTGGCAATGTTGCTGAGATATAACGCTTCCTCTACCGCCGTATTGCCGCCACCGATCACCGCGACCGCCTGCCCGCGATAGAAAAATCCGTCGCAAGTCGCGCAGGCGGAAACACCCTTGCCGCGAAACTTGTCTTCGCTGGGCAAACCCAGGTATTTGGCAGATGCGCCGGTGGCGAGAATCAGCGCATCGCAGGTATAGCAGTGCTGATCCCCGCTGAGGCGAAAAGGGCGCTGACGGAGATCGGCGGTATGAATATGGTCGAACAGAATCTCGGTATCAAAACGGCGTGCCTGTTTTTCCAGTCCCTGCATGAGTTCCGGGCCCATGATGCCGTCTGCAGCACCCGGCCAGTTATCCACCTCCGTGGTCGTCATCAGTTGGCCGCCGGGCTCCATGCCCTGCACCAGTATCGGACTCAGGTTGGCGCGTGCAGCATAGATTGCCGCCGTATAACCACCGGGACCGGAGCCCAGGATAAGTAAGCGGCAATGTTTTTCATCGATGACACTTTTCGGATCGCTCATGGGCACCTCGCTGCCTGAAAGAAACGGTAGCGCGCCGCCCGCTGTAGGGCGGAACCGGCGCGGACCAGCGGAGAACTTCTAGAGAAAGTCTAGCATCATTCCCGCACCCCTGTCCCTCCCGTGCCGCGATCGGATATGGAGCAACGCGCAGTGAAGTGTCCTGATCTGATTCATTAGAAAAGCCTAACAACTCCATTGATTTGCCTTTCTTTCCCACATCTCCTTGACACCCGCGCAGGGGTCGTTTAGCGTGCCGACATGAGCTCTGCTGCCCGTAATGCGTCCCGAGGCTCCCGGCCTGCCCCCGCAAAGCCGGGCCAGCCGTCGCGTGCCAAACCATGGCGTCGCGAGGCGTTGCTGCTGATACTGATCGGCGTGACGGCGTTCGTGGTTATATCCCTGCTCAGCTTCCACCCCGCCGATCCGAGCTGGTTCAACAGTGGAAAGGGTGGCCCCGCGCATAACTGGGGCGGCAAAACCGGTGCCTATATCGCTGATTTTCTGGTGCAGGTCTTTGGTGTGGTCGCATGGCTCCTGCCCGTGGCGTTGGGCGCATGGGTCTGGCAGCTATGGCGGTACTGGTTTCATCAGTATCCGGGGCGCCGGGCGGCGCCCTTGGGCGCTGCCGCCATGGTGCTGGGTCTGAGCAGTTTTCTGGCGCTGACCTGGCCGACGGGCTGGTGGCCCATTGCCGGTGCGGGAGCGGGTGGTATCCTGGGACAGGAAGCCGGCGCCCTTGCCCGGCCATTCATCGGTGTGGGTGGTAGCGCCTTGCTGTTTCTTGGGCTCTTTGGTCTCGGCGTGTTTTTGCTCACCGGTCTGGGGCCGCGCGCGATGGCCGCGCAGGTCAGTACCCTGTATGCGGCCTTGTCCAGGCCACGCCTGCGCTGGCCGCTGCGACGGCAGATTCCCACCCGGGCGGCCCCGGCGTCCATCACCACGCTGGCGCCCGCTGCGCCAAAGGTGTCCCCGCCCGCGGCACCCAGCTTCTTTTCTACCAAAAAGCGCGGGCCAGGTTCGGTGCATACCGCCGTCAAAAGCAGTCGGCAATTGCCGTTGCCGGCTCCGGTTGGGCCGCCGCGTGCCGATGGCCTCCCCGATCTGGGCCTGCTCGATCCGCCGGATGCATCAGATCCTGGTTCTCAACTGCAGCCCGAAGCGTTGGAGCAGCAGTCGCGTATGCTGGAAGAAAAGCTGGCCGACTTCGGGGTACAGGCGACCGTAGTGGCGGCCCATCCTGGACCGGTGATTACCCGATTTGAAATAGAACCGGCGCCGGGAGTCAAGGTCAGCCAGATTGCGGGCCTCAGCAAAGATCTTTCGCGTGTGCTGGCGGCACGGGTGCGTGTGGTTGAAGCCATTCCCGGTAAGGCCACCATGGGCATCGAGGTGCCAAACCCCCACCGGCGCACGGTGCGCCTCTCCGAGGTGCTTTCCAGTCACGGCTTCACCCAGAGCAAAAGTCTGCTGACGCTGGCATTGGGTCAGGATATCGGGGGGCAGCCGGTGTCCGCCGATCTCGCCAGAATGCCCCACCTGCTGGTAGCCGGGACCACCGGCGCCGGCAAGTCTGTGGGTGTCAATGCCATGATTCTCAGCATACTGTTCAAAGCGACTGCCGAGGATGTACGCCTGATCATGGTGGATCCCAAGATGCTGGAGCTATCCATCTATGAGGGCATCCCTCATCTGCTCGCGCCGGTGGTGACGGACATGAAAGAGGCCGCCAATGCCCTGCGCTGGTGCGTGGCGGAGATGGAACGGCGCTATAAGCTCATGGCCTTCGCGGGGGTGCGCAACCTGGCCGGATATAATCAGAAGGTCCGGGAAGCGGCGGCGTCGGGACATCCCCTGCCGGGTCCGGATAAAGATATGGACGGCGAACCCGTGGCCCTGAGCGTGCTGCCCGCCATCGTGGTGATCATCGACGAGTTCGCGGATCTGATGATGGTGGTCGGCAAACAGGTGGAAACCCTGATCACCCGCCTGGCCCAGAAAGCGCGCGCGGCTGGTCTGCACCTGATTATGGCGACCCAGCGTCCTTCGGTGGATGTGATCACCGGCCTGATCAAGGCCAACGTCCCCACCCGCATTGCCTTTCAGGTTTCGTCGCGCATCGACTCGCGCACCATTCTTGACCAGATGGGCGCGGAAACCTTGCTCGGCCAGGGCGACATGCTCTACCTGCCCCCCGGCTCCGGTTATCCGTTGCGGGTGCATGGGGCCTTTGTCAGCGACGACGAAGTCCATCGTGTGGTAGAGTCCCTGCGCCAACTGGGCGCGCCCCAATACGACGAGCGTATTTTACAGGGTAATGAAGGCGGCGATGGGGAGAGCATGGACGGGGAGGGTGGAGAAGATGCCGATCCGCTCTATGATCAGGCGGTGGCCATTGTCACCAGCAGTCGCAAGGCGAGTATCTCTTACGTGCAGCGGCAACTCAAGGTGGGCTATAATCGGGCCGCCCGCATGATCGAAGAGATGGAGCGGGTTGGTGTGGTCGGTCCCTTGCAAAGTAACGGGAGCAGAGAAATCTATGCAGCAGCACCGCCTGGTCGTGACTGACCGTTTGCGCCTCAGGCGCGACCCATCACGGGCTTCGGGTCTGGCTCGCTGGTTTCTGGCGCCGCTGCTGATTTTGGGCGGTATCCAGTACGCGGCCGCTGCCACGGGCCTGGCGATGTTGCAGGATTTTTTCCAGAAAACCCACACCATCACCGCCCAGTTCCGTCAGGAAGTAGCCAACCATGACGGCCAGATCGTCAAGCGTACCAGTGGCAAGCTGTGGATTTCCCGCCCCGGCAAATTCCGCTGGGACTACGATGGCCGCAACGGGCAAACCATTGTGTCCAACGGTGAGAAGGTCTGGCTTTATGAACCGGCTCTGGAACAGGCCACGGTGCAGCCCCTCGGCAAAGCTATCGGGTCCACCCCTGCGGCGCTGATCGCTGGTAACGATGACCTCAGCCGGCGCTTCAGGATTACAGACCTGGGTAAAAAAGACGGACTCCGCTGGCTGCTGTTGCATCCCAAAACGGGTCAGGATCAGGGCTTCACCGCGTTGCGCCTGGGCTTTGATGCGCAGGGCGCGCTGCGCGAGATGCGGATGGAAGACGCCTTCCAGCAACAGACCGTCCTCCGCTTTGAGCATATCAGGATCAATCACCCCATTTCGGCGCAGGAGTTTCAGTTCACCCCGCCCGCCGGCGTAGATGTTCTCTCTCAATAATATTTCCTGGAGTACTGCATGTTGGCTTTGAAGACCCGCCTTGTCCTCGTTACCCTCGGTCTGTTAGTAGCTGCGCAGTCCCATGCCGCAGGTTTCGCCGCGCCGACCTCCGTGGTGGGGCTTTCGGAAGCGGGAGCCACGGTAGCCGACGGCGGACCCGTCAGCAGTTTTGCCGACAATCCCGCAGATATGGTCTTCTTTCCGGGTACCCGGGTGGGTCTGGATATTCTCGCAACGCGCCCGGCTTACAAGGTGGACAACGGCAGTGGCAGTATCGATGCCAGCAGCAATCTGCAGATTCTGCCCGATCTCTTTGTGACCCATCGTTTCAATGATCTGCCACTGGCGGTTGGTTTCGGCATCACTTCACCCTACAGCATCAACGCCACTTGGCCCGCCGGGACTTTTCCTGGACAACCTTCGCTGAAAAATGACCTGCGGATCATTGATGTGAATCCGGGAGTTGCCTATCTGCTGCTCCCCAACCTGAGCGTTGGAGTGGGTCTGGATTATTACCAGGCGCTGAGCGCAACCTTTGGCCCAAATTCGGGCACCGGCGGAGGCGTCGGCGGTAACGTCGGGCTTTTCTACACCACCGAGCGCTTCAATGCGGGACTCAGTTATCGCTCCGCGGCCAGCATTTCTTCGGGCGGCGGCAGCATTGATCTCCCCAGTCGCGTACAGGCAGGTGTCCGCTACCGATTTACCCCACGCCTTGCGAGCGAACTGGATGTGGACTGGAATGACTGGAGCAATGCCCAGTTACCTGGCCATGGCAGCCTCGGCTGGAAGTCTGCCATGGCCTATCGCCTCGGGCTCAGTTATCACCTGAACCAGAATCTGGAGCTCCGCGGTGGCCTCGCCCACGAGGGCAGTCCCGGCAACAGCTCGAGTTTTGATGCGGCGGCGCCGGGAACCAGCAGCAATCTGGCCTCCTTCGGGCTGGGTATCGGTCTGGGCGCATGGCATTACGACATCGGTGCCTCCTATGCCCTCTCCGGCAACACGACATCTTCTTATCCCGGCTATGCAGGCACGTATAAAGCCAGTATCTTCAACTTCGGTGCCGCAATTTCCCGGGATTTTTAACGGACAACCCGTCTCCGGATGATTCCTATGGCAGCATCGTCCACCGACCCTCGTCCCTTGGCGGCGCGGATGCGCCCGCAGACGCTGGACGCTTACGCCGGGCAGCGCCATCTGCTCGGCAAGGAAGGGCCGTTGCAGGCCATGGTGCAGGCCGGGCATCTGCACTCCATGATCCTCTGGGGCCCGCCAGGCAGTGGCAAAACCACCCTGGCGCAACTCCTGGCCCACACTGTCGGCCGCCACTTTCAGATTTTGTCTGCCGTCAACAGCGGAGTGCGCGAGATCCGCGCCGCCGTCGCTAGCGCCGAGGCCGCCCAGTCCCTGGGGCAGGGTACGGTCCTCTTCATCGATGAAATCCATCGCTTCAACAAGAGCCAGCAGGATGCCTTGCTACCTTATGTGGAAGAAGGCGTCGTGACCCTCATCGGCGCAACGACGGAAAACCCCAGCTTCGCCTTGGTCAATGCCCTGCTGTCCCGGGCGCGGGTTTACGTCCTCAAGGCGCTGACCGAAGAAGAACTCGGCGCCGTCCTCGATCATACCCTCGCCGACAGGGTGCTCGGTCTGGGGGCACTGGCGATAGAGATGTCCCCGGAAGTACGCAAGGGGTTGCTGACCGCCGCCGACGGTGACGCGCGCCGTCTCCTCAACCTGCTCGACCTCGCGGTACAACTGGCCCCGGTGCAGGCGGGTAACACCCAGATCACCGCCGAAATCGTCGCCGC